>CAVDTR010000075.1:0-2119 GCA_963612015.1 Lachnospiraceae bacterium | reverse complement strand
ATCGTTGGACTTCCGAACGTCGGAAAGAGTACATTATTCAATTCGCTTACAAAAGCAGGTGCATTAGCTGCCAATTATCCGTTTGCAACCATTGACCCGAATGTTGGTATCGTTGCGGTTCCGGACAAGCGTATCGAATTGCTTGGAGAGATGTACCACACGAAAAAGGTTACGCCTGCGGTAATCGAATTTGTAGATATTGCAGGACTGGTAAAAGGTGCATCAAAGGGTGAGGGACTTGGAAATCAGTTCCTTGCAAATATCCGTGAGGTAGACGCAATCGTTCATGTAGTGCGCTGCTTCGAGGATACGAATGTCATTCATGTTGACGGAAGCGTTGATCCGGCAAGAGACATCGAGACGATCAACATCGAGCTGATTTTCTCCGATCTTGAGATCTTGGAGAGACGTATCGCGAAGGTTGCAAAGCAGGCGCGCATGGACAAGGCACTTGCAAAGGAGCTGGAGCTGCTTGAAGCAGTAAAGGCACACCTTGAGAATACCAAGATGGCGAGAACCTTTGAAGTGCCGGATGATGAGGATATGCAGGCATGGTTTAACAGCTACAATCTGCTTACCGCAAAGCCGACTATCTATGCGGCAAACGTAGCGGAGGATGATCTAGCAGATGACGGCAATTCCAACCCGCATGTTGCAGCAGTCCGCAAGCTGGCAGCGGAAGAAGGATCACAGTGCTTCGTTGTATCCGCCAAATTGGAGGAGGAGTTATCCGAGCTTTCCGATGAGGAAAAGGCAGAATTTCTTTCTGACCTTGGCGTTGAGAGCAGCGGTCTGGACAAGCTCGTTGCAGAGAGCTATGACCTGCTTGGACTGATCAGCTTCCTCACTGCCGGAGAGGATGAGTGCCGTGCATGGACGATCAAAAAGGGAACCAAGGCACCGCAGGCAGCCGGAAAGATACATACGGATTTTGAACGCGGATTTATCAAGGCAGAGGTTGTCAACTATCAGGATCTGCTCGACAATGGAAGCCTCGCAGCCGCAAGAGAAAAGGGAATCGTTGGCATGGAAGGCAAGGACTACGTTGTAAAAGACGGAGACGTAATCCTGTTCCGTTTTAATGTATAAAAATAGAAGTTACATAAGAGACCTGGAGAAGCTGCATCGCAAGTGTGGCTTCTTTTTTTACGCATAAAATTCCCCGGACAATGTATAGATGCGCGGTTTGCACTCATAGGATATTACAAAGAAAAGAGGCTGGGCGGACAATGGAACAAAAAATACGTTTTTCCTGTTTGTGTGACCGCGAGGTCATCAATATTAACGACTGCAAATGCTTGGGGAGTGTCCGTGACTTAGAGATCGACACAGAGTGCGGAACGATCGTGGCTTTGATCATTCCGGGACCGGGAAAATACATGGGATTCTGGGGGCGTGACTGCGAATTTTTCATCCCGTGGTGTAAAGTTATCCGGATTGGACCCGATATAATACTTGTAGACTTTAATGATAAGGAAATGCGAAAGAAAATTTAAGACTTTTTCGCCGTTGACATTGAAATTAAGGAAAGTTATACTTAACTATATATAAGTATATGCATGTTTGTAAATGTACGGAGGTCATTAGATGAAGTGTCCATTTTGCAGCAGTGAGAATACCAGAGTTATTGATTCAAGACCGGCAGATGATAACAATTCGATCCGCAGACGGCGTTTGTGCGATGACTGTGGAAAGCGCTTTACCACATACGAGAAGGTGGAGACGATCCCGCTGATCATCATCAAAAAGGACAATAACAGAGAGCAGTATGACCGTTCCAAGATTGAGGGCGGTGTTCTTCGTGCATGTCACAAGCGTCCGGTATCGACCGAGCAGATCACGCGGATGATCGATGATGTGGAGACAGAGATCTTCAATCTGGAGGAGAAAGAGGTCGAGAGTACGGTGATCGGAGAGCTTATCATGGATAAGCTGAAGGATCTTGATCAGGTTGCTTATGTAAGATTCGCATCCGTATACAGAGAATTTAAAGATGTGAATACTTTTATGAATGAATTGAAGAAGATGTTAGTATAATGAACTAATGAATGTATCAAGGAGAACGAATGAACGTATCTGGCATTCGCCCGTATTCGGGCTTTTATCAGTACAATTCAAT
>CAVDTR010000074.1:0-2160 GCA_963612015.1 Lachnospiraceae bacterium | reverse complement strand
AACGTAAAAAGCGAGTTTTGAAGGGCATGCTCTAATATCAACTTCACAAAAACGCCCGCTTAGAAGAACTAAAAAGTTTGAGTGCAATCTTTCTGCCACGGACAGTCGGGCGGGGAGTGTCAAAGCCAACAAAAGACATAACCTTATCACCGCCGGATCGGTTGAAAGAATTTCTGCAATTATTGTGGAATCGCTTTTCTCATAAAGGGCAAAGCAGAAAAATAGTGTTTTACCGACAGGATGCGGATATGTTTTGCAACTGCCGGTCTACATATTCGTTAGGGAGAGGAGTATTTTTATGCCAGTTTTTGATTTTAACGGAGCGGATAGTAAGCAGGCGAGTGTCTGCACATATACTGTGTTTGCATCCAATGAGTCGAGTCCGTCCGCGGAACACCCGATCATGGTGCTTGAGAATGGTTCGCAGAACTTTTTGCATCATTCCTGCGGCGTGTTCACGAATCCGGTAAAGCGGACTTCGTTTGAGTTCGATACCGATAATGGGACGGTCAGTGCGGATATTTTAAAAATTGACGCGCGTTTTACCAGCCTGCTGCGCTGGCTTGGCGAGAACCACATCAAGGTTCGCCTGTCCGGTGAGAACCGCCCGGATGGGTATGCGGTATACAAGATCCGCGAGACTGCGTTCGGCGGTGGAAGCAAGCTCTCAGCGGAGGATGGATTTTTGCAGTTTATGATCGAGCGGCTTCTTGCAAGCAATGCGCCTTCCGAGGAAGAGGAGGACGAGGAGCAGGACGAGACGGGCGATGAGATGAAGCTAACCAGCCTGCAGAGTATCACGGATTTTATGAATTGCGCCGGACGGACGATGCCGGACAATATCCGCCTCTGGTCGAGAAGAAATCTTGCGGTTGCCCGCTCACATGAGGTTACCGCGGAGGAGCGCCGCCACGCGCAGCGCGCCCTGTCCATCATGATGAATATCCAGTGGAAAAACAACTATTTTGAATCGATCGATCCTGTGGAAGCGCGCCGCATTCTCGATGAAGAACTGTATGGCATGGAGCGCGTAAAGCAGCGTATCATGGAGACAATCATCCAGATCAACCGCACGCACACGCTGCCTGCATACGGTCTGCTTTTAGTCGGTCCTGCCGGAACCGGAAAGTCCCAGATTGCCTACGCGGTGGCGCGTATCCTCAAACTTCCGTGGACAACGCTTGATATGAGTTCGATCAATGATCCGGAGCAGTTGACCGGAAGCTCCCGCATCTACTCCAACGCCAAGCCGGGCATTATCATGGAGGCTTTTTCCGTTGCAGCTTCCTCCAATCTCGTATTCATCATCAACGAGCTGGACAAGGCGAACTCCGGCAAGGGCAACGGCAATCCTGCGGATGTTCTGCTGACACTGCTTGATAACCTTGGTTTTACTGACAATTACATGGAGTGCATGATCCCGACGGTCGGTGTATATCCGATCGCTACCGCCAATGATAAGAGCCAGATCAGCGCACCTTTGATGTCGCGTTTTGCGGTGATCGAGCTTCCGGATTACACGCCGGAGGAGAAGAAGATCATCTTTTCGCAGTTTGCACTCCCGAAGGTGCTAAAGCGCCTCGGTCTGCATGACGGCGAATGCATCGTGACGGATGACGGGCTTGACGCAGTGATCGAGATGCACAAGAACACCTCCGGTATCCGTGACTTGGAGCAGGCTGCCGAGCACATGGCGGCAAATGCACTTTACCAGATCGAGGTCGACAAGGTGCCGTCTGTCGCCTTCGATGCCGAGCACGTTTATGCACTGCTGTCGCACTAGGGGGAAGTAAACAAACAACAGTAAAAGGGTGATATGCGTGTGTTTAAGCACGCACATCACCCTTTCTATGTATGTAGAGGGAGCGACTCCGTGTGTCAATGGGCGCTCCGTGTGTCAAAAGGAACGTCCCTGTATCATATTCCATGCTTCATCGTCAATTTCTTCGTTGTGGAACAGTTTTCTTTTGTCATTATCTGTTATTGTTCTGATGACGCGGCATGGGTTTCCAGCGGCAATCGACCATGCAGGAATGTCCTTTGTGACAACACTTCCGGCACCGATTACCACGTTATCTCCGATATGCACGCCGGGACACACTACGGTATTTCCTCCCAGCCACACATTATCCCCGATCGTAACCTCTTTTCCGTATTCAA
>CAVDTR010000073.1:0-2492 GCA_963612015.1 Lachnospiraceae bacterium | reverse complement strand
GGCTTAGACGGTTATCTGGAAGCCATCGATTACATCCTGGATGCAAAAAAATAGTTGAAAAAGAAAAACGCATAGTATAAACTATTATGGAATTATACGGCGCACTTCTCCTGCCGCCAGATATGTGGGAGCGGCGCGATAGTGTGAAAATACATCAGAAGGAGTGTTTCAGAATGATCACAGCAAATGAATTTAAGAACGGCATGACCATCGATTACAACGGAAAAGTATGTCAGATTATCGAGTTCCAGCACGTAAAGCCCGGCAAAGGTGCTGCTTTCGTAAGAACCAAGCTTAAGAATATCATCACCAATACCACCGTAGAAGATTCCTTAAAGCCTGAGGCTAAGTTCCCCTTAGTAAGAATTGACAGAAAGGATCACACCTATCTGTACAATGACGGCGATATGTACTACTTCATGGACAGCGAGACTTTCGAGAATCTCGACCTGACCAAGGAAGTGGTAGGCAATTCCCTTGATTTCGTTAAGGAGAATGAAGTCGTTAAGGTTTGCTCCTTCAACGGCAATGCATATGCTATCGAGCCCCCGCTGAACGTAGTTCTGCAGGTTACCGAGACAGAGCCCGGCGTAAAGGGCAACACCGCTACCGGCGCTACCAAGCCCGCTACCGTTGAGACCGGTGCACAGGTTAAGGTGCCGCTGTTCATCGAGCAGGGCGAGCTGATCAAGGTAGATACCAGAACCGGTGAGTATCTTTCCAGAGCATAATAGAGTTATATAGAAAGTCCGCGGCTTTTTTTTGAAGCCCGCGGGCTTTTTTTTGTTCTGTGCGATCGCATCGCTGTATTTGCTTGCCTGGTCAATGTCTGACAGTAACGATCTGACAGTAATGAAAAAGGATTTGCAATTATGATCCCTTTGATACATAATAACAATGTAGAAATATCATATTTCTAAAAAGTATCAAAGGGAGACAGAGAGAATGGCTTTGATGAATGACGTGTATAACTACTTGGAAGAAAATTATCAATTGAATGAACCAATCTTTTTGTCCGAATTGAACATTCCCGGTATGAAAGCAGTGTCTGTTCGGCAACAGATGAAGAAACTGACAGAAGCTGGGCAGTTGAAGCGCTTTGATTCAGGGATATATTACATTCCTAAGAAGTCTATGTTTCGTTCGGGATCTGTCCTGTCGGTTAATGATGTTGTCAGAAAAAAATATCTGACAGATGGGGAAAACTGCTGTGGTTATATTGGAGGACTTCTATTTGCAAACCAGTTGGGATTGACGACACAGATCTCAAGTGTATACGAGATTTACACAAATAAAGCTACAACGGAGTATAGGGAAACCAAATTGGCAAATTTACGTGTGATCTTACGCAGACCCTGCTGCGAGGTAGATGAGAAAAATGCGGCAACGCTTCAGTTTCTGGATTTATTAAAGGAAGTTGTGGATATCACAGAAGTAGATGGCGAGGAATTGACCAAACGCTTGCTCTGTTATATGAAAAAGAAAAGCATAGGATTTGACGACATGAAGAAATTCTTGCCGTATTATCCGGAACGGATCTACAAAAATATGTATGAGGTGGGGTTGTTAAATGGCGTATCTGCATGAGGATAGAGAAGAATTTACAAATGCGATAAATCTGGCAAGTGAATACTTTCGTGTTCTGCCGATTGTTGCGGAGAAGGATTATTATGTGACGATGATTCTGCGTGCGTTGTCGCAGAGTCAGGATTTTATTGTATTTAAAGGCGGTACATCTCTTTCTAAGTGCCATAAGATAATCAAACGCTTTTCTGAGGATATTGATATTACGATAGACTCCAAATTGTCACAGGGACAGATGAAAAAGCTGAAGGAATCCATTAAGGATATATCGGTAAAATTAGGAATGTCTATCCCTAATATCAATGAAACACGAAGCCGAAGAAGTTATAATCGATATATATTGGAGTATCGATCCGTGCTTTCAGAACCGGATACGGCTGTACAGACTGCAGTGCTGATGGAAACCTCTTTTGCAGAAGTGTCCTTTCCTACGATCGTGCTTCCGGTTCATAGCTATATCGGAGATATGATGGAAGAGGAAGCGTCGGAAGAGCTTGAAAATTACTGTTTGGATCCTTTTGAGATGAAAGTACAGGGGTTAGATCGTACTTTAGCAGACAAGGTATTTGCTATTTGTGACTACTATATGCAGAATCGGGTGAAAAAGCATTCACGCCATATTTATGATATTTATAAGCTGCTCCAAATCGTTCCGCAAACGGATGAATTTAAGGCGCTTGTCAGGGAAGTACGTAAAGTGAGAGCTGAGACAAAAATCTGTCCGTCGGCACAACCTGATGTGAATTTACCGGAACTCTTGAACGTTCTGATAGAGAAGGAAATATATAAAGCGGATTATGAAAACATAACTGCCCGTATCCTGGAAGAAGATATAAGCTATGATGTGGCGATCGAGGCTGTCAAAAAGATTGCGGCATCAGGAATGTTTGCGTAAAAGTTCAGATTAT
>CAVDTR010000072.1:0-2576 GCA_963612015.1 Lachnospiraceae bacterium | reverse complement strand
ACTACAAGGTAGATAGGGCAGAGGTGGAAGCACGGCAACGTGTGTAGCTGACTGTCACTAATCGGTCGAGGGCTTAATCAAAGAAGAAGAACGTGTTTCTCAATGCTGTATGAAGTTTTGAAGGTACAGGTAATGCAAAAGTACCATTGCATTATTGAATTAGATATACTATGATAATTATGACGTTTCAAAGCGTCATTTTTATAATATAGGGGATTGGTCAAATGGTATGATAGGGGTCTCCAAAACCTTTGGCGGGAGTTCGATTCTCTCATCCCCTGCTTAGAGCGCATCACTTTTGTGATGCGTTTTTTCTGTTAAATTGTAGTGAGCATTGCCTTTTATTTAAAAATATCTGCTAATCCGATCAGCTTAAAAATCCCGATGATACATGAAAATACCCATCCGATTATTTTAACAATTATGATGATTGGAAAAAACATTAAATATAACAAAACGCGTATCATAGGCAACAACCTCCCTTGAAATGGTGGTTACGAATCTGGTGGTCTGTATAGGACAACTTTAAATGGACTAAAATTCTATGAAAAATATTTTACGCGCATGGAAGAAATCTGTCAATGAGGACATAATCTGTTTCCCACTGCCTTGACGGATGCCCCAAAAGGTGCTAAATATATGGGGTATGAAAGGAACGGCACACTGCCGAAGTAAGTTATGACGATCAACAACGATTTCTCAAAGGGCAGCATACTGGCGCACATGGCACGGATCGCACTGCCGATGACCTTGGCACAGTTTGTCAATATTCTATACAACATTATCGACCGCGTATTTATCGGAAGAATACCGGAGCATGCGACGGATGCGCTGACTGGGCTTGGAGTGGCATTCCCGGTGTGCACGCTTGCGATCGCTTTTGCCAATCTGGTCGGAATGGGTGGGGCGCCGCTATTTTCCATAGAGAGGGGAAAAGGAAATACGGAGGAGGCAAAGGCGATCCTCGGCAACTCTTTTTCACTTCTGGTGCTGATCGGTTTGGTCTTTAGCGGAGCTATGTTTCTTGTAAAGCGCCCGATGCTGTACCTGCTTGGCGCAAGCGACCGGATCTATGCGTATGCCGACGCATATCTGTCCATCTATCTGCTCGGCACATTGTTTGTGATGCTAAGTCTTGGAATGAATGCGTTCATCAACGCGCAGGGATTTGCCAGTATCGGAATGATGACGGTCTCCATCGGGGCGGTCTGCAATCTGATACTCGATCCGGTCTTTATTTTTAAAATGAGCATGGGAGTGCAGGGAGCCGCGCTTGCAACGGTTATTTCACAGTTTGTTGCGGCAGGCTGGACGATTCTTTTCCTGACGGGGAAAAAGGCGACGATACGGCTGGATTTCCGGTATATGCGGCTTCGGGCTGCGAGGGTAAAGAAGATCCTTGTGCTTGGTTTGTCAGGTTTTACGATGTCTGTGACAAACAGCCTTGTGCAGATGGTGTGCAATATCAATCTTGCGCGGTACGGCGGTGACATGTACATCGCGGCAATGACGATCATCAATTCAGTCCGCGAGGTGATCCACATGCCGGTTTCTGGTGTTGGAAATGGCGCACAGCCGGTCATGAGCTTTAACTATGGTGCGAGAAAATACAAGAGGGTAAAGCAGACAATCCGGTATACGGCAATTATACTGCTTGTGTATACGCTGTTTGCGTGGGGAATGACGATGGCGTTTCCGAATCAGTTTGTCATGATCTTTAACCGCGATGAGGAGCTGCTTCCGCTCACCGTGCGCTGCATGCAGGTGTACTTCTTTGGCTTTTTCTTTATGGCGTTCCAGTTTACGGGGCAGACGACCTTTCAGGCACTCGGTAAGTCAAAGCAGGCGATCTTTTTCTCATTGCTTCGCAAGGTCATCATTGTCGTTCCGCTTACCTATCTGTTCCCGATGATCCCGACAATCGGTGTCATGGGAGTATTCTTAGCGGAGCCGGTGTCAAATCTGATCGGTGGGCTGGCATGTTTTCTGACGATGCATTTTACGGTTTACCGGAAACTGGACGCTGACCTCTGAATCGGACATATCTTGTTATAAACACAGCCTATTAATAATCAACAATCGGTATAGTAGCGGGTATTTATAAAAATATCCGCTGCTTTTATAATGTAAACAATTAAATATCACTAAAACGATAGGAATACTAAAGACAAGCGGCACTTGGGAAATTAAGCATCCGTGAGAACCGTAAAAGTAAATAAGTACATCAGAACAGAAAAAAGCGTAAGCCTTTTTGATAAGTATCCCAAAACTTGGGAGCTTATCAAGGCTTACGCTTTTTCTACTTAAATATTAGCAACCGAATTTAAAGAAATTGCAAAGATTGTTAAATAACTCGGAACAGCTATTGATGAAAACGTAACACACAGTATTGTCCTCCTTATTTTTTATTTGTCTTAGCTAAGTACAAATGAATTGTAACAATTCTGTAACACATTTGCAATAGGTAATGACTGGAAGCTTGAGTTTCCGCAGAATGTAATTCTAAAATGAACACAGCTTCCCAAAGCACCAATCTGCCGAATTTTTGAAGCGTTGAGAATAGCAGTTTTACGAAT
>CAVDTR010000071.1:0-2676 GCA_963612015.1 Lachnospiraceae bacterium | reverse complement strand
TTCCAAGTTCAAAGTCCTTTATTACCTTTTGCTCAAGAGGCTTTAATGTAGGCTGTTCATTCTTGTTGCCGGGGTATATATCAAAGGCTAATGGGATACCGTCACCGTCCATAAACAAACCCATGCCAACTATAGGAAGGGGCTGGTGCTGTTTACTCTTGCCGTATTTCTTAAGCTCGTCCTCTTCTTCCTTCTCAAAGAAAAAATTAGTACAGTCGTAGTACAGGACAGAGCTGTTTCGTTCTGTGACCTTTGCACTGTTTTTGTAGAGCTCTGACTGTATGTAATCATTTTCCGAAGCCAAAACCGACAGCGCCCTGTAGATGTTATGAAGATCGAAATCAGGCTGCTCAATAAATTTCTTTGACTGTACATAAGTACTCAGCTTTGATGAGGGATATATAATCCGTGAATAAACAAGCTTTGAAAGGATTTCATTTAAGTCATACTCAAATGAATGACGGCTCTGTATATCATCACATATCTTGTTAAGACCGAGCTTATAGTATATATCCTGCAGAAACAGATATCCGCAGTTGTAGGAGTGCTGCTCATCCTTAGAGACAAGCTTTGATGGAGAGTAGCTTACTATTACTGACTTTCGCTCTTCATATTCTCTGCGATTTAATTCATTCACATATTCCTGTGCCCAGACATAAGGATCTTTACCACCTGCTTTGGTTCTTACCTCATCTATGTTGCCGAGCTTTTCAACAGTAACAGTTGTAGTAGAGCCGTTTGGCTTGCGGATGCTTTTCTGCACATAAAATGATGCGGAATTCTTTGATTTGCTTACTGTCAGCTTCATAAGGGAACACCTCCATCCCCTTATTATATCACACATAGCCACAAATAGCCACAAGAAAATCGCAAAATTTGACAAAAAAACAAAGCCATACAAGGCTTTTAGCGATCTGGGGTGTCAAACTTCCGAAAAAACAAAAACCCCCAATAAATCTTAAATAACCAACCAGGTCTAATGAGTTGATATTGCAACGCATACTATGTATAATATAAGTGCAATAGTCATGAAAGGAGTTGATCATTATGGCTAACACAACCAATTTCAGTGTCCGCATGGACAGCGATATTAAGAAGCAGTGTGAAGCTTTGTACAGTGAGCTTGGCATGAATCTCACCACTGCCATCAATGTCTTTCTGCGTCAATCTCTCCGTGTAGGCGGTATGCCCTTTGATGTTCGCGTAGAGCAGCCCAACAAGGAAACCATTGCAGCCATGCTGGAAGCAGAGCGCATTTCCCGTGATCCTTCCGCGAAGCGTTATTCCGATGTTGAAGAAGCTCTAAAGGCACTAAAGGCATGAACCACTTAGACATTGTCTGGACAAATCAATTCAAAAAGGATTACAAGCTGGCGATGAAGCGCCATCTCAATATTGAACTTCTGGATGATATTGTCCGTAAGCTTGCAGCGTGCGAACCACTGCCGGATAAAAACAAAGATCACGCCTTAACAGGCGACTGGATCGGACATCGGGAGTGCCACATACAGCCGGACTGGCTGCTGGTCTACCGTATTGAGCATGATCTTCTGGTTTTAACACTTTCCAGAACCGGGACACATAGCGATCTTTTCGGGAAATAACCCATGGCATATGGTCCAAAAGCCGGATGCTTTTTTTATGATCAAAACTTTACAATCACTCGATATTTAGCATATTAATCTCCATTCCGCCGTCTTCAGCCAGCGGCACAAATACTAACAAAAATCTTTCAAGACTTACTTTCTTTCACACTATCTTTATACTCATTAAACAATTTATCCAGCGTAATACGACTTATACCAAGCTCTTTCGCTATAGATACCTTTGATCCCTGCCTGGACATATACTTATCATAGTATTCTCCAATGTTAGGTATATTAATAGCTTTACGACCCTTATATTTACCTTCAAGCTTAGCTATGGCAATTCCTTCTCTCTGACGTTCCAGTATCATAGCTCTCTCAAATTCCGCTATGGCTGCCATCATTGTCATCTGAAGTTTTCCTGCCGGTGTCTTAGTATCAAAATTTTCCTTAAGACTAACAAATTTGGCTCCTATATCCTCGATGCGCTGTACCGTTGCTAAGAGATCTGCAGTGGACCTTCCAAGCCGTGAGAATTCCTCTACATATATGGTATCATCCTCGCGAATATATTCAAACATTTTATATTTGGAGTATACCCTAACTTACGCTTATGATTGATACACATTTATGGAAATATTCATTTGCGTTTGTCCTGTCTGCGCTCAATAAAATTCTAACAGCCCAACTCGACAAATTCTGAAAGCTCTTTCGCTCCATCACCTTTTTTGAGATGTTAATCTTTTGCTTTGACAGCTGATGTGTGGTATTTTGATGTATCGTAATGGCGATACTCTATTTTTAGTGTATAATAATTACATCCCTTTTATGTCAGAATAAAAGCAAGGAGGTATTTGTTAATGCCGAGAACATTTAACGAAGATGCCAGCGTAAAGATACCGGCGTCACTCCAGTTTTTGCGGATTGGATATAACTATCAGTCTATGAAGTCATCGAATGTTGATTTCAATACAAAGATATTCCTAAATCGTTTCAGACCCACTATTAAGAAAATCAATGGAAGGGCTTTTTCTGATGCAGAGATTAAAATGCTGCTTTCAGGAATACATGATTTAATTAGGAACAATGA
>CAVDTR010000070.1:0-3002 GCA_963612015.1 Lachnospiraceae bacterium | reverse complement strand
GTTTACCTGCTATTTCAATAAAGACCTGTAAATGCTTCATCAAGCCCCATCTCCTCTTTCCTCAACCAATAAATCAAGTCCCAATAAATTGATAAGTATAATTGTCTTTCCGATTTCCGCAGTCGTCTTTCCACGCTCCAAATCCGAAATAAAACTCACACTAAAACCTGTAAATTCCGCTAAATATGCCTGCGTGTAATGCAGTTCTTTTCTTCGCTTTCTAATCACGTCACCAAGAGTCTTACTATCTGTTATCCTCATAAAGCTTCGCCCCCCGAATTAAGCCGTACGGCGTTATGTCATAGTATCAAAAATATTTTTAGCCGTACGGCTCATTTTATAATTTACATTATAAAATAGTTCGTACGGCTAAGTCAACCTTTAATCCATTACCGCCATCATTCCCTGACATATATCATAGCACTGCTTATCTTTAAGGTATATAGAAAATCGCACCATCTCATCTAGCTTTGAAACCATCAGCGCCTCAGACATTCTCTTCAGATAATTATTAAAAGGCTTCATATATCTTTTGGGTACAATCTGGCATAGTTCTCGAAAATTTGCCTCCTGCGAAGCATCCCAGGAATAAATCCCCTTTCTCTCTGCAACAAATCCTTTCAGGACGCTCACGATCGCAACATAGAGTTTGTCCTTCTTTCCTCTGGTTCCATTATTGTCCCTGCAAGGAAAGTCATGCACAAGATGTGCCATTTTGCACAATTTATCCAAATTCGTAATTTTACCCGACGATGTTATCTCAGTAACCAGCACATCTTGCAAAGCCGGTTCCATCAGCCAATATCCGAACTGGATTGGATAGTCACGTTCAGCAAGAATATAGTTTACAAGCAAAGATGCTTTCCTGTCTGCCGAACATCCGCTATAAAACTTATCAAACTTTTCCAAGTGATCTTCTGTGTTTTTATCAATTTCTTTCTTGGTCTTTTTGCACGGAAGGATCATATCACGCCTTAACTGTGTATAGTCCTGAACATCTCTCGTAATATCCCAGACCGCAAAATAAAATCCGATATTGGCTTGCAGCTCGTTGCCATCCTTCATCAATCTTGCAATAAGTGCATCTGATGGAAATCCCTCAAACTCATAAGACGCCATATTAAGCAGGATCATGTGCGTACTGTCTTTAAAAGCTAGCTCTTCAAATTTCTCCGGATCACTCATGGCAAGGATTTTGACCGCATATAGTACATCACGGATTTCGCGCTCTGCAAATTGTCCGATGAACTGGGTTATGTAATCATAGCGGTTGGGAAATTGTCCATCCGTCAGTTCAACTTTCAAGCTCAATGAAGAACTTTTCCCGCTAAAAAAAGAGCATAACGCCCCATACAAATTAGGGATGAGACCTTCTGAAACCAATACTTTTTGAAGCTTGTCCAAAGTACTGACATTTTTATGTAAAATAGCCAACACCAATACCAGAAGTGCCTTGTTGATTTCTTTCCCCTGCATTTCCGGCATCAAATGCTTAAACTCCGCAATAAGTGTTGCGCAGCTTTTATTCCGAAGCACCCTGTTGATTTTTGTCATCGATTCTTTTTCATCTTTGCTGTGCCGCAATGCTTCCGCAAGTGTTTTTATATCATTGTTTGTCATGTTTGCAGTCCTCTTGAGCGGCTATATTCGTCCGCAGCCAATCATATAAGGTCTGAATGACCTCCCTCGCCTCCTTATGTGCAAGCGTATGGATGCAGTAATGATTCGAATTTAGAGAATTAAAAGAAGTCCCTATCGCAAGCCCCATATACTCATCACCATTTCGTATGATCAGAAACCGGTCATGGATCGCCGTTTTCGTCTGGAGCAAATGTACTTCACTATTTTTTTGAGCAGTCATAGCATCCTGAATGACCGGATCCGCTTTCACATAATTATCCAGCTGCGTGGCATTTAGCGCCTTGCTTTCATTGTTACAATAAAAAACGATATTTTTACTTGCTGCAGCGGAATTGACAAGCAGCCGAAGCCAGTCTGTCATCTGATGAAGCCCGCTCCCCTTATCCGTAAAATACGAATCAATCAACCACAGTTCATCTTTTGCCCGAAAAATAATATCCGCGATCCGTTTCATTGCAACGTTCCGTTCTCCCGGTCTGATAAAAATGAATTTATCGGAAGCCTTTGCATTATTTATCTTATGCACAAGTGTCCCGTTGATCTCGTTCAACGCCTCCTGCACCGATTTCGGTGGTATTCCTACTACGCTCGTACTTGGCTTTCCCTTTTGCTCGAGGTCGTAATATTCCTGCAGAATTGTTAATGGGATACGCTTTTTTCTGCCCATCATAGAGAAACTTAGATGCACACACCGTATATACGAAATATCTCTATTGAGATATATCAAAGCGTTATCCTTATATATCTCAACATCATGATTATCCCAATTACATTCTGCTTTAATCTCCAATTCCTCTGTATCACTTGTTATATCAACGATTTTCGATTGGAGTATGTTGTGCTGATTTTTTAAGCGCACAATGACCTTCATTCCTGCTTTTAGTTCGTGGAATATGATTGAATTGTCCTTATTGCTGTGATACTGAAACTCGGATGGCGAAAACAGGAATACATCTCCAAGAAATACCGGATGTGCCTCTATATCCATTCCCGTATATTTTTTAATAAAGGATAGCACTTCTACCAGTTCGTCCTCGCCGATCGTTCTCCCGTTCTTATGGCATATAACCGATGGTTGGTCCGGATAAATGCGATGGATCATGTTTGCGCAGGCGCGTTCATAATAGGGATTGTATTTCTCCTTTGGGATAAGCAGCCCCTGTTCTTCCCATGCATAACCGGTCAGGTTGTCCCACTCCGCATCCGGAACGCATTCCTCTGTGAAGATAATCAGATTTTTCTTTATATGTTCTTTTATTTGGCGCTTTACAGTAAGCTGCTCATCCGGGAAATCCTTATGGTAAAGTGTAAGGATTGTTTGGTTTTTGTATGTGATTGTGTCTTTTATCATGGTAGTGTAC
>CAVDTR010000069.1:0-3007 GCA_963612015.1 Lachnospiraceae bacterium | reverse complement strand
CGCGGCAAGGAGCTGCCGAAGAAGCTGGAGCGTGCCCTAAAGATCCAGGCGGGGCTCATGCGGCCGGACGGACAGCCCACAGGATTAGAAGCGTACCACATCAACCAGCGGGATGAGGGCATCGACCTGCACGGCGTGTCCGGCGCATTGTTGGCAACGACGAATATGCAGATGCAGACCTTTGTAACGCAGCCGGACGAAGCGGCGGAGGGCTTTGACGGCTTCAACGGCGACCTGACCGGCGATGTGGCGGCCACGCTCGGCGTCAACTGTGGGATGTCCACCGGCAGGAATGGCGTCATGGCCTTTGCCGCCAATCAACGGGACGAGGTGCGGGATCTGCACGATTTGGCTGGCGCGCTGGGCGCACAGCCGGGAATGAAACAGCAGACCTTCGTGGCTGGTTTTTCTGCCGGGGCAGGTTCCAGCGCGGGCGGCATTGGATACAACGAATCGGTTGCTCCCACACTCAAGGGCAGCCCCGGAGGGAACTGTATGCCGTCGGTTTTGTGCCTCAACGACCAGGGCGGCAGCGTGATGAATTGCTCTGAAAATATATCCGGCACCCTGCGGGCGCAGGAGCACGGACATCAGCCTCTTGTTTATGAAAATCACGGCATTGACAGCCGCTACACCGGCCCGCACAAGGTAGCCCCTACCATGTCCGCACGATACGGCACGGGCGGCAACAACGTGCCGCTGGTCGAGCAGGAGGCAGATGCCATCTGCATTGCAGGCAATACGGTCGACCGGCAGCCGCAGAACGGCGGCAACGGTCTTGGCTGTCAGGATGACTTGGCGTATACTTTGACCGCCACAGATCGCCACGCGGTCTACAGCCGTCAGCGTGTGGATGACTTTCGGCATAATGATGTGGCAAGTACCCAGAGTGCCCGTCAGTACAAGGACGCAACCGACCTGATTTGCCAACAGGCAGAAGCCTGTGCCCATCTCATCCGTCGTCTTACTCCGCTGGAGTGTGAAAGACTGCAGGGCTTCCCGGACGGCTGGACAGATATACCCGGTGCTTCGGACAGTGCCCGTTATAAAGCGTTGGGCAACAGTGTGGCGATACCCTGCGTGGAGTTTATCATGTCGCGGATCGCCGCCGCGCTTTTATGAAGCACAGCGTTGACAGCAGGGGTTAAGTTGGGGTATAATATCCCTAAAAGGCGAGGTGACAGACATGGATAACAGGGAGCAGCTAAGGCGCATCACGGAACTGACCGAGCAGATCGCCGGACTGCCGAAGGGGTATCTTTCCAAAAAAACCATCGGCGGAAAGGTCTATTACTATCACCAGTGGTCGGAAAACGGCGTCAAGCAGAGCCGCTATCTGCACGACAGTGAGATCGCGCCGCTGGCAGATAAAATCGAAAAGCGCAAGGAACTGCAGGCGCAGCTGCGCATGCTGAAATCACAGAAAAGCAGACGAAATGAGGCGACAGGTATGAAATGCACCTTTATGCATAAACGAACCCCCGTGGCAGAGCTCGAGCTGGACGATGTGACCGGCTTTATACAAAAAATTGGCAGTGTCTACGCACCGGAGCATCTGCCTATCGGCATCCCTGTGCGAAACGAGATCGCCGACCGTGCGGCGTTTAACGACTGGTGGCGGGATCGCTCTATTCCGGCAAGCCGCAGCGGTGTGCGGGAAGCACTGGAATCGTTGGGGGTGGCAGACACCAAAATGCTGCTCGTCCGCTGCTACGGGCTGAGCCTCTCGGATCAGTACTGGATCTGTCCGGAAGGCGCGGAGCTTCGGTGGGAGGATATCAACTTTTTCCAAAATGATTTCTCGGAGGACATCGGAGATGTGCTGTTCGGAGAAAGAAAGAAGAAGGACGCACTCAATTTCAGCTCCCCCGACAGCACATCGGACGGCAATCTGAAAAAGCGGTGGAAGATCATCGATGGGAAGCGATGCCTGATCAAGGGCGGCAGCAATCCGTTCCGGCAGCAGCCGTTCAACGAGGTGATCGCCTCCGGCATCATGGAGCGGCTCGGCATTCCTCATGTATCGTATACAGTCATCTGGAGCAAGGATGCACCCTACTCGGTCTGTGAGGATTTTGTTACGGAGAATACGGAGTTGATCCCGGCGTGGAGGCTGCTGCAGGCGAAAAAGCAGAAGAACAGCACCTCCCGATACCGGCATCTATTGGAGTGCTGCGAGCTGCTCGGCATCGGGAACATTACGCCGTTTTTAGACCGGATGCTGGTGCTGGACTATATCATCGCAAACGAGGATCGCCACTTCAATAACTTTGGGGCACTGCGAAACGCGGAAACGCTGGAATGGCTCGGTATGGCTCCGATCTATGACAGCGGCTCCTCCCTTGGCTATGATAAGATGCCCGGTCAGATGCGCTCGGAAAAGGATGTGGTCTGCAAGCCCTTCAAAAACCACCACGCCGAGCAGCTGAAGCTGGTGACCGATTTTGATTGGATCGACTTTGATCGCCTCTCCGATGTAGACGAGCTGATCTCCAGCGTACTGTCTTGCGAGGAAGCTGCCGACTATATCGATGAGAGACGTATCCATGCGATCACGGAAAGCGTGCAGCGCCGGATCGGTCATCTGCAGGAGCTTGCGATGACGCAGACGCCACAGCAGCTCGATACCACCGAGGACGATGTCCGAGAGGAAGTTGCCGCGGATTACGCGCCAAAAATGGAGCTGTAATGCAAATACAGCGTAAGAGCAATGGATCAGCCGCTTTGCGAATCGCAGGGCGGCTGATCTTTTCATTCCCTTGCCTGTTGGCTGCGGACGGCGTAGCCGCTTTGGTGGTATCGCTTCTGTTTTGCCATGCTTCTTCGTTAGACTTGGTGAATAGCTTTCCACGCCTTCTTCCGGTATGCTTTGCTTGCAAAATCGAGGAAAGGAGCAGAACCGATGGAGGGAAAAAAGAACCTCTGTGCCATGATATCCACCGATCTCCATGCAAAAATCATGGCAGAAAAAGAACAGCTGGAGCTGAACACTCTGGCGGAATATGTG
>CAVDTR010000068.1:0-3052 GCA_963612015.1 Lachnospiraceae bacterium | reverse complement strand
ACATTTGCTGGTAAGTGTTTTCTTTAAATGACATAGAGATTACCTTCTTTTCCAAACCATTCTGTGGCTTTGATACCTCTATTATACAGCAAGTAAACCATTTAGGCTTGTATTTACTACAAAATATATGAACTTTTCAAGGCACTATAGAGGAGCTTTTGACCCCAACATCATCCTATAAGACCATAACAAAACTGGCACATTTTAAAAATTTATGACTTTTGTCAAATAAATAAAATGTGCCAGTTCTGCTATGGTCTTATTCAATTCTTATTCGTATCATTACAACTACAAACAAGGAGGTTTACATCTCCATATACAAAAGACGAAAGGAAGTATAAAAATGAAAAAATTCACGCGCAAATGTATGGTTATCTTACTTACCGGGGTACTGTTATTTGGAACAACAAAATCTTTTTCGGATTATCTTACTAATCTAATATTTGGTGTAAATACCTACTCCGATTATAACAAAGATAAACTTCACAGTTAATTATTTTTATACACCTTACTTATATGATCTCTTATAAACTGCTTATCCTCTTCGCTCCCAAATAGAGTGAAGAGGTAATAAGAGGTTCTTATATATTGTAAACTTTCTCTTGGTGTATATGTATCATTCCACAGTTGTTCCATATTCCATCCACAGTCATATATCATTGTGCTTAAAATAGATTCCAATCCGCTCTTCAAAGCACTCCTTATCCCATCATATTCTACCTGAATGCCGGCTTCATATTGTCCATTATTTCCAAGTACATCTCCGATATTCCTGCAAATAGACTCATAGTATCTGGCATAATGCTGCAATCCCAGAAAACTATTTTCATACTGTTGCTTTATGACAAGCAGCAAATCAATACACGATTTCCAGTTTCCAAGTTTATCCTCAGTTCTTGCAAGAGACAATAAGCAACCTGTCTCCCCCCTTGAGAATGCACATCTTGCCAATTCACTATATGATTTATCAGGAAGTGTCAAATATAATGCTTCTCTCTGGATCTCATAGACTTCCCTCATATCTATTTTTCCCATATTTCCCAATGCCATTGACTTCACATGGAGTAAAAACTGCCGTTCATGCTTACTTGGATTCTCTAACAGCTCCTCTAATTGTTCAATCAGCGGTAATGCCTCATCTGATCTTGCCTGATTGAGCAGTCTGTTGATCTCAGTCGCGATCTTCCACACCTCCAGCGAGCGCATTGGAAGGTTCGTATCATACCCACATCCAGTCAGCCCTACCTTCTGCATCAGTGCCACGAAGTTCTTCCGCTTCGGTGCGACACGCCCGCATTCAATTCTGGATATCGTTACCGGATCACAGATGCCGTCTGCCAGTTCCTCCTGTGACATGCCGAGTGTCTCCCGTCTCGCCCGGATGGTCTTTCCGCACAGGAAATACTCACTCATGGAAAAGGAAACATCCCATTCCCAGCGCCACTCTTCCACCGCAAACCGCTCATATAGCCATTGGATTCCTTCACACGCCTTCCCCACGAAATCCTTTTCGGATGGGCTGAGGTTGCCGTACTTCTCAACGATCGACAGGAAAAAACGGATATAACTCATCTGCGCCTGCTCCTGCAGGAGCCTGATCATCCGATGCGCAAGTGCCAGTGCTTCGCCGGTCTGTCCGCGTTGCAAGTAAATATTGGTCAGCCGGTACGCAATCTGCGGATAGATCCTCGCAGCATCCCGCTGTTCAAAAAGCTTATCCATGTACTGCAACAGGCTCTCATAACAATGCTTTGCCGATTGGATATCCCCGCTGTCCTCGATCGTGCGCGCCCGCATCATCGCAATGCTAAGCTCAGTCAATGACAGTATCTTTCCGTCATTTATAAACATCGGTTCCCCCGGATGTGAGATCTCCCACGCTTCATCGAGCATTTCCATGATCCTATCCATCGGCTTTTTATTCTGCCAATCGAGTACCGCCTGGTAATACAGAAGGATCTGCCCGTGCAGTTTGTTCTTTTGCGCAGTCAGCTTCTTATACTTGATAAAAGCCTTCTTAGCCCATGCCACATTATTTTTCTCTACCGCGTCATACATCTTTTCTCGGCAGATCAAAACGACCTGTTCCTCCGGGTCTGCCATATAGCTGAAGCGATCCGCCGCCACACCGGCGCGTTGCAAAAAAGCATCGGTCAGGATCTTCTCACATTCTCTCTCGCCCGCCTCCACACGCGCCAAAAACGTGCGGGAGCAAAGCCCCCTGCAAAGAGTATCCTGACTGATGCCATTTCGTTCTCTTGTATCTTTGATTACACTTCCTATGATTGCATTTGCATTCATTCCTATAATCCCGCTAACATATCCACCATTTCCGCAAAGGTTCCCTGCTTTCCGTTCCACGGATGCTCCGGGTGGTCGATCCGGCAGTCTGTTACCAGATAGCAGTCCAGCTAATGTTCCTTATTTGCACAACGATTGGATATCGGCTTACCTAAGCATAAGAAAACCGGCACATTTTATTACCACTTTTTTTAGTTTCATGTGCCGGAAGTATCAGGCATTTATTATTTTATGTAAAAGTACACATTATCGATCCGTCCATCATTTTGAAATAATAACTGCCCCTTTATATTCGTTATTTTTGATTCTCCGTTTTCATCTGCGTAAACAACATCCAGACTAAAATTACAAGTTTGATTTTCTTCAAACTCACACTCTATATTCTGTACAGCCACATTATGATTGGTTCCATATAACAAATCATATTTGATAGGACTGCGATCTTCAAGCAGATTAGAAATTGCCGATGAAGTAAGATACTCGCCCCATCTTTTGTTAAATGTATCTTCTCCCTGCATCAGTTCTTCGCCACGATCACTATCCCATTTAAAAAAGTCTGATAAAAATTCCTCCGCGGCTTGCTTGGGCTGATTCTTTTTATTGTGGGTCACGAAAACACCTGCAATGATTGCGACAATAACTATAATGCAAATTACAATAGTGAAAATTTTTTTCTTGCTAACCATATTGCTTGCTCCTCTCCATATAATCAAGTGTTTTTTTCAATAAATTCAATACTTTTTGATACCTG
>CAVDTR010000067.1:0-3384 GCA_963612015.1 Lachnospiraceae bacterium | reverse complement strand
AGATCAGGGAGTCATTAGCCTTCATGCCGGCCGCTACATTGGCGGACATGGAGGTATTTACCATGTATCCGTTGACATTGGCATCCCTGGCCTGAATGGTCAGGCTCTGGTCGGAGTTGTTCTCGATGAGAAGGGTAAGGCTGGTTCCAAACCAGGAATCATCTTCACTTAAGCCTGTGGCTGTGATTTTTACATTGTTGGCATCGTAGAGTACTTGTTCCGCAACAGTTACAATTTCCTTAGATTCTTCCGTGGTGCCATCGGAGCCACTTACTGTGGAAATGTCCTTGCTGGAACCCGAACCGGAACTGGAGCCGCAACCGGAAAATACTGCGGCAGCAGTAAGGGAAAGAACAAAACAAATAGCTAAAAATTTTCTTTTTTTCATAAGCTTTTACCTCGTATGCTTTTAGTCTTGCCTAAAATTATTTTGCCAATTAAAAATTTTACTCTAAGACTGCGCCTCCGCAATATTCGCAGCAACCACTAGCGTCCGGCGTAGTTGTTGCACCACAGTATGGGCAGGTGACCGCTGTCTTAGGCGCGGCTTCCTGTTCTATCTTTTCGCGCACGTCCTTGCGCACCTGTGTAAGCGCCCGCTTGATTTCCTCTCCCAGCTTTTTGTAATTACGGTACTCAACATTGCTTTCCGGGTTGCATCCTGCCGTCATTCCGGGACGCGCCGGAGCCGGTGTGATATCCACGGAACCGGAATTGACCCGAAACCGTATTTCGTCGAAATACGGGTTATTGACAAAGATCGTAATATAGAAGTCGTAGGAATACTCATAACGCGGCGGATTGTAGCTAACCTGCTTGCCATCCTTATCCTCACGCTTGATCTCCGAACGTCTTTCATCAACATCAAGGTTGCATCCGGTCACATCTGAAAAATCGAGAACATCCGGGTTGGCATCAGTAAGATCACGGGCACCCGTTACCATGAATTTTCCCGCATCCTCATCCAGCAGCACTTTTATATTGGTACCAAGTGTACGCGTTGTATGAAATGCCGATACTTTTTCTCTGTTTTCTTCACGGTAGGAAAGCTGCGTCTTGATCTCTTCAACCGTGCTGCTACGTCGATCGGAGAACCACGGTGAGAGCTTACTTGCACAGGCTTTGCAGAGGTTTCCGTTTTCCAGCTTGCGATTTCCAAGCAGTCCGATTTTTTCTCCGCATATGTCACAATATTTTTTATCAAACAATCCCATAGTCTGTCACTCCTTTATTTTTTGCAATTTATTTTTTTCTCTGTGGCATCCCACAGTTTCACTTCCATCCCTAACTTCCACATCCATCCCCATTTTCAACCTTTTTACGTAAGATCTCCGTCGTCAAAGGGATCTCCGCATTCAGGACAGAATTTCGGCGGATGCGTAGGATCAGCAGGTTCCCAGCCACACTTGTCGCATTTATACTGCGGAACACCTGCCGGTTTTTTTGCTCCACACTCCGGGCAGAACTTTCCCTTGTTCACTGCACCGCAACTGCACGTCCATCCCTCCGGCTGTGCTTTTGGCTTCTTCGCACCACATTCCAGACAGAATTTTCCTGTTACGCTTGCACCGCAGGACGGGCAAATCCAACTGTCAGCGGCAGGTTTTGGTTCCGGCTTTTTCGATCCGCATTCGGGGCAGAATTTTCCGACAATGCCTCTTTGACCACAACTGCATGTCCATCCGCTTGCCGGCATTTCAGATGTTACTGAAGCCGATGCAGGTTCCTGCGCTTGCTGCTGTGCTCCCATCTGGTAAAGATTCTGCGCATTCACGCCGCCTGCTTTACCAGCTATATCCATACCCATAAATGCCATTGCCGGACCGGCATTTTGATTGCTCGCTGCCGACTGCATGGCACTAGCCTGTGCACCGACCAGATGTGCCGCAGCTCTCGTCGGATCCATAAATGCCGCGTTTCGCTGCATCTCCTTAATCATCTGTTCGTCTTCATCGCTTGCCTTGACAGAAGAAACACCGAAGGAAACAATTTCAAGTCCACGCAGGTTCCGCCACTTTCCGGAAAGCACTTCGTTGAGTGCATCTGACAACTCTGTCGTATGACCGGGAAGCGCCGAATAACGAATGCCCATGTCAGAAATCTTTGCGAATGCGGGCTGCAAAGCTGTCAAAAGTTCACTCTTAAGCTGACTATCCAAATGATCTCTCGTATACTCCTCGCTGACATTGCCGCAGACATTGGTATAGAACAGAATCGGGTCACAGATCCGATAGCTGTATTCACCAAAGCAACGAATAGAAATATCGATATCGATGCCCGCACGCTGATCGACAACCCGAAATGGAACAGGACTCGGGGTGCCATACTTATTACCGATAAGTTCCTTGGTATTGAAGTAATAGACGCGCTGATCCTTGGGCGGCTCACCGCCGAAGGTAAAACGTTTGCCAATATTCTTAAATGTATCGAGGATACTTGTACCCAGGTCACCGGAGAAGATGGTAGGCTCTGTCGAGGAATCATAGACAAATTCCCCCGGCTCGGCGCAAAGCTCTGTGACCTTGCCCTGATCGACAATGATCATGCACTGTCCATCGGCAATCGCCACGACAGAGCCGCTTGAAATGATGTTGTCCGATCCCTTGTAGTTGCTGCTTCGATCGGAAACACGATGCACTCCCTTAACCGCCATCACGTTTTCCGGAATTGCTTCACAATAAAAATACTCTTTCCACTGGTCGGCCATCACGCCGCCAGCTGCGCCAAGCGCTGCCTTAATAAGTCCCATTGTTTGTACTTCCTTTCTTAATGTTTGCTATGCCCACGAGTCTTCTTTTCTAAAGTGTGTCAATTACACCTGCGAGATATGCCGGTGATACGGAAGCATAAATGAAATTATCGGCTAACTGATCCTTCACTGCCTGACGTACATCGGCAGCCAACATTTCATCCGCCTTCTCATCCACCAACAGGAGCATCTTGCAACTTATCCCGGTTTCACTCTCCTTTATTTCATTGAGAATCTTGATTCTCTCGCTAAGTTTCCAAACTCCCTGCCGAACAACCTCCATTACCAGCACGTTGGCATGGCAGGCGCGACACAAGGAGATTGTCTCTTCCGGTTTTGAAGTGCGGTATACCAAAAAATCCAGATTGCTGTCGGCAAGTGCTTTTGTGACCGCTTCCGCAAACATCTCACTTTGCATATCTAACACAATTCTTCGCATATATGCTCTTCCACCGCCTTTCCTCTAGTGTCTGTATCATAATATATTGTTCCGGATCATACCCCCGCCGATTGGATAGGTTTCTCCGATTTTCTTAAAAAAATCTGTTCATAACCTTTGTCAATCGACAAGAATCAGATCACCCGGCTGAACGTCTGCGGCATCCGGGGAAAGAACCATGACTGCCGGAAACCCC
>CAVDTR010000066.1:0-3453 GCA_963612015.1 Lachnospiraceae bacterium | reverse complement strand
GTGTTTATACGGCGGGAGAAAAAGAGTCACATTGTGGCTCTTTTTTGTATATTATATAGTGTAATTGCATATAAGAAAGGATCATCCATGAATCAGAACTTAGTTAATCCGATGGATGGAAGCTGCTCGTCCGAATACGAGGTGGCGATGGCTTATGTGCCGTGGCAGAACTTCACCCGCGCGTATGAGCCGCAGAGGGCATGGAATACCGGAACGATCTTTCCGGAGCTGGATAAACCTTTCCTGGGAGCAGGAGGTAAGAGAAGATGAACACAATGACCATGAATAACATGAGTGTGTCCCAGCTTAACGATTGGATCAGCATGCTCAATTTCTGCGCATACGATATGCTGCTTTATCTGGATACGCACCCGGACGATGCGGATGGTATCGCGTATTTTAACCAGTGTGTAGAAATGCTCCGGCAGGCAAAACAAAGGTATTGTGTGATGTGCTGCTGCACACTTGCGTATGACGGGGTTCCGTATGATGCGTATTTTACATGGACGGATTATCCGCTTCCATGGGAAGGAGGCAAGGTATGTGGTTGTATGAGAAACGCTTAGAGTATCCGGTTAATATCACGCAGCCGAATGCGAAGATGGCTTCCTTTATTATCAGTCAGTACGGTGGACCGTATACCAATACCCTACAATAGCCGGAAACCAGCTAAATTGTTAGCTTTAGGAAGATATCAAGAGTTGTATTTCGGCGATCAAACACTATATGATCGACAACCTGACGCATCATTTTACCTTTTTGAACGTAATCGGCAGATTCATCGGTAAGCACTTGAAGCAGGGCAGAAATGTTCTGCTTCATTTTTATGTCAGCTTCGGACTTGTCATATTCGGGAGTTGATTTAGAGAGGGCATTCATCGCTGACAGTATATCATTTCTTTCGTGTTCCAGCGCCGCTTTATTGGCGCGGTATTCTTCGAGCGTATCGATCTCGTTGAGGTAGGCATTTTTGATACGCTTTTCTTTCACTTCGATTTTCCGAAGCATATATTCGAGGCTGTCAATGTCCGGCGCATCGTCCGGCGGGGAGAGATTGACAATATCATAGGACAGATCATCGGATTGCAGCATTTGTTCCAGATAATCAATCACCATTGCTTCGAGAGCAGAGAGTATTATATAGTGAGATTCTTTGCATATCCCTTTGCTGTATTTCCAACACTGGAAACCTCGGTTGCCGCCCTTTGATGCTGTGTATGCAAGTGTGCCACCGCAGGAAGAACAGATTAACAAGCCACTCAGCCAATGTTTGACCACGGATACGTCGCGCGACTTGGACTTGCGGACATTGAGCGCGAGCTTCTCTTGGATCTGATTAAAGGTTTCCTCGTCCCAAAGTGCATCCCAGTTGCCATCTGAATAGATTACATCCTCCGCAGGTTTTAGCCGCCGACCGCGCTCGGTATAATTCCATCTGGATCTGCCAGTGTAAAAAGGATTCTCTAAGACATACTTAACGCCGCGGGCATCCCAAGGATTCCCGCGCTTGGTACAGTAGCCCTTGGCGTTGAGAGCGCGTGCTATTTGTAAAAGCGTAGATCCGGATAGAAAGAGATCCTTTATCATGATCGGGATCTTCGCGGTATCCGGATTAACTACCGGAGTCTGCTTGTTACCCGGTGACGTATAACCGATCGGAGCATCACTCTGATAATGACCACGCATAGCATTCTGCGTCATGCCGCGCATGACTTCGCCAGAAAGCCGGATAGAGTAGTATTCGTCCATCCATTCTATGATCCGCTCGATGAGCGAGCCAAAAGGTCCATCAATAAGCGGTTCGGACACACTTACAACATCCACATTATTCTTTTTGAGCAAAGACTTGTATACGATGGATTCTTCCTGATTGCGGGCAAATCGGGAATACTTCCATACAATGATTATATCAATCGGATGTTCGTTGGATTTGGCAGTCGCAATCATTTCCTGAAAGGAAGGGCGCTTGTCAGCCTTGCGCCCGGAGATACCGTTATCCTGATAGATATATTCTTTTGGCACGTCCACTTCATGTTTCTTGGCATAATCGAGGAGTAAGCGACGTTGCGCATCCGGTGACAGCTCTTCTTGTTTGTCGGTGGATACGCGGATATAGATAGCTCCAGTTTTGCGATCCAATATATTCCCCATAGCATATTGTCCTTTCTGTATGTATATGTGATTTTGGGCGCAAAAATAACAGCCAGCAAGGAACGTCTGTTCCGCTTGCGTTTGACTGCTTCGAATGATACAATATGCTTGTTTGGAGGGCTTTCGTATCATTCGAGAGCTTGCCGCCTTGCTTTGGTAGAGCAGGGCGGTTTTTTATTTCAAATATTTCATTGTGGCTTTATCGAAATCAGAAATATAATTATTATCTTGAATAACTCTATATTTTTCATATTCTTTTATGGCTAAGGAATCGGCGACTTCGCGTGAAACAATGCCGATGTTTTCCATCAGGTCATACTCATTGAACTGTAAAAAAGAATCCAATTTTGTTATCCAATCGGTCATGGACATCAGCTTATTTCGTTTCGCCTGATTTTCTGCATAATCCAGATACATGTTGACGATATCATTTAATCCGGAAAGTTCTTCTTTCAAGAGATAATTCTTGGATACAGTGACATCTGATTTTAAAATTTTACCATCCGGGGCATTTTTCCATGTCTGCATTCCCATATGTTCCTTGGTACTGTCGGCACGCTCATGAATGATTTCAGGTGCAGTGTGTCCGGTAATTGCAAAAAGTAATTTGTTCTGAACCGTCTTGAAAAAGGTTCGCGTTGTTTCACTCTTAGAATCGTAATCGTAACTACATTGTGCATAGATGTCCGTAATCTTCTGATAGAAGCGACGTTCACTTGCACGAATTTCTTTGATACGCTCTAGTAACTCATCGAAATAGTCTTTGCCAAATTTAGAACCATTCTTTAGCATATCGTCATTAAGAACAAAGCCCTTGAGCATATATTCCTTCAATGTAGAAGTTGCCCATTGCCTGAACTTAGTTGCTTTCATGGAGTTTACGCGGTAACCGACAGCAATAATGGCATCAAGATTATAATACTGAGTATTATACTTCTTATCATCTGCCGCAGTTGTTTCCAAAATGGAAATAACTGAATTTTTTTCTAATTCACCTTCTGTGAATATATTGGATAAATGCTTTGAAATTGCAGGCACATTAACACCAAACAGCTCTGCCATAGCCTTTTGTGTGAGCCAGAATGATTCGTCATAATATATTACAGATACACTTACGTTACCATCATCCGCCTGGTAGAGCACGACTTCCTTAGCTGGTGAATCAGGAGATATTGTCAGTGTTTCATTGGAGTGATTTGTATTGCGCAATAACATGGCTTGTAACTGGTCTTTGAAATCGTCCATATATACATTACATTCCTTTCGTATCAATCTTCATTGCGGATGTTAATCGGTGGGGCG
>CAVDTR010000065.1:0-3492 GCA_963612015.1 Lachnospiraceae bacterium | reverse complement strand
TATCAGTTCATTATAAAAATCTCAGATTTTTGTCTTGACAACTGAGCCACTATAGGGAGAGGAGACAAGAAAACCTTTGACGAATGCTGCATTCAATCGGTTTAGCGGCGGTGAAAAAGCCATGGCAATGTATGTGCCGCTATTTGGAGCAGTTAACGCGCAGTACCAAAAGGCAGATAATAAAGATCATCCAAGAATGATTGCTTTGGATGAGGCATTTGCTGGTGTTGATGACAGAAATATTAAAAGTATGTTTGAACTTGTTCATAAACTGGATTTCGATTATATCATGAATTCACAGGCATTATGGGGTTGTTTTGAAACCGTTAAAAATCTTAAAATCGCTGAATTGCATCGCCCGGAGAATTCTCAGGTAGTATCAGTAATTCGATATACATGGAACGGACATGAGAGGATATTGGATGAACAATAACGAAGCATGTGCAAAATATTTCAAAGAAAATCCCGTATTTGATCGTTGTTTCCGGGAATTTAAAAGGAAATGGGAATCCTATGGAAGATCAGCTGGAACGATTGTACTGGCAGAGCCTACCGAAGAAGAACGAAGAGCTATTGAAGGGATTATCGGAAGAGTATTTTATGAAGATGTAGTACGTTTCCCTTTGACCGAATTTGAAAAAGGAGTACAGAGTACAAAATATGCGCCAGTAGATTTTAAGGAAATGCTTGAGGCATATTTCGGCAGCAAAATAATGACTACACAGGAGAAGCGAGCTCATGAGGAATGGGAGAAGAACGGTTTTTTTGAGACGGTAAAGCAGTGTCTGGAAGCTGAGTCAGGGAAGGGAAAGGTTGCCGTTTTATGGATACAAAAAATGGTGTCTGAGAAAAAATACGGATACCAGATTGTAGTTAGGGAATACAGAAGGGACAAAAATCAAGCAGGGAAACTGTTGAAGACTGTTGGAAAGGCTATTGATGAATTGGAGGGCGCAGTAAAAACGGAAATGGAATGTCCGTTGGCAGTATTCGCGGCTGAAATGTCTGGCAATCCACATTATTTTGATCAAGGAACAACAGCTGGTCAGCTGTTAATTCATGGTTTGTGCTTTGGAAAAAGGGTGGATTATCCGGGAAACGCTCATGCGTGGCGGGCACTATTACTGTCCCACGGAATTGTACCAGATAATATATCTTCTATCGTGCATATATATGGAATGAGAATACAGATAAAGGGGGCGTGGCCCCCGCATTTGATGCATTTTGCAGCATGAAAGAGCCTTGTGCAGTAACAATGGAAAATTTGCAGGGACTGACAGCAGTTCAGCCGGCTGGAAGAAAAGCGTATATTGTAGAAAATGAAATGGTATTTAGCTATCTTTTGAAGCACTTGGTACAAAAAGAAATTACACTTCTATGCACATCAGGACAATTGCGTAGTGTAGCAGTAAAATTGATTCCGTTTCTATTGGATAGTGGTGTGGAAATATATTATAGCGGCGACACAGACCCTGACGGAATCTGCATTGCGGACAGGATATGGAAAAAATATGGAGATAGGATTCATATATGGAGAATGGCATATTGCGATTATGAAAATAGTCTTTCAGGAGAGATGGTCGGGGATATACCATTAAAAAAACTGGATACGGTACAAAATCCTATACTCTGTGAAACCGTAAAGCATGTGAGAACGAAAAAATTGGCAGGTTATCAGGAAAATATATTAAACTATATGCTGGAAGATATGAAATAACCATTGCATTTCCGCCCCTTTTTGCGTTATAGTAGCAAAGAAAGAAATAACCATTTTAACACGGAGGATATAAGAAAATGGTAGCATGGAACAATTTTGATACCTTGAAATCCTATAAGGATCTCACAGAGAACACGAAGAAGGTTAATCTTGCAGAAGTAATGTCGGGGGACAACGGAGCAGATCGTGTAAAGAATTACAGCATACCGATGGGCGCCGGACTTGTATATAATTACGCAGCGAAGGCAGTTGACGATGAAGTGATCGACAAGCTTGCCGCACTTGCAGAGGAAGCACAGCTTACCGATAAGTACGCAGCACTGTACAATGGCGAAGTGATCAACACCGGCGAGAAGCGCCTCGTCCTTCACCAGTTGACCCGAGGACAGCTTGGGGATACTGTTACCGCTGACGGCGTAGACAAGAGAGCATTTTATGTAGAGCAGCAGCAGAGAATCGCTGATTTTGCCAATAAGGTTCATTCCGGAGAGATCACCAATGCAGCTGGCGAGAAGTTTACCACTGTTGTACAGATCGGTATCGGCGGAAGCGACCTCGGACCGCGTGCAATGTACCTTGCACTGGAGAACTGGGCAAAGAAAAATGGACTGTTCAAGATGGAAGCAAAGTTTATCAGCAACGTAGATCCGGATGATGCGGCAGCAGTGCTTAACGCTACTGACGTTGCACATTCTATTTTCATCCTGGTATCCAAGTCAGGAACCACACTTGAGACACTTACCAACGAGTCATTTGTCAAGGATGCCCTTGCAAAAGCAGGATTAGATGCATCTAAGCACATGATCGCAGTAACTAGCGAGACTTCACCGCTTGCAAAGAGCAGCGATTACCTTGCAGCATTCTTCATGGACGATTACATCGGCGGACGTTTCTCCTCTACCTCTGCGGTGGGCGGAGCTGTTCTTTCCCTTGCATTCGGACCGGAAGTATTTGATCGTTTCTTAAAGGGCGCAGCAGAGGAAGATGCCCTTGCAAAAAATACCGACATCCGCAAGAACGCAGCACTTATGGATGCGTTGATCGGAGTATACGAGAGAAACGGACTTGGATATCCTGCAACCGCAGTGCTTCCGTACTCACAGGCACTTTCCCGTTTTCCTGCTCATTTACAGCAGCTTGATATGGAGTCCAACGGAAAATCTGTCAATCGTTATGGCGAGCCGGTAGATTATGTGACCGGACCGGTTATTTTCGGTGAGCCGGGAACAAACGGACAGCACTCCTTCTATCAGTTATTGCATCAGGGAACTGACATCATTCCGCTTCAGTTCATCGGATTCAAGAACAGTCAGATCGGAACAGACGTAGACATTCAGGGCAGCACCAGCCAGCAGAAGCTTTGCGCAAACGTTGCAGCTCAGATCGTTGCTTTCGCATGTGGTAAGGCAGACGACAATAAGAACAAAAACTTTGAGGGTGGTCGTCCATCCAGCATCATCATCGGCGATCAGCTTACCCCGGAGGCACTTGGCGCACTTTTGGCACACTTCGAGAACAAGGTTATGTTCCAGGGCTTCGTATGGAATGTCAACAGCTTTGATCAGGAAGGCGTACAGCTTGGAAAGGTACTTGCAAAGAAGGTACTTGCACATGAGACTGACGGCGCATTAAAGGTATACAGCGACTTACTGAACATCTAGTTTTACTTCTGTAAAAATAGGCAGACAAAGGGTTTTCTCTAACATGTTTGGGGAAAGCCCTTTTTGTATACAAAAACAGCGCACAAACTACAAATAAGAATCGAAATTCTTTGA
>CAVDTR010000064.1:0-3613 GCA_963612015.1 Lachnospiraceae bacterium | reverse complement strand
ATGTTGGGGTCAAAACCATAAATAATTTTGCCCCTATTTCTATAGTACCTTGAAAGGATGCGCCTATGTCAAAGACAACCACCAGCCTAAAAAGCAACAGCTACAATGGTGCGATCGATTTCTGGAAATTTATATTCTGCCTGATCATTCTGGTCTTTCATGTCGGGGAGGCGTTTGGTCAGGATAAATACCCATTTTATCTTGGAAAATATGCGGTAGAATTTTTCTTTGTAATCTCCGGCTATCTGATGTGTGTTTCAGCATCTAGAAAGGAAGCTGCAGCTGATGTCAATCTTGGCAGGGAAACGCTTAGCTTTGTTCTTCACAAAGTAAAAGTCATTCTTCCGGCTTACCTTCTTGCTTTTATCGTGGCGTGGATCAACTGGTTTAACTTTACCGGGCAGGAATTGCTCATAGAAAAGGGAATGAAGAAATTTATACTGAAAAATCTGGATATGCTGCCGGATCTCCTTTTAGTATATATGGCAGGCTACGACGGAACCGTCATCATCCGCATTACCTGGTATATTTCCGCCATGTTGATCTCCATGCTGCTTCTCTATCCGCTGCTCAGGCGTTTTAAGGATATGTTTCTGATGGTGATCGCTCCGCTGCTCGTATTCTTTTTCTGCGGATATCTTGCAAACACGTCTGATTACAATGGCATTATGAAATATGAAGGCTTTCTGACACATGGCATGATACGCGCCATTATCGGGCTATGTCTTGGTGCCATGACATATTGCTTTTCCCTGTATATAAAAAAGCAGAACCTTACTTCTTTTTCCCGCGTCCTGCTCAGCATGTGTGAATTTGCAGGCTACCTTACCATCCTTTTCGTGATGGATCACGGGAAAGAGGAAAGTGCCTACATCATCCTGATTCTTCTGTTTTTCACAGTTGCTGTTACTGCAAGCAAACATGCCATCACAGCAACTGTTTTCGACAACCAGCTCTCCCGGTTTTTAGGTCAGTTCAGCCTGTATGTGTACCTTTTCCAAAGTCCGGCAAGAATTATCATCCGCGAAACATATCCGGACTCCACCTACACACAGGCACTGTACCGGATCATCGCACTCACACTCATCTTCGCGTTCTTGTGCTGGCTCGTCGTCAAGCAGCTTTCCCGCTGCTCCGGAAAGCTTCTACATAAGATCAGACCTCTTTTTATCCGATAAATGCAAACTTGATAACATTGATAAGTACGATCTTTCGAACAAACACATACTGGCACTTTAGCATCTTCTCCTTTGGGGACGTTCCTTTTTTCTCCGGATCAAAAACATCACGACTCCGGCGCCGCAGATAATCACATAGCCGAGAATGCTCATCAGGTCCGGCACTTCTCCCAAGAAAATAATGCCGAGCAGCGCAGCAAATACGATCTGTGTGTAGTCATAGACGGACAGCTCGCTCGCCGGTGCGTAGGTATATGCCGTCGTGATTGAAAACTGACCGAGTGTTGCGGAAAGTCCCGCCATCAGAAGCGATGCCAGCTGCCACCACGCAAGTGGCTGGTGATCCACGATGATAAATGGGATCGCGCACACGCAGGAGAAAACGGAAAAACAGAACACGATAAGCGATCCCGGCGCGCCGTGCTTCGTTGCCATGCGCACATTCGTGTACGCCAGCCCGGCTCCCATGCCGCCGATCATCCCGATGAATGCCGGAAAACTTGCCACGCTGTCAAAGCCCGGACGCAGGATGAAAAGCGCCCCGATAAACGCCCCCACCACGCACACCAGCTGGTACGGCTGGATCTTTTCCTTTAACAGGAAGTAGGAAAAAATGATGGCAAAGAACGGCGACAGCTTGTTGAGCATCGATGCATCTGCGATGTAGAGCTTTCCGATGGCATAAAAGTTGGCAAAGATCCCGATCGTTCCGAAAAGTGAGCGAAAGAAAATGTATTTTCCCGTGCCCTTCGGAATTGTAAATGGGATCTTCTGCTTTTTCATGACGATAAACGCGAAAAAGATCGCCACAAGATTGCGGAAAAAGCTCTTTTCGATCGCGGGCAGATCTCCCGCCAGCTTCACGAACAGATTCATAAACGCAAATCCAAATGCAGCTAAGATAATGTAAAATATTCCTTTGTATTTTTGCATATAAGTGGGGACGTTCCTTTTGACACGCGGAGCGCCCATTGGCTCACATCCTTTCTGTGGATCATTATAGCATTTACGTTACATTATGGCAAAAACAAAGGGCAGAGAAACAAAAAATGTCTCCTGCCCTTCACTTTCTATGATGTTACTTAATCTGCTGCGCGATCATTTCCGGCTTTAAAGAATATCTGCCAAGCATCACGTCCTCGTCTACTCTATCCAGATATTCCCGCTCTGCTCCAAAATTCGTTCGAGAAAGTTCGTTTTTTCACTATAAATGTGAACTTTTTTCTATTTTATTTTAAATACAACTTTATTTCGTTCGTTTTCCAATTACCACAAACCGTCCGTCCTCTACATGATAGGAACAGCAGGACAGGGTAAGAAATTCATCCCCAAACTGTGCCGTTACGCCTGTGTCATATAGGGACATTGCCTTGATATTCTCATACCAGTCATCAAATTCCTCCTGCGTATCTGCCTGAAAGAACTTATAATATTTGAATACATTATCACTTTCGTAATAGACCTGAGAATAGAATACCGCAATCAGCTCATATTCCCGTTCTTCATACAGACTGTCATAACAGATGATGTTATGCTCCCTTCCATACTCTTCATCTGCATAGAGTTTCAGATTTCCAAACATTTCCCCGGACTTCATCGTATGCCCATGAATAATCAGATTGGTTGATGGTTCTGTCCCATTTTTATATTCACAGACTTTCGTACCTGTTCCTGATGTGGAATCCGTATCCAGAATCAGACAGCCATTCTGATTGGGTTCTCCGTAAAAATCAAGCCTCAGATAATAACATTCATCTTCCATCGTCTGCATAACAGGGTAATCAATGACCGTATCATCAATCGTAAGCCAGCCAATCAAATCCGAATTGATCTCATACAGTTCCTTGTACTTAGGCAAGATATCCGGTGCCTTATTACATTCTTTTTCAGTCGGTAAATCTTTGTAAATATCTGCGAAAAAGGCAGCTATTCCCGCTACGGGAAGTCCGTTTTCATCATACTGCATCGCATACTGTGCAGACGTATCCGCTTCTTTTCGTATATCCTGCAATTCTTTTTGCGTGTTTCTGCTGCTCTCATTCTGCCACAGATAGAATATTCCATATCCAAGAAGTCCCACCACAGAAAAAGCAAATAACACAACGAATAATAGTCGAAGCGGACGCTCCCAGTTGTTTTTTATTTGAAGAAAAAGCGGACACATATGCCCGCCTTCTCTATGGTTATTTTCTCGTTTCATTTTTCAACTATCTTTTCGATGAATCCAGATTTACTCTGCGTTTCTTTGCTGTAATAATCAATCCTGTTCCGGAAAGTATGGATAGTATAAACAGCCATGCAACCGGCGTGTCATCTCCGGTCTTTGGAACATCATCCTTCTTGTTCTCATCGTCGGAGGTATCTGCCTCGATGGTGAAGATGGTGCTTGCAGAACCATCCGTCCAAAGGATTTCAAATGTATGTGTTCCCACGGA
>CAVDTR010000063.1:0-4487 GCA_963612015.1 Lachnospiraceae bacterium | reverse complement strand
GATCTCGGAACTGAAAACCGCCTTCTGTGTAGAGACAACTTCGTTGCGTTCCAGGGGTTTTCAGAAAAAAATTATATAAAAACGTTAATACAAACCAATCTATTTATAGAGAACTATGTTTGTAATGAACATTTAGATTTGTATAGTAGGATTTTATAATATGCTAAGGACAATAGAGACTGGAAGTTTACGAAATGCCTAGAGACTATATGAATTCGAAGCACAAGACTTTATCCTAGCCAAAATACATTTCGTTTCCCGGAAAAGATTATAATGAATTTATATTTGTATAGGTAGTCTGTAATATAGGGAAGAGATTGCAAGATGGGCAGCAGTATGGTACACTTAGAAAAAATAAGTTGTCCTGCGCTGATTTGAGTGGAGATGAATCATCTCTGCTCATTTTGCGTGTGGATGAAATCACAGGAGGAGTCAACAATATGTTGGAGAAAATGTTTAAGCTGCGTGAAAACAACACGACAGTAAAGACGGAGATTATGGCGGGTATTACGACCTTCATGACGATGGCGTATATTCTTGCCGTGAATCCGAATGTTTTAAGTGCGTCCGGTATGGACAGAGGCGCTGTGTTTACCGCAACGGTACTGGCATCCTTTTTAGGAACAGCCTGTATGGCACTGTTTGCAAACTATCCGTTTGCACTGGCGCCGGGAATGGGACTGAATGCGTATTTTGCATACACGGTCGTAATCGGTATGGGATATCCGTGGCAGGCTGCGTTAGCGGCTGTTTTTGTAGAAGGTGTGATCTTTATCCTGCTTTCTTTGCTTAACATCCGCGAGGCAATCTTTAATTCCATTCCGACAAACTTAAAGAAAGCAGTATCTGTCGGTATCGGATTTTTCATCGCGTTTATCGGACTTCAGAATGCAAAGATCGTAGTCGGTGGTGCTACACTGGTTGAACTGTTCTCACTGGATGCAGTGGAGGGCGCTACCATGAAGGATGCCGGTATCTGTGTGATCCTTGCAATCATCGGGGTATTTTTAACCGGTATCCTTGTCATCAAGAATGTAAAGGGAAATATTCTCTGGGGAATTTTAGGAACCTGGATTCTTGGTATCATCTGTCAGTTCACCGGACTTTATGTGCCGAATCCGGAGATCGGGTATTACAGTCTCCTTCCGGACTTTTCTTCCGGATTATCTGTTCCGAGCATTGCTCCGATCTTTATGAAAATGAATTTTACAGCTATTCCGATTGCTGAATTTGTTGTGATCGTGTTTGCATTTTTATTTGTGGATATGTTTGATACACTTGGAACCTTGATCGGTGTCGCAACCAAGGCGGGAATGCTCGACGAGGAAGGCAAGCTTCCGAACATCAAGGGAGCTTTGCTGGCAGACGCAGTTGCTACAACTGCCGGTGCTGCACTTGGTACTTCCACAACTACAACTTTTGTGGAGAGTGCATCCGGTGTCAGCGAGGGTGGTAGAACCGGTCTTACTTCTATCACGACCGCGATCCTGTTTTTACTTGCGCTGCTGCTTTCCCCGATCTTCCTTGCCATTCCGTCATTTGCAACGGCTCCGGCGCTGATCATCGTAGGATTCTACATGGTAAATCAGGTAGGCTTGATCAATTTCTCTGATTATAGCGAGGGAATCCCGGCATTTATCTGCATTGGCGCAATGCCATTCTTTTACAGTATCTCAGAGGGTATCTCCATGGGAGTTATTTCTTATGTTGTATTAAATCTCGTAACCGGAAAGGCAAAGGAAAAGAAAATCAGCCCGGTTATGTATATACTTGCAGTGCTGTTCTTGGCGAAGTATTTTCTCTTGTAGGAATTGATCATTAGCCAGATAGGAGAAAAGTGGCAGGGGAAAAAGTGAGAGATTCGAGAAAACGTATTCGCAGGGAATGTTGGATGTAACCGAGTATTAGTAAGCAGGGAGAGAACGATGCGGCAGGAGCAGGCACAGAAAGTAGAAGGCAACGCAGTTGTAAAGATTACGGAATATGATGATCCAAGGCTGGATATTTTTACCAGACTGTCGGAGGTGCAGCTTCTGCGGTATCGGGAACCGGAGCTGGGGATTTTTCTTGCGGAAAGTCCGAAGGTGATCGAGCGGGCGATGGATGCAGGGTATGAACCTGTCGCTTTTCTCACCGAAAAGTCAGCGTTTCGCGAGGATGAGCAGCGGCTGTGTGCACGTTTCCCCGAAATCCCGGTCTATGTGGCAGAAACCGAGGTCTTTGAACAGATGCGCGGATTTCAGCTTACGAGAGGAATGCTATGTGCGATGAACCGCAAGCGTCTGCCGTCTGTTGCAGAAGTATGCGCAAATGCGCGGCGCATTGCAGTGCTTTGGGATGTTGTCAATCCAACCAATGTGGGGGCAATCATCCGCTCCGCTGCGGCGCTCGGCATGGATGGTGTGATATGTACCACAGACGGAAGTGATCCACTTTACCGGCGCGCGATCCGTGTCAGCATGGGAACTGTTTTTCAGATACCGTGGACGATCGTGGATGAGCGCGGTATGCAGGAACTAAAAGAGCTTGGCTTTTGTACGGTCGCAATGGCACTTAGGGATGATTCGGTAAGCCTTGGTGATCCGGTATTTGCGGAAAAAGAACGTTTGGCGGTCGTGCTCGGAACGGAGGGCGATGGTCTGCCACAGGATGTTATCAACCAGTGTGATTACACCGTCCGCATTCCGATGAAGCACGGCGTAGATTCTCTCAACGTGGCGGCAGCGAGCGCGGTCGCCTTCTGGGAATTGCAGTAGGGACGTTCCTTTTGACACGGGGAGCGCCCATTGGCACACAAAAGTGCTTAATGGCATGGTGAGCGCGCCCGATGGAACAATATTGTTCATATATTTAATCGCTAGGACAATTACATAATGAAAGAAAAGAAAGCCAGTCCGGCAGTGAATAATACCGGGCTGGCTTTTTTTGTAGCATAATCGAAATATGTAACTATTCCTGAATCTCCGCCAGTGCCTTTTTGAACTGGAAGGTAAACAGGATGGAGGTAAAGGTTACCGCAATGACATCCGCGATCGGCTCTGCCAGATACACACCCGTTGTCGGATCGGACACAAGGTGCGGAATGATATAGATCAGTGGAAGGAGCAGCACAAACTTGCGGACGACCGCTACCACAATGGAATTTACGGCTTTTCCAAGTGAAGTAAATGTTATCTGGCAGGCAATCTGGATGCCGAACAGGAATAAGCCGCCGAGGTAAATCCGAAGCATCGGTGCGGTAAAAGAGATCAGCTCTGCGTCAGGCGTAAAAATGCTTACAAACGCGGTAGGGAAAAGCTGTATAGCTGCCCAGAGTGTGATCGAGTAGGTAAGGCTTGCAATCAAGAGCAGGCGAAACGTCTTTTTGACGCGGTCTGCATTTTTTGCTCCATAATTGTAGCTGGCGATTGGCTGCGAGCCCTGTCCGATTCCTTGCAGTGGGAGCATGGCAAACTGCATGACACTTGTCAGGATCGTCATGGCTCCAACCGCAATGTCCCCGCCGTAGCGGAGCAGGGAAGAATTGAAGCAGACGGTTATAACGCTTTCGCTTGCCTGCATGATAAAGGTGGCAAGACCGAGTGCCACGCAAGGTAAAATGACCGGTGCTTTGAGGCGCATATATTTTTTGCGGAGATGTAACTGCGTCTTTTTTCCGCAGAGGAATGCTACCACCCAGATCGTAGAGATGGACTGCGAAATGATGGTTGCAAGTGCGGCACCCTTTACGCCCATGTGAAAACCAAAGATAAACAGCGGATCGAGGGTGATGTTGCAGACCGCTCCGATGAGGACGGATACCATAGAAATCGTCGTGAAGCCCTGCGCGGTGATAAAGGTATTCATGCCGAGCGTCAACTGCACGAACAGTGTTCCGATCGCATAAATGCGCATATAATCGGTGGCGTAGGTGATGGTGTTTTTGCTGGCACCAAAAGCGAGCAGCAGATTTTCGCTCCAGAGCAGTAAAACTGCGGTAAGGATAAATGAGATGACGATCTGGAGGATAAAGCAGTTGCCTAATATTTTTTCTGCGGAATCCAAGTCCTGTTTACCCATCGAAATGGATGCTCTCGGCGCACCGCCGGAGCCGACCAAGGCGGCGAATGCGGAAACGATCATAATGATCGGCATGCACACACCGACTCCGGTAAGCGCGAGGCTGCCCTCACCGGGAATATGCCCGATGTAGATCCGGTCCACGATGTTGTAGAGCATGTTGATAAGCTGCGCAATCACAGTCGGGATGGAAAGCTTAAGCAGGAGCTTCCCGATGGGCTCAGTCCCTAAAAAATCTCTATTGTTTTGCATGGAAAAATCTCCTTTGTAGGTTGCTGATTGTAACCCAACTATTATAAGGCAGAAGATTTTGGTTTGCAAGGTGGCAAATAGTTCAAATGGTTGATGACATAAACGTGTGATAATACTATAATATGATGTTGGGGTCAAAACCATAAGTAACTTTGCCCCTATTTCTATAGTACCTT
>CAVDTR010000062.1:0-4864 GCA_963612015.1 Lachnospiraceae bacterium | reverse complement strand
AGTCGGGGTGACAGGATTCGAACCTGCGGCCTCCTGGTCCCAAACCAGGCGCTCTAGCCAAACTGAGCCACACCCCGAAAGGTTATATTTTAATGCGTCATTTCGTGACGCACTAACGATTATATATTAGGAAGTATGGCTTGTCAACAACTTTTTGAAATTTCTTCAAATTTTTCTATCGTGTTCCTATCCTGCAAAAGTGAAATGCATATCTCCACTTCTGCAGGATCATACTTCTTACGCTATGCTTCCACGCGCCTTAAGGAGCTCCTTCATCGCACGCAGTCCTTTGCCGCGGTGGCTGATCGCATTTTTCTGCTCACGGGAAAGCGCCGCGGATGAACATCCAAACTCATCCAGATAAAAGATCGGATCATAGCCAAAGCCATTTTCTCCCTCCGGCTCGTCCCCGATATAGCCCTCCATCGTCTGTCTCGTCACGAGCTCCGTCTTGTCCGGAAGAACTGCTGCAATGGCACACACGAACCGCGCCGTGCGCTTCTCCTTCTCCACACCCTCCAGACGGTCTAAAAGTGCCCGGTTCTTTATCGTGTAGGAAGTGTCCTCTCCAAGATATCTTGCGGAATACACGCCCGGCTCCTTGTTCAGATAGTCAATTTCCAGTCCGGAATCATCCGCCAGCACAATCGCATCCGTATATGCTGCAACTGCTCTCGCCTTGATCAGTGCATTCTCCTCAAACGTCTTGCCATCCTCCACGATATCGACCGTGATCCCCGCATCCTTCATGGAGATGACTTCCACATTCATATCCTGCATGATCTCGCGGATCTCACGCATTTTATCCTTATTCCCGGTTGCAAAAACTATTTTCGTCATATTAGAATCCTTTCTCAAATGCTTCAAAAATCGCATTGTATATTCCCTCTGCCGCCAGCGCCTGATATTCCGGCGTAGAAAGATTTTTCAGTTCGTTCTTGTTCGTCATGTAGCCGACCTCGATCAGCGCGACCGGCATCTCACTTGTCCGGACAATATAGATCCGGTCGCCCGCTACCAGCCCCAGATCCTTGCTCTTTAAGAGCCCTGCCACATTCTTCTGGCAGATGTCCGCAAACATCTCACTGGATAGCTCGGACGTATCCGACTCGCTGTACAGCACCTCCGTTCCATGTCTGCCGGAGAAGCTGTTGGTGGAGGTTGCATTGCTATGTACGCTGATAAACAGGTCTGCATCGCATTTGTTGGCGAGCTGCACGCGCTGGTCAAGTGTCGGGTTCGCGTCATCTGTCCGGGTATAGTACACGCCGATATTCCCCGGATACGCATCCAGAAGCTCCTTTAAGGCACAGACAATGCCAAGATTGACGTTCTTTTCCTCAATATCATTCTTGCACGCCCCGGAAGCCCGTCCGCCGTGTCCCGCATCTACCACGATCACTTTATCGTACACGTCATGTGGATCGACAAAATCCAGATAGAGACTTCCATCCCGGTAATCCGGTGCAAGCTCATATACGCGGTCAAGTGCGAGGACGATCACGCTCTCCTCATCTGTCGTATAATAGGATAATTCCGCAATGTGGTCGCAGTTGCCACGGACACGGTATTTGGAAAAATAGTCCTTGATGCCGCCCGGAATATGGATATAGACCGTCTGCGTCAGATATATGTTTTCAATCTGTATGTCCTTGTATTCCACGTTCTCCGGAAGCTCGATCTGCAGCTGCGCGCCGATATTCTCCTCCGGTTCCTCGATCACCGTCGGGATCTCCACCACCGCTGCATTTTCCTGAAGCACCGGCTCCGTTTTGGCGGTCAGATACGCCGCTTCCTGTGACTGCTCCGCCGCAAGCACCGCATTCTCATGCACCTTCGGGAGCACTAAAAGCGTGACGCACACCACGACCGTCAAAAATCCGGTGAGAACCGTGATCCATTTTAAAATAATCTCATCCATACTAATTATCTTTTGCGAATGCCTTGATACACAAGTTGCATTCCTTCTGGCTTAAAACACTCTTAAATACCTTTCCGTTGTAGCTGATATAGCCTTCCCCATCAGATAAGTCAACGCTTTCGTAGGCTTCCTCACCCGGATCGTTTTCGATCGCCATCGGGTGTGTCGCGCCCGGCGTGTTGATGTAGAGGACAACCGCAAACCGCTCACCCTTTTCCACTGCCACCGGTGTCTGGAAATCTATCGTATAATACCCTGCCTGATCGAGCGTACCCTCTGCGACCTTGACGCGGTTTTCAAATGAATCCTCATCCTCAAAGTCACTTACCATGTAAAGCTCATAAGAGGTATTGGAGCCGGTTGCATAGAAGGATGCCGCTGCGATCTGCTCATCTGCCTGCGCAGTAAAGACGTTCGCTCCGTACATATCCTCCTTGTCATAGCCCATCTTGTTGACCCAGCCGCAAAGATCGCTCTGGTAAATCCGGTCATAATTGTCCGTGCTCTCGATACCGGTGTAAACCACGTTATGGGTTCCGATATTCGTGTCGTAGTAGGAGACGTAGAAAACGCCATCCTCGCCGAACTCTTCGCCCCAGCTGTTCTGGCAGATAAACGCGCCATCGCCCTCAAGTGGGATCGAGAAATGATCCTTGGAATAATTGTCATCCCAGCCGATGATAACGACATCGTGATTCGGCTTTTCCGTACCGATATAGCAGTAGGCGCTTGTCTGGCTGTTGTAGTATTCCGTGTCGCCGCTCGACGTCTTTAGCTGGCTGTACAATGAGGACTGTACCCCGCCATACTTAAATACGGCAGTCTTGATGCCCTCGTAATCCTTACCATCGATAATGCGCATCTCCTGCACATGGTACACAGGCTTTAACGACGGATCGGATACTCCATCCCCGTAAGGATCGTCCGCCTCGTACACAGGTCCCTGCCATGCTGCCAGATACGCCATTCCCATCGTATATACGCCGCCGTCGTTCTGATCCACGTTGAACGAATTGCTAAGCGTCATGTGGTCGACGGAAAACAGTTCTTCCTTCTCCGGCAGCATCGCGGATTCAAGCGCACTGATCGCCGCAAAGCCCCAGCAGGTGCCATACGAGCCCTGATTGCGGATCATGGATACCCTGCCTCGGTCTCTTAGATCATACGTCTGTGGAACGATCGTCGTGCTCTCGGACGTATCTGCCGTCTGGAGCGTGTTGTTTACAATATCGAAGCTGCAACTGTACCCAAGCAGATTGGACAGATCATTCAAGCTGACATAGTATTCCCCGCCGATTCTGGTAAGCGGAGACTGGATCTGCTGCTCCTCCTCACTGCTTAGCGCAATATTCTCATGCAATGTCATCGTTGCGCTGTAATTGTGCTTTTCTACCAGCAGTGCCTTTCCATTGTAGATATGCACACTGCAATTAAAAGCATCGCGAAGCAATGACACCGGGAACATGATATTGCGGTCATTGTTCATGTAAAAAGGAATATTTTCATTGGTAAATTCCTTATTGTCGATCACGACACGCAGCAGGCTGTTGTTTACATCGTCAGCGATCATCGGATACCATATTTCCTTTTCCAGATTGCCGCCGCGGAACTGTCCGAGCTGTGCGTTGTCCATGGCCATAATATGAAATTTGAGAAAGAATGTAAAAGCAATTATGATCGTAAAAACAATATAGCGCTTTGAATATTTCATTTACTGCTCCGTTTCTTTCTGAATTTTAGTTTTTGGTGGCTTCGGCCCCATAAACTGGTAAAAGTAGGTCTTTATCATACCGTTGTAGATCTTGCGGTTCTTATCCGCTTTTCTTCCGATATAACGCTCTGCATCCTCGTAGCTGGTGATCATGTACAGTGACCAGCTGTCAAGTCCTGCAAATGCCTGTCCGATCTGCGTGTAAAGCTCCGGAAGGGCTTTCTTCTCTTCAAGGCGCTCCCCATACGGAGGGTTGGTTATGATAAAGCCGTATTTCTTCGGATGCCGCAGCTCTGCGACCGGTCGCTGCTGGAAATGGATCAGATGATCCACCCCTGCACGCTTTGCATTCTCTCTTGCAGCCTTTACCACCTCGCCGTCAATGTCAAAGCCCTGGATGTCCGTCTTGATGTCGGTGTCCACCAGCTCCCTTGCCTCCTCCACAGTGTCATACCACAGCTGCTTCGGGATCAGGTTCGTCCACTGCTCCGCCGTAAAGGAGCGGTTCATGCCCGGCGCGATATTAGCAGCGATCATGGCTGCCTCGATCGGAAATGTGCCGCTTCCGCAGAATGGATCGACCAGAATACGGTCTTTGCGCCAAGGCGACAGCAAAATCAACGCCGCGGCAAGTGTCTCCGTGATCGGTGCCTTGCTCGTCATCAGACGGTATCCGCGCTTGTGCAAGGATTCCCCTGAAGTATCGATGGTCACCATAACCTCGTCCTTTAATAAAAAGATCCTTACCGGATATGGCGCACCATCTTCCTCGAACCAGTTCACATCATAATACTGCTTCAACCGCTCAACCATCGCCTTTTTGGCAATGGACTGGATATCGGACGGGCTGAACAGCTTGCTCTTGATGGAAGATGCCTTCGTCACCCAGAACTTACCGTTCTTCGGGATATAGCTCTCCCACGGAAGTGCCTTGATGCCCTCAAACAATTCGTCAAATGTCTCCGCATGGAAACGTCCGACCTGAAGCAGCACACGCTCCGCGGTACGCAGAAAAATGTTGGCTCTGCAGATTGCCTCCTCATCGCCCTCAAACGTGATCCTTCCGTCCTCTACCTTTACGATCTCGTATCCCAGATCATAAATTTCTCTTTTTGTCACTGCCTCCATGCCAAAATGACACGGAACCACAAGTTGATATGTTCTCATATATGCTTATCCTCTCCATATAATCAAGTGTTTTTTTCAATAAATTCAATACTTTTTGATACCTG
>CAVDTR010000061.1:0-5091 GCA_963612015.1 Lachnospiraceae bacterium | reverse complement strand
CAGGTATCAAAAAGTATTGAATTTATTGAAAAAAACACTTGATTATATGGAGAGGATAAGGAGGTTTAACTGATATGAAAACATTCCTATACAAAATTATTGAACTGATCTCTGATGCACATTCTTTTTTCTTAAGCCTGAATGATGAATATGAATACAATTTTTCTGACAAGGAACTTCATTTTCTTGTGATAGGCCTGCTGGGAATGGCGTTCATATTCGTAGTTTATCCGATATTCAAATGGCTGGCAAAACATGATCATGTTATGACGATCGCGTGGATTTATGTGTTTACGCTGATTATCGTGATCACGTTTGCCATAGAAATCGGACAGAAGGTGAGCGGAACCGGTACGATGGAGTTTGCGGATATCGTATTTGGCGTGGTAGGCTTCATCTGCATGTTTGCGGTATTTGCGATTGTGCGCATGATATGGCATGGAATCAGGCAGCTGTGGAGAAAACGTAGAAAAAATGCAAACTGACAGCATAGTGACAACACTTTTTACAAGTGGTACAATGTGCGTATATTTAGTGTCGGACTTACACAGGTGAGGAATAATAGATTATGAAACGAAGATTGGCAGATTATGTTGCAGATTTTTTGGTAGAACATGGCGTGACGGATTGCTTTAGTGTTGTCGGTGGTGGCGCGATGCACTTAAATGATGCGCTTGGACATAAGGAAGGCTTGAAAGTAACCTACAACCACCACGAGCAGGCGTGCGCGATCGCTGCGGAGGCGTATGCAAGGCTGGATAACCGGATCGCAGCAGTGTGTGTTACGACCGGACCAGGCGGAACAAATGCGCTGACGGGCGTTGTTGGCGGATGGCTGGATTCCATTCCGATGTTTATCATTAGTGGACAGGTTCGGTATGATACGACAGCAAGGTACGCGCTTGCATATACGCAGACACCGCTTCGTGCAATGGGCGATCAGGAGTATGATATTGTAAAGTCGGTAGAGTATATGACAAAGTATGCCACCATGATCGAGGAGCCGGGGCAGATCCGATATGCACTGGAGAAAGCGTGGCATCTTGCTACCACCGGCAGACCGGGACCGGTATGGATCGATATTCCGGTAAACTATCAGGGGTGTTATATTGAGACGGATGATCTGGTGGGTTATGATCCGACAGAGGACGATAAGAAGCTCCCGCCGGAAGTAGACGAGACCACTGTAAAGACAATTCTTGAAAAAATTGCAAAGGCAAAACGACCGGTCTTTCATGCAGGCTATGGAATCCGGTTGTCTAGTGGCTATGAAGCATTTCGCAGTGTGGCAGAGAAGCTTAACATACCGGTTGTAACATATTGGAATGCGGTGGATCTGATTGAGGACGACAATCCATTGTATTGCGGGAGAGCCGGAAACATGGGAGATCGTCCGGGCAACTGGGCAATTCAGAATGCGGATCTGATCTTGGCGGTTGGAACCCGTATTTCCATCCGGCAGGTCGGATATAATTGGAAGACATGGGCGCGGGCAGCAGAGGTTATCATGGTGGATGTTGATCCGGCAGAGCTTAAGAAGCCAACGCTCCATGTGGAGATGCCGGTATGGGCAGATGCAAAGGATTTTTTGACAAAAATGGATGAGATGCTTCCAGAGACACTTCGGAAGGATGATGAGTGGCTTGCTACCTGTCAGAGGTGGAAACGAGAGTATCCTGCGGTTCTTCCAAGACACGGGGAAGAAAACGGACAGACGGCAAATGTCTATGCGTTTATCCGCTATCTGAGCAGCCGACTGCCGGAGAACAGTCTTACGGCGGTTTCCAATGGTGCCTGCTGTGTGGTTGGAAATCAGGCGTATGTGATCCAGAAGGGAAGCCGTATGGCGAATAACAGCGCGATTGCCAGTATGGGATACGGACTACCCGCTGCGATCGGAACATGTATCGGTGGTGGCAGAAGAACGACTATTTGCTTGGAGGGCGATGGCAGCATCATGATGAACTTGCAGGAGTTGCAGACCGTGCTTACAAACAGGCTTCCAATCAAGCTCTTTTTGATCAACAACAATGGCTATCATTCGATCCGCCTGACACAGAGCAATCTGTTTAGCAACCATAGCAAGGTTGGCATCGGCGAGGAATCCGGCGATCTTTCGTTCCCGGAGTTTAAAAAAATTGCAGCAGCATTTGGCTATCCTTATTATGAAGCGCACAGCAATGCGCAGATGAAGTCTGTCGTTGATCAGGCACTTCAAGCGGACGGGGCTGTTTTCTGTGAGATTTTTACAGATACTAAGCAGGTCTGGGAGCCAAAGAGCAGCACAAAGCGTCTGGAGGATGGAACATTGGTAAGCCCGCCACTGGAGGATCTGGCACCGTTCCTTCCGAGGGAAGAGTTAGAAAAGCAGATGTTTATTCCTTTGATGGATGAGGAATAGATGTGATTAGGAGCATACAAATGGGACGAGTATATCTGTTAGACTGTACATTGCGTGACGGTGGATATGTAAATGACTGGAGATTTGGCAAAGAAACCATAAAGGGATTCATACACAAGATCGCAAAGACCGGGATTGAGATGTGTGAGATCGGTTTTCTGAAAGATGTTGTCTATGATGAGGATAGAGCGGTTTTTCCGGATTTCGATGCGGTAAATGCGATGATCCAGCCGAAGGATGAGGCTTTGCTATATGTAGGGATGATCGATATGAGTGATCCTTTGCCGAAAGAGCGGATTTCGATGTATGACGGCAGCGGTCTGGACATTATCCGTATCATTTTTAAAAAGGATAAGCTTGATGACGCGATTGAATACTGCCGATATGTGCAACAGCTTGGATACCGGATCTCCGTCAATTTTGTCGGAACAGATGCTTATTCGGATGTTGAATTTGTTGAAGGAATTGAGAAGTTCAACAAACTGAATCCGTTTGCGATGGCTATCGTTGACAGCTTTGGCACAATAAAAAGAAAGCACTTTTTGCGATTGGTTTATCTGGCTGACAATAATATGGCACCGGGAATTACGCTGGGCTATCATGCGCACAACAATCTGCAGCAGGCATTTGGCAATGCGGAGAGCCTTGTGGAGATGAACTTGAAGCGGGATCTGTGTATCGATGCCTGTGTATTTGGAATGGGGCGCGGTGCCGGGAATCTGAATCTGGAACTGTTTGCCGAGTACATGAACGAGGACTATGGCACGCAGTATCGGATAGAGCCAATGCTTGAGATCATGGATGAATATTTAAATGACATCTATCAAAAGCGTTTTTGGGGTTATTCTTTACCATTTTATCTTTCTGCGAGTGTGGGCTGCCATCCGAATTATGCAATTTACCTTGCACAGAAGGATACCTTGCCGGTAAAAGCGTTTAATGAACTATTGTGCAGTATTCCGGCTGATCAGAGGGCAAAATTCTCAAAAGAGAATGCCGAGAAATTCTACCGGGCGTATCAGGAGAACTATGTGGACGACAAAAACACCTTGACAACGCTTGCGGCCGAGCTCGGAGAACGGAAGGTGTTGGTTCTTGCACCGGGTAAATCTTTGACAGAATACAGCGCAGCTATTGGAAAGTATATTGCACAGGAGAAACCGGTGGTGATAGCGGTCAATTTCCTTGGCGGACAGTTCGCGCCTGACTATATTTTTAGCAGCAATATGCGGCGCTATGCGAAGATACAGGGAAAGACCTCTGCAAAGTGTATTACCACTTCCAACATGAAGGATTGCAAGGAGACAGATTATGTTGTCAACTTCGCAAGCTACGCATCAAAGGATGCGGAGATCATCGATAATTCCGGAGTTATGCTGCTGAAGCTGTTGCTCGCACTTGGAGTGAAAGAGGTAAGTGTTGCTGGAATGGACGGGTATTCCTCCACACAGAGCGTCAATTATTTTGACAGTAATCTTGAATATGATTTTTCGAGTGTGGCAGATACGCGGAACCGACTGATTGCAGCGGAGATAAAGGAAATCGGAAGCAGGATCAAGGTTGATTTCCTGACACCGTCGGAGTATATATGAAACAGCCTCCTCTATTTAAATAGAAGGCTGTAAATTTTATCTCCGGATCGCACACCGGAGAAATTATCAGCGCGCATGGTATCCTCTTCATTGGCTTTATTTGATAGAATATCAACTCCGGAAGTATGGTAATCAATGGTATAACGGATTGAACGATATATTTCGTGAACAGGAGTGATTGCTCCGATGAGCAATACAATACATATCAGGGCACAGTGAATATAGCTGTGCTTTTTTGCTGTCTGGATTAGTGTATCTGTTACCATAAGATAAAGAAACAGCAGAGCGGGAACAGATGCCCGCATACAAAAGTCCTGTCCGGCACCGACGGTAAGCAGTGGGCAGATGCAGAGCCATATAAATGTGATATAGTAAAGTGGCTCCTTTTTCTGATATTTGAATATCAGCACATAGTATATACCTGCTTCCAGCAGGATAAATACACCGAGAACACCTATCTTCACACAAAAATCAAATCCGGCATGAACCGGGTAAGCAAGACCGGCGCCAAGCAGTACAATACCTGCCAGATAAAGAAGCTTCTTTTGGTTCTTAAATCTTACAAAATAGTATAGGATTCCGCCAATTGTAAGGAGAATAATCGCTGTCACGATGTATTTAACAGGAAAGCTTAACGTTGCTGCATTTGTTCCATGCATTTGGCTTGCGCTATTTGCCCGCAGATAAAGAAACGATACAATTCCGCTAATTCCACCGCCTACAATATTTTCAAAAGAGAATAAGCCTTTTTGCCGTTTCACAATCCAATAAAGCACAAAAGGTAACAATCCGACAAGCGGAAACGGACTGCAAAGAAGGAGACAGCCGAGTATAAAGATACGATAACGGTTATCTTCTCTTTGAATCAGTAAGAGCGTAGCAATCCATGCCGGGAGTGCCTGATTGAATACCCAGAATAATTGTGTTGTTACGCTGGAATACTGGTAGTCACACCACCATTCTAAATGTGTGGTAGAAAGCGGGGAGTAAATACTCAGTCCGTCGTAGTACATGTAATTTGGAATCGCGTTTCTGAGCAAGGTTGCCCCAACAACATCTAAGCCACTGAATAAGACAAACAGGAGTAAGTACCATAAG
>CAVDTR010000060.1:0-5476 GCA_963612015.1 Lachnospiraceae bacterium | reverse complement strand
CCGATGTCGCACCAGTCATAAAAATACTCTCTGTGTTCACGGAATAGCGGCAGAAATTCCCGGTAAAACTCGTAAAATTCAAACAATCCCGGAAGGTGGTAATATGCGATATTTCTATGTGTATCGTTCATGCGGCTTTCCCCCACAATTTCTTAGTGATTTTTTCTCCGTTCTCCTTTATTATAAAAACATCGGAATCACGGACTGGACTATGATCGCCGGAGTTGTCAATTCGTATAAGAATTATTTCGGCAAGCCGACCGTAGTGGTAATCCAGTCACAGCTTGGCGTGCCGATCTGCGCGTATTCCGGCAAGGATGTTTATTGGGAGGTGTGCGAAGATCTGCCAAAGACCACGAAATTGATGATCGATGGAAAAGCGCTCTACATTCACAGAGCGAATTTCCAGATCATTGACCGGGATCTGTTATAATCGGGCGGCTGCCCCGCCGGACAGATTCCGTCTGAGTTCCTGCATATCATCCGGGAGCGGTGCTGTAAATGTAAGCGCCTCTCCCGTCATCGGGTGCGTAAATGCTAAGCGGCTGGCATGAAGTGCCTGACGGTTGATACTATGTAGCGATCCGGCTTGCATCTGCTCCCCACTTCCAGCCTCCACCCGGTCGACCTGATTCGCAGCATATTCCGGATGATACAAAAAATCGCCGAGCAGCGGATGTCCGAGATACTTCATGTGTACGCGGATCTGGTGCGTCCGCCCGGTCTCAAGCACAAGGGAGACAAGGCTTACACTCTCGTATTCTTCCACAACGTGATAGTGCGTGACGGCACGCTCCCCGCACGCAAAGTCCACAACACGCTCCAGATTGCGGCTCTCCTTGCGCGCGATCGGTGCCGAGATCGTTCCGTCTTTTTCGTCTAAAATCCCATCCACGATCGCCAGATATTCCCGGTGTATGCCGCCTTCCTGCGCCTTTTGCTGAACCATCCGCCCTAAAATGGCGGCACTTACCATATTTTTTGCGACGATCGTAAGCCCGGATGTGTCACGATCCAGCCGGTTGATGCACCGGAACACGAACGGCTCGCCTCGCTTTTGATACAGCCATGCAAGCGCGTTGCCGAGTGAATTGTCCGGGTTGTTGCGGGAGGGATGGATCGGCATTCCGGCAGGCTTGTTGATCACCATCAGATCATCGTCCTCATAGACAACCGACACCGGAAGCTCCACCGGGCGGATCTGCCCGGAGGAATCCTGCTCCCGGATCGTCACGCGAAGAACATTGCCCGCCTCAACAAACCGGTTCATGTGAACGCAGCAGCCATTCAGCCGGATGCTCTTTTCATCCTTTTTCAGATTTACAAGGTTCTGCTCGGAATACCCTTTCCCCTTTAAAAAGCTGCTGATCTTCTGCCCCGCAGCCGATTCTGTGATCTGGTATTCTATCGTTCGTGACATAATCCGCTCTCTTCCTCAACGTTCTGTTCGCATCTACTTACTTCTGTTCGCATCCAGAAACGCAAACAGCTTTTCATAATAGGCTTCGCGGATCTCTGCCGTGCCGTTAAAAATCTCATGCTTTGACTCTTCAAAATATACGCACTGTACATTTTTTGCGAGCTGGCAGAAAATATCCTGCCCGCGCTTCTTTACCATCGTATCGCGCCCCGCCTGAAAAAGCAGCACGGGAACAGTGACCTTTGCCGCGTTTTTCTGCAGCCGCTTGGTCGCTCTGATGGAGGCTCCCGTCCAACTGTAACAGCCGCCATAGGTCTGAAAGTGGACATTGCGCTCCCGCATCCGGAAGGCGTACTCATACCGCGGTTCAGACAGGGCGCTGTTGCCCGCGAATGCCCGCACGCCGTCAAAGCCCTTCTGTCCCGGCACATACTCCTCCTCCAGATGAAGCAGCTTCGCCCGCAGAAACAGCAGCCGTACCACGGGCTTCGGGTATTTTCCAAGGTTCATCTCCATGAGCGGCGAGCTTAATACTGCGCCGGCAAAGTAGTCCGGGTACTCCTGCAGGAACAAGGTTCCGATCGCCCCTCCCATGGAATGCGCATAAAGAAATAGATTTTTTGCATCCTCTCCCATTTCCGACATCACAGGCAACACGACCTGATCCAGAAAACACTTTAAATCCTTCACATAATCGCTGTAATCTCCAACGTAAACCTTATTCCAATCGTCTACCGCCCGCTCGCTGTAACCATGTCCTCTGTGCTCCAGAAAATAGAAACTGTAACCTTGCTCGTAAAAATAGTAGCAGATCTCATGATATTTCCCGAAAAACTCACAGAATCCATGGCTTAACACCATGGACCCTTTCGCGTTTTCCCGGTTTGCATAATAGTAGTGTAATTTGGTGCCATCCCAGCCCGTACAGGTTCCCTCCTGCACGTTTTCCCTAAGAAAAGGCGCAACCTTCGTCTCCATCTCCTCAAGGAACGTCTCATCCGGGAATGTACACCAGTTTTTGTTATTTTCCACTGGTCAAACCTCTTTTTCTTATGGTTTAAAAATGCCGCCCGGGCAGTGAAAGCCACACGGGCGCAAAACTCTTTATTCCTTATGGAATACCTGTGCGATGATCTGTCTGGTCACATCCGGGTAGTTGGTGATGATGGCATTCACGCCAAACTTGCAGGCGAGCGCCATGTGCTCTTTCTCGTTGACCGTCCATGCGTTTACGTCCAGTCCGTTCTCGGCAGCCTCCTGCATGAAGTTCGGGTACTGGAGATTGTAAAGCGCCGGATGAAGTGCGTCCGCGCCATGCTTTTTTGCATAAGATACAACGTCGATCGGGCCGTCTGCATACAAAAATCCCACATAACAGTCCGGGTTTAGCTCATGCAACTTCACGCAGGTGTAATGGTTGAAGGAGGAGTACAGCACGCGATCCTCAAGCCCCATCTCCTTTGTGAGCTCAACTACCTTGCGCTCCAGCTCCGGGTAAAATACGATACCTGTCTTAAGCTCGACATCGATGGTGAGGCTGGTCGGCTTTATCAGCTCGTACACCTCGCGCAGTGTCGGGATGTCAGCGTGTGCATACTCCGGGCAGGTCTTGTTGAAGTTGAACTTGCGCAGCTCTTCCAGTGTGTAGTCCTTTACCCAGCCCTTTCCGTCGCTGGTGCGGTCGATCCACTCGTCATGGATGACCACGATCTGATCATCTTTGGTGAGCTGGACATCCAGCTCGATGCCGTCCGCGCCCTGCTCGATCGCCAGCCGGAATGCTTCGATGGTGTTTTCCGGTGCGTATCCGCTTGCACCTCTGTGCGCCCAGACGAGCGGTGTATCTTTTTTCTTAAAGTTCTCGAAACTCATGTTATTGTCCTCCTGTGAAGTCATTTTATGTGTCGATCCATAGCCGCTCAGATGCTGAGCAGCTACGTCAATTCAAGCGATCAATCCTCTACGTCATACGCTTCCAAGCCGCGTTTTGCCTCGATCTTGCTGTCTCCGTGTTTTACCATGAGCATCGTGCAAAATGCCGCGAAGCTGAATACTGCTGCATACGGGAACAATGTGCGGTAGCCCACATGCTTTAACAGAAATCCGGCAAGGATCGGTGTGATGATCTGCGCGGTCATGCTGAAGGTGTAATACAGTCCGGTGAATTTTCCGACCTCGCTGCCCTTACACATCTCAAGCACCATCGGCAGGCTGTTGACGTTGATCGCTGCCCACGCGAGTCCCATGCAGAAAAATACGATATTGAGCCAGCCGTGGAACGTATCGCAGAGCATTGTATACACGAATGAGATAATGAAACAGGTCGCAAGCAGCAACACGCCGCACTGGATCGTGCGTCTGCGCCCGATCTTGCTGGCAAGCTGTGCTACCGGTATGTAGGATAAGATCGCGCCGCCCGTTGCGACCGTAAGGCACATGGATGCGCCGCCGAGGCTCATACCCCACATTTTGCTCGCGTAGGTCGTGAACCACGTCTCCACGCCGTTGTATGCGATGAACCAGAGTGCAATCGAGCAGAGCAAAAATGCGAGACTGCGCTTTACATCCTCCGGGAGCTTCTCCTCGCCAGATGCGCTGTCCGTCTCTGCGAGATTTTCCTCCGGGTGTGCGTCCTCATAAGTCTTCATTTCAAGGGACAGCTTCGCTTCGTCCACCGCAAACATCACGATGCACAGTGCGACAATCATGATTCCCGCCACGATCATAAACAGCGGCATGTAATCTACATGCTCAAGCCCTGCCGTTCTCTTGGATGAATACAGCACGCTCGCGATGACCAGATATGCGATTCCGCCTAATGCCCCCATCAGGTTGATGATCGCGTTGCCTTTGCTTCGGAGCGGCTTCGGTGTCACGTCCGGCATCAGCGCAACCGCAGGGCTGCGGTAGGTTCCCATCGCTACCAGCAGGCAGCCGAGCGCTACGACAAACAGTACCTCGAACACGTTCGAGCCCGTCTTAAAGAACATATTATCCAGATACGGGATCAGCAGCATCAGAAATACTGCTACGACGGTTCCGCACAGGATGAACGGCTTGCGCCTTCCCATTTTGGCGGTGCATTTGTCGGACAATCCGCCAAACAACGGCAGCAGGAACAGTGCGAGCACGTTGTCCGCCGCCATGATCGCGCCGGAGATCGTCTCATTCATGTGAAATGTGTTCGTCAGGATCAGCGGTATCACACTGTTGTACATCTGCCAGAACGCGCAGATCGACAAGAATGCAAAACCAATTTTGATGGTTTGTTTTGTGTTTAGTTTCATAGTTTCTATACCCCCTTTCTTTTATTCTATCGAATTTCGTGTAATATCTCAATACACACATCTGTAAAAAAGCGGTAAAGTGGGGACATAGGGACGTTCCTTTTGACACGGGGAGCGGCTTTTGGCTTTCATGTAATAAAAATTTTAGTTGACATCCAATGCCCTGTATTTTATAATCCGTTGGGTTTACTTAAAGGATATACTTTCGAGAAATGGTGGTAATAAGTACAATGAGACATTTTTTATATGAAGAAAAAGGATGCAGCGAAACAGACAGGCAATCGTGGCTTTTCCCTTGTGGAGCTTATCGTCGTGATCGCGATCATGGCGGTTCTTGTCGGGGTGCTCACTCCGATGTTCACCTCCTATCTGCACAAGTCAAGAGTGTCGGCAGATTGGGCAAACCTCAAGAATTACTTTAACGAGATACAGGCGGATTTTGCGTCAACAGGAACATATAACGCGAACGTCCTGACGATAGATTCAAACAATCCGGCATCTTATCAGCAGACAGAGATCCATTTCTTAAATGGCGGAACTGCCAAGATGCAGGACGGCTATTTTGCGGTAACAAAAGCGACTTCCGGACACGGTTACCAGATCGCATATTATTGTAATAAGTGTTTAACCGATTGGGATACGCACAGTAAAACCTGCGAACTGATACTCGGCGCATAACTCATAATTTGTAATTCATAATAGCTATATAAAATGATGTTGGGGTCAAAACCATAAATAATTTTGCCCCTATTTCTATAGTACCTTGAAA
>CAVDTR010000059.1:0-5800 GCA_963612015.1 Lachnospiraceae bacterium | reverse complement strand
AAAACAAAACTAAAGGAGAAAAATGAATATGAGAAACAAAAAGGTACTTTTTATTACCCAGGCGGCGGTCATTGCGGCAATTTATGTGGTGCTTACCGTTTTTATTGCAGCCTTTGACCTTGCAAGCGGAACCATTCAGGTTCGTATTTCGGAGGCACTGTGCATCCTGCCGTACTTCACACCGGCAGCGATTCCGGGACTTTGGATCGGCTGTCTGCTTGCCAATCTGGTAACGGGAGCTACCATCTGGGACATCGTGTTCGGAAGCCTTGCGACCTTACTGGGAGCGGTATTTACCTATCTGCTCCGCAGACACAGGTTTTTGTGTACGCTTCCGCCGGTGATCGCGAATGCGGCGATCATCCCGCCGGTGCTTATCTTTGCTTACCATATTCCGGATGTTATCTGGAAGGGCGCAAACATTACCTGGATATTTAATATTGTAACCGTAGGACTCGGAGAGGTTATCTCTGTCTGCATCCTCGGTTCGCTGCTGCTTGCAGTGTTAAGCAAATACCGCAATGTGATCTTTAAAGAGTGGGCGTAAGCGGTTACTACCGGCAGGATAGCTGTTGCCGGATAGAAGAACGGCTCACAAAGTGATTAGGAGGAAACTATGAAGAAACTCATCGATTTGATATCGGAAGAAGTTACAAAGGCTTTCGTTGAAGAGGGCTATGACGAAAAATACGGAAAAGTCACCTTATCCAACCGACCGGATCTGTGTGAATACCAGTGCAATGGCGCAATGTCTGCGGCAAAGGAATACAAATGTGCTCCGTTTATGATCTCAGACAAGATCGCAGCACGCCTGTCCGATAATGCGATGTTTTCCATGGTGGAATCGGTAAAGCCGGGCTTTTTAAACCTGAAGCTGAACCCGGAATATCTTGCAGGTTACTTAAATGACATGCAAAAGGAAGAAGGTCGTTTTGGATGTGATAAGGTAGCCAACCCAAAGACAATCATCATCGACTACGGCGGACCGAATGTTGCAAAGCCGCTTCATGTCGGACATCTGCGCTCCGCAGTTATCGGTGAGAGCGTAAAGCGTCTCGGAAAGTACATGGGACACAAAGTGATCGGTGATGTACATATCGGTGACTGGGGACTTCAGATGGGACTGATCATCACCGAGCTTAAGGAGAGAAAACCGGAGCTTGTTTATTTTGATCCGGACTACGAGGGTGAATATCCGTCAGAGGCTCCGTTTACCATCTCAGAGCTGGAGGAGATCTACCCGACCGCGAGCGGCAAGTCCAAGGAGGATGCGGCGTTCAAGGAAGCTGCCATGCAGGCAACGTATGAATTACAGCAGGGAAGAAGAGGCTACAAGGCACTTCTTGACCATATCCTGAATGTATCCGTTACAGATCTTAAGAGAAATTACGAGAATCTGAACGTATCCTTTGAACTGTGGAAGGGTGAGTCCGATGCACAGCCTTATATCCCGGCAATGGTGCAGAAGATGAAGGACGACGGATTTGCATACATCAGCGATGGCGCGCTGGTTGTCGATGTAAAGGAAGATACCGACACCAAGGAGATCCCACCGTGTATGATCTTAAAATCCGACGGCGCATCCCTCTACAACACGACCGACCTTGCAACGATGGTATGGCGCGTGCAGGACTACAATCCGGATATGATGATCTATCTGACTGATAAGCGTCAGGAGCTTTACTTTACACAGGTATTCCGCTGCGCGAAGAAAACAGGTATCGTGCGCGAGGATGTGGAGTTAAAGCACATCGGCTTCGGAACGATGAACGGCAAGGACGGCAAGCCGTTTAAGACACGTCAGGGCGGCGTTATGCGTCTGGAATATCTCCTGGATGAGATCAACGAGGAGATGCTGCGCAAGATCAAGGAGAACCAGAAGGAAAAAGACGATCTGCGCATGGATGAGGAAGAGGCAAAGAAAACCGCAAAGATCATTGCTTTGTCCGCGGTTAAGTACGGAGATCTCTCCAACCAGGCAAGCAAGGATTATATCTTTGATATTGACCGGTTTACTTCCTTTGAGGGAAATACCGGACCATACATCCTGTATACGATCGTCCGGATCAAATCCATCCTCGCAAAATACGAGGCGAGAGACAATGCGCTTCCGACACCGGGAACTGCGATCTTAGCAAGCGGTTCCGAGAGCGAGAAGAACCTGATGCTTTCTCTTTCCAAGTTCAATGCGGCGATCGAGAATGCATTCGAGGAGACTGCACCGCATAAGGTTTGCGCATACATTTATGAGCTTTCCAATGCGCTCAACGCATTTTACCACGGAACGAAGATCCTCACAGAGGAAGATCCGAAGAAACAGCAGTCCTACATTGCCTTGTTGATGCTGACGAAGGGCATCCTTGAGATCTGCATCGACCTATTGGGATTTTCCGCACCGGATCGCATGTAAGCAAAAGTAATCATAATTTGATAAACAAGTCATATATATAAGTCATAGGCAGATAAATGCCTATGACTTTTTTGTTGTAAGGAGAACAGATATGGGACTTTACAATATACTTCCCAAATCGTTGTGTCCGTTTCTGCCAGAGAACTTTGAGGATGGACTTGAGGAGATCCGCATCCGGGTGGGACAGGAAGCGGAGCTGTTGTATGGGGACTGCTCTTCACTTCGGCTCAAAAAGATCAGCGAGGACGAGCTGACGGAAATGTTAAATTATCTGTCGGATTATTCCCCGTATGCGCTGGAAGAAGAACTGCGGCAGGGTTTTTTCACCATGAAGGGTGGACATCGCGTGGGCGTGGCGGGGCGCGCGAACCGAAAGCGCGAGGACGGCGAGGAGGTTGTCCGGCGTATCGTGGACATCGGAGCACTCAACATACGAGTGGCGCATGAGGTCAAGGGCTGCGCCGCACCGGTATATCCATACATACGGTCGGATTCCATAAAAAGCGCATTTATTCTGGCAGAACCCGGAATGGGAAAGACAACCCTGCTGCGGGATCTGATCCGCATGCTCTCAAACGGGGATGCTACACATCCGGGCGTGAAGGTAGCGGTTGTGGACGAGCGGTCGGAGATTGCCGCCTGTTATTGCGGCGTGCCGCAAAATGATCTGGGACCGAGGGTGGATGTGCTTGACAACTGCCCGAAGGGAAAGGGGATGCAGATGCTGCTCCGCACAATGTCCCCGCAGGTGATCGCGGTGGACGAACTTGGACGAAGGGATGAATTTGAGGCGGTACAGGAAATCTTATACAGCGGCTGCCATCTGCTTGCGACTGTCCATGCCGGCAGCATAGACGAGCTGTATGAGAAGCCGTTTATGGCGGGGCTGCTGGAGACAGGACAGATCGAGCGTCTGGTGCAGATCCGGCGGGAGGATACGGGAAAACGCAGCTACCATGTGTTTGACAAAAAGCTGCAGGAGCTATGCTAAAGCTGACCGGTGCGGCGGTCGTCCTGCTCGCCTGCGCGGGATTTTTACATAGCTGGCAGAGCAGTTGGAAAAGCCGCATCCGGGAGCTGGAGCAGCTATGCAGGCTGTACCGGAGCGCAAGACACGCGATGGAGGAGCGGATACACATACCGGACTTCGTGCATCGTTACCGGTGTCAGGAATGTCTGAAGGAGAGTGCTATTGGCGCAATGCTCGAATGTCTGGAGAATTTTTTGAAGGAACACAGTTACAGTACCGGGGAGGAAGCCTTCCGGCAGGCGTGCCTGCAAACGCGGGAAGCATGGCATTTATCCGGGGAGGAATGGGAGGTACTTTTACATTCGGGAGGCACGTTTTTTGGAAGAAACCTGACGGAAAATGCGCAGGGACTTTTGCTGTGTGAGGAGAAAATGAAAGCCTTCTGCCAGAACGCAGGGCAGGAATATCGGGAGAAAAACAAGGTATGGACTCCGGTAGGGATGCTTCTTGGCGTGATGATAGTTGTTGTCTTACTGTAAAAGAAGCACGAAGAGAACGCAATAAAGGGGAATGGAATGAGTGTGACGATCATTTTTAAAATTGCAGCCGTTGGAATCATTGTTACAGTGCTGTGCCAGGTGTTAAAGCATAGCGGGAGGGAGGAACAGGCATTTCTGTTAAGCCTTGCGGGGCTGATCATTGTCCTGTTTTGGATTGTTCCCTATATCAGCGAGCTGTTTCAGACGATGGAAGCGCTGTTTTCCATCTGACAGGGGGATGTATGTTAAAGGTTGGAATGATTGGAATTTTAGTGACATTTCTCTCTATGATCTGCAAAAAGGAAAAGGGTGAGTATGCGGTTCTGATGGGAATTGCTGCGGTAGTTCTCATATTCTCATTTGTGCTTGTGCAGGTACAGCAGGTCGCAGATTTTTTGCAGACCCTGATCGGGCGGCTGCCGCTGGATGACGGAACGCTGACCATACTTTTTAAGATGCTTGGCATCACCTACATCGGGGAATTTACTTCCTCCATCTGCAAGGATGCCGGCTACGCGTCAGTCGCGGGGCAGATCGAGCTGTTTGCCAAAATATCGATCCTTGTCTTAAGCATTCCCTGCATCGGGAACATATTGGAGCTGCTGGATGCGTTTTTGGTGTCATAGAACAGGCAGACGAAAGGAGGTGAGGCACCATCGAAGCAGGCGAAAACGAATATATCAGCAGGCTGCTTGAACTGTTAAAGCTGGATTCCGTGGATGCGTATCTGAGCGGGCATATAGACGGAAATCTCTCTTTCTATGAACTTGTGGCGCAGAACGTGGCGAGCGAGGGAAAGCTGCAGGGGGTAAAAAATGTCGGAAAGCAGATCTGGGAGCTGTTCTTTGCAGAACTTGCGGGAGGAAAGACGCTGCTTTTGCAGATGCTTCTGCTGTCGTGTCTGTTTGCCTTTTTTCAGAGGTTATTAGTAAAGCCGGACGCGTATGTCTCGCAGATGAGCTTCTTCATAGTCTACGGAGCCGTGATCCTTCTGATGATGCAGTCTTTTCTTCTGGTGTCGGAGGTCGTGGAGTCCGGGATGACGGATGTGACAGGTTTTTTGCAGGTGCTTGTTCCGGCGTATGCCACAACCTTGATGCTATCCGGCAACACGGCATCGGCAGGCATGTTTTACGAGCTGATGTTCGCCCTGATCTATCTGCTGGAATGGACGTTAAAATACATGGTCGTGCCGGGAATCCACATGTATGTGCTGCTTGAACTGATGGATCACTTTTTTGCAGAGCACAAATTCTCAAAGCTGGCAGACCTGATTGCAACAGTCGTGCGGCTGTTCCGCAAGGTGGCGATCGGCGGCGTGATCGGGATCAGTGCGATACAGTCGCTGCTTGCACCGGCGAGAGACCGGATCTCGCAGAGCGCAGTGCTAAAATCCTTATCGGTACTTCCGGGAGTCGGCAATGGATTTCATCTTGCGGAAGAGGTGTTATTAGGCTGCGGGATGCTCGTAAAAAACAGTGTCGGTGTCGCCGGACTTGTGGTTCTTTTGATCCTGTGTATGACACCGGTTATAAAGGTGTTGTGCTTTACCTTTTTATATAAGATCATCGCGGCAATCCTCCAGCCTGTCTGTGATCCAAGAATCCTCGGCGCGGTCAACGGGGTGGCGAAGGGCAGCTCCATGTACTTTGATGTGATCGTAGACAGTATGCTCCTTTTTCTGATCGCGATCGCAATGGTGACCGCCTCGACGAGCTTTATTTATTAGGCAGCCTCCGCAAAACACATTTGCATCTAGGGAGACTTACTATGCGTGCATATCCGGGCTTCACTTTTTACGAAAAGCACCACCGCAAATTGCGAGATTCTAGTTCAACCGTCCGGCGGTTTATTTATGAGTTCTGTCTTTTATAGGTTTGA
>CAVDTR010000058.1:0-6059 GCA_963612015.1 Lachnospiraceae bacterium | reverse complement strand
GTTTATTTATGAGTTCTGTCTTTTATAGGTTTGAGCACTCCAGCCCGGCGGTTCGCGGCAGAAAGAATTGCAATTCGAGAACTTTTGTGTTCTTCTTGCGGGCGGATTTTGGGAAATGTGAGCATGCCCTTCATCTGTTTGAGCTAACCGTGTTGCTATATAGGAAACGTAAAAAGCGAGTTTTGAAGGGCATGCTCTAATATCAACTTCACAAAAACGCCCGCCTAGAAGAACTAAAAAGTTTGAGTGCAAGTCTTTCTGCCACGGACAGTCGGGCGGGGAGTGTCAAAGCCAACAAAAGACACAACCTTATCACCGCCGGATCAGTTGGAAGAATTTCTACAATTTTTGTGGAATCGCTTTTAAAAAGAGAGAAGCGCAAAAAGCGGATACAACATCCTAGCGGGGCGGCAGAGAGGTTTTAAAAGAAATTATTAGAAGAGAATGAGGTGGAGGACGTGCAGGAAGTAAGTTTGACGGACGGACCAATCTTTCAAAAGTTAATACGCTTTTCTCTCCCGATGCTGGCAGGGAATTTGTTGCAACAGGTATACAACCTTGTGGACACATGGATCGTAGGCAAGTTTTTGGGGGCAGACGCGCTCGCAGCGGTCGGTTCCTCGTATACCCTTATGGTATTTGTCACATCGATCATTATCGGATTGTGCATGGGAAGCGGAGCGATGTTCTCCGTGGACTACGGAGCGGGGGATGACAGTCGTCTGGGCGAGGATATCCGCCTGTCGTTTGGATTTATACTGGCAGTGTGTGTTGCGATATACCTGATCTTCTATCCCGGGATGGGCTTGATCCTTCGCATCCTGCAAATACCGCAGGAACTGCTGGGCTTGACGCGCGCATATATCGGCGTGGTATTTGCGGGAATGATATTCGTATTTTTCTTCAACTTTTATGCGTATCTGCTGCGGGCAATGGGAAATTCCGTTGTGCCGCTGGTGTTCCTGGCAATTTCATCCGTGATGAATATCGTGCTGGATATCTGGTTCGTTGTCGGGCTGAGACTTGGAGTGGCAGGAGCGGCGATCGCAACCGTTATGGCGCAGGCAGTCGCGGGAATCGGAATTTTAGTGTACGCCAGACAGAAGGTATCCGTATTGAAGGGAAAACGTAAGGCGGTCCCGCTGGACTTTGTACGCCTGAAAGAAATTGTGGCAAATGATATTGCGACTGGGCTGCAGCAGTCGGTGATGAACTTTGGAATCCTGATGATACAGGGACTGGTCAATAGCTTTGGGGCGACCATTATGGCGGCATTTGCGGCAGCCGTAAAGATTGACACGATGGCATATATGCCGGCGCAGGAGTTCGGCAACGCCTATTCCCTTTTTGTATCACAGAATTATGGGGCAAAAAAAGACGAGCGCATCCGGAGAGGAAACCGCATAGCCTTTGCCGCATCCACGGTATTCTGCGTGATAATCTCTGCGTTGATCTTTATCTTCGCAGATCGTCTGATGGGAATTTTTGTAGATGCGACAGAGTATATGGTTATCGCGGAAGGTACCAGATATTTAAGGATCGAAGGCACGATGTATGTTGGAATAGGAGTGCTTTTTTTGTGGTATGGATATTTCCGCGGTATCAACCGCCCGCAGATTTCACTGGTTCTGACGGTTGTTTCGCTCGGAACGAGAGTCGTGCTTTCATACATATTTGCACCACATACGCCGCTCGGCGTGGTGGCGATCTGGCTGGCAATCCCGATCGGGTGGGGACTTGCAGACATTGCCGGATGGATTTTTTACAGGAGGGATAGAAAATGGCGATAGCAGAACAGGCATATACCAGAATATTTGGCTGCAAAGCAAAAGCACCGCTTCATTACGCGGTGTGCGGACAGCTTCTAAGCCCGGCGGGATTTCTCCACCATCGCCGCAATTTTGCCTACCATGTCCTGATCTTGGTGACAGAGGGAACCTTGTTTATCAATGCAAACCATGTCGCGCATAAAGTTGTGGCAGGGCAGTATATTTTCCTAAAAGCAGGAGAGGAACACTTCGGGGAACGCCCATCGGAGGGAAAGCTGTCCTATCTGTGGGTACATTTTCAGGCGGATGCACCGATGGAAGAACTAAGAGGCAAGGCAGTGCCGGAACAAGCACCAGCTCTACCGCAAGCAGCGACTGCCGGGCTGGCAGACGTGCCGCCTCGCGCCGCAGAGGAAGCGTACATGTATCAGTTCCCGGAAACCGGACATCTGCCCGATATGGGGCGCGCGGCGCAGCTTTTCCGTCAGTTGATGGATGTCTCCTTTGAGGAGGGGGCATATACGCAGAATATGTCCGACTATGCGATGAGCCTGCTTCTGATGGAGATTTCAAGAGGATATGCACAGCCGGCAGGAGCGCCGGACAAGCTGCCGGAGGCGGTAATATCTGCGCGGGAATGGATCAAAAACCACTACTATCATCCGTTTGAGGTTTCGGAGCTGGCAGAGATCTTAGGTTATCGCGCCGATTATCTGTCATCGCTGTTCAAGCGGCAGATGGGAGTGTCGATCGTGCGATACGCGAACCAGATCCGTATCCGGACAGCCAAGACACTGCTTTCCAACTATGACGTAACCATAAAAGAAGCCGCATATTCCTGCGGCTTCTCAGATGAAAAATATTTTATGAAAGTTTTTAAACAGATGGAGGGAATCACCCCCGCCCAGTATCGCAGCTCCTTTAACCGAAGGAACGTGAACTAACACCGGGCATGAATGAAGTCCTTCTATCTCTTTGTGAAGTATACCGTGTAAGTTTCATCCGCAATATCGTAGATCGGAACAAACTCGAAGTTTTCCGGCTGGTTGATCGTGCGGTAGGTCGTCTGCTTCCACGGGAACGTCTCGTAGGTGTGCTCAGTCGTATACATAAGCGCACTGCACGGATCATCGTTTTCCATAACGATGCCGCGATCCTTGTCTGTAAGTCCGGCAAGAACGATCGGTCCTTCGGAAAATGCAACCATATTTGGCATATCCGGCGATGTGGAGGTAGTCAGCGCTGCCGGGAAATAAAGATTGATCGTGTCATCTGACCATACCCGGTCAAGCTCCAAGTATCCGTTTGAAACAGTAAGCTCTTTTTGTTCTTCATTGTTGATGTAAAGAACCGGTGAACCCTGAATCCATGCAGGAACGCGAAGCGCAACGGTAAATTGCTCCGGGGTAGCTGCCTTGACATTTAACTTGATGTACCAGCGGTTCATGCGGCTGTCATCATGCTCATCAAAGAAAGCTCCGTCGTTGTAATATTTCATATCGACGCTCTGGGTTACGGTGACATTTTCGCTGCGGCGGTAGGAAGAATTGATATACTGCGCAACAACGAGACGGTTTGCAGCAGCATCCTCATACCAGCAGAGCGATGGATAAATGGTATGTGCCTGCACGGTGGTTCCGTGGCAGCACCAGAAATCCTTTGTCTTGCTTCCCCACTTCTTCACGCTGCCGAACTTCATCGGTAAGAAATAGGTTGGCATTCCGGTAAACTTATTCTGCTGTGCAAGGAAGCCGTTGTAGAGATTCTTCTCAATGTAATCCAGATAAACCGTATCTCCGGTAAAACGGAACAGATAGTCAGCCAGCCGCACCATATTGTATACCGTACAAAATTCCTGCGTGCGGTCGCCGGCAAACATGCCTAACTTGTGTGGTGGAATCCAGAACTCTCCGGAATTTTGACCACCTGTGCAAAAAGCCTCACGATCATCAACGGCACATTTCCAGAAGCTCTCCACAAGCGTGAGCCATGACGCATCGCCGGTTGCTTCGTACATCTGTGCAGCACCGTGCGCCCAAGGGATGCTTGCGTTGGCATGGCAGTTGGATAACGGATCAATGCCGTTGGACAGCTTTTTGTAAATGGATGGATGCGAATAACGGTTTGCCAGTGTCAGATATACCTCATCGCTTGTGAGACGGTAGAGCCCAGCCCATACTTCGAGCATTCCGCCCTCCTCGCCGCTGTACACTGCGTGAGGATTTTTCTCCTGCATGGCAGCAGTCCAGTCCAGATACCAGTCTGCGGCGTTGCGGAGAATGGAAAGCGCAGTGGTATTTCCCGTGTACAAAGCGCAGTGATAAAGACCGAGCAGCGTCTTGTGAAGCGTATACTGCGGTGACCAGACATATTGATTCTTTTCGAGTTTTTCAAAATACTTTTCAGGGATCGGACCGATCCAGCGTCCGCCGTTTAACTCCTGACAGCGTGCAAGCTCATCCACAACAAAGTCGAGCTTTGCTTTCAGCGCAAGATCGTTATTCTGGACAACCATTGCGGCAGCAGCGGACATCCAGTGACCGAGAAAATGTCCACGAAGCTGGCAGGTAGGAGACTCCCAGCCGAGATGCATTTCGGCAACATCGCGGTCGGTGCGGATGCCAGCCTCCAGATAAAAGTTCTGTAAAAGGTTTTCTGTCTTAAGCTCCATCAGATATGCCCGGTTGAGATCTGCACGCTCTTTGAAAAGACCGGGAAGCAGATGAGCCTGTTCCATAGAAATTTGTTTTAACATGTGTTGTACCACCCTTTCGTTTTGTACCTTCTGATGATTTCATTATAAACATCCCGGCGCAGACTGTAAGTAGACAAAAGGCAAAAAAGGTAGAAATTTCTTTGATAAGCGCGCATTAAGTGCTATGATAAGCAAAAGAAAATCTATGAGCATGGGGAGGAAAATAACCTATGAACGATTACAGCATCGCAAATACGACAAAGGAAGAACGTATCGCATTAATCCGGCAGTGGCTTCCCGACGATGATGGGCTTGACGACAGCGAGGGCATGGATCTGTGGGATATTTACGCGGATTATATCAACGGCAAGCGTGAGATCGCGGAGATTAACGCGCAGATGTCCGGCACTTTTTATACCGAGGAAGATTTACAGTAGACTGCATAGTAGAAAATATAATCGCAGGAAACGCAAAGGCGGGAATGAAGGAAATGGTACATTCGTCCAGAGCCGTCGACCTTGTCAAAAAGTATGGAGCTACGGTGATCGCTCCGGGCTACCGGCTGGCATTCATAGCACCATATCCGGCTGCGGCGGAGGATTGCTACGATGCGCTTTTATACCTTAAAAATCACTCCGATGATCTGAAAATCAACCGGAATCAGATCATGGTAGGCGGCGAAAGCGCAGGCGGAGGCTTGTGCGCGGCACTCTGCATGATGGCGCGCGACCGGGGCGAGGTTCGGATCGCTTACCAGATGCCGCTATACCCGATGATCGACAATTTCGACACCGAATCTTCGGCAGACAGGCGGCGGAGACGTTTAACCGCCATTTTGCGTATGCGGACGAACACTATTTTGCAGAGAATGAATGAAAGGCTATTCAAGCAGCAATTTACAAGTATGAACTTACTGCCATACATGGAAGCGGAGGATGTGAAAGAGATTGCACTTCATGCCTGCCGTTTTTGGGCGCACAGGGAGTAAAAGAGTTAATGAGCAGATATGCGCGTGGATAAGTCTTGAAGTAAAACGTGTTAAGCATGATTAGCAGGAGGTTTCGGATGGCTGAGTACGACGAGCATGTAATTCGCAAAAGAATCCGTGTATACGGTGATGTGCAGGGCGTTGGGTTCCGCTACCGCGCGGAGCATGCCGCCGGCTTAGCCGGGGCGACCGGATGGGTACAAAACGAGCCGGACGGTTCCGTCCTCATGGAGATTCAGGGAACCGAGAAGCAGATCGATGAAGTCTTTGTGATGATAAACCGCGGCACATATATCACGATCACCGGGATGGACGCAGAATGCATCCCGGTGGAAGAAAACGAGTATGGCTTTAGAAGGAGATAAAAATGAGTCCTGTTAAGGGCTTTTTGCAATGAGTAGAGTTTGGCATAAATTGTTATAGATTCCATGATATGATGTTGGGGTCAAAAGCTCCTCTATAGTGCCTTGAAAAGTTCATATATTTTGTAGTAAATACAAGCCTAAATGGTTTACTTGCTGTATAATAGAGGTATCAAAGCCACAGAATGGTTTGGAAAAGAAGGTAATCTCTATGTCATTTAAAGAAAACACTTACCAGCAAATGT
>CAVDTR010000057.1:0-6204 GCA_963612015.1 Lachnospiraceae bacterium | reverse complement strand
AACAGGACTTGAACCTGCACGGTCTCCCACTAGAACCTAAATCTAGCGCGTCTGCCAATTCCGCCATGCCCGCGAACTGACTTTTGCTATTATAGCGTGCCTGCACAAAAAAAGCAAGCACAAAAATAAAAAGTTCCGCCAGCTCATTCCCTGCATCCCTCTGAGCACATAATTCTGCCGTCCGGCTTGACTTTTCCGGTTGCTTTGGGTATTCTTTTAGAGTTGAGTAATTTTTCGTAAATGCAGTAAAAAATGTTCAATAAGGAGTATCTGACTTGAAAAATTGTATCGTAGCCCAATCCGGCGGTCCGACAACCGCCATCAACGCCAGCCTGGCAGGCGTAATCTCCGGCGTATCCCAAAGCGGGATCTATGACACTATCTATGGTTCACTCAACGGAATCCTCGGCATTCTCGATGACCGTATCTTAAATCTTACCGAGAAAATCGCACAGGTTCCCGGCAATCTGGACAAGCTGTTCCACACTCCGGCAATGTATCTTGGTTCCTGCCGCTACAAGCTCCCGGATTACCGCGTGGACAAAACACCCTACGAACAGATTTTCCGCCAATTCGAACGGTATCAGATCGAAGCCTTTTTCTATATCGGCGGCAATGATTCGATGGACACCGTGCTAAAGCTTTCCGATTACGGAAACCATATCGGCAGTCCAATCCGCGTGATCGGTATCCCAAAGACGATCGACAATGACCTTGCGATCACCGACCACACGCCGGGCTTTGGCTCCGCCGCCAAATATATCGCATCCTCACTGCTTGAGATCGCGCACGATACCTTTATCTACGCGGTTAAGAGTGTAACGATCGTCGAGATCATGGGACGTGATGCCGGCTGGCTCACCGCCGCATCCGCGCTTGCGCGCAACACCTACAACACCGCGCCGCATCTGATCTATCTGCCGGAAAAGGCGTTTTGTCCGGAAGCATTCCTTGAGGATCTGAAGAAGCTGCTGGCAACCAACAACAATATCATCGTTGCGGTCTCCGAGGGCTTGCGCGACAAGGATGGCAACTATATCACCGCCTCCGAAGCTGCCTGCGACTCTTTCGGGCACAGCCAGTTAAGCGGTGCCGGAAAAGCCCTTGAGCTTCTCGTCAAGGAAAACCTCGGTGTCAAGGTGCGCTCCGTAGAGATCAACGTGTTGCAGCGCTGTGCCGCACACATGGCGTCCCTTACCGACCTAAACGAAGCCTTTGCCTCCGGTCAGAAGGCAGTCTCCCTCGCCGAAGAGGGAAACACCGCTGTCATGGTCGTCATGCGCCGGGTATCTGACCCGCCTTACGAGATTGTCTATGAATCCGCTCCGATCGCAGGCATCGCCAATATCGCCCGCTCCGTCCCGACCGAATGGATCAACGAGCGCGGCAACGATATCGAGCAGCCGCTGTACGATTACCTCCGTCCTCTGATCGTGGGTGAGGTAACCCTTTCCTATATAAATGGTATTCCTGATTATATGGAAGTAACACATTTAAAGCCGGGTGTCGTTCCCGCCCACAAAAACGAGTGCTAATTTTTCTGGCCAGCCGTAAGCGATTATGGTTGGTCTTTTTTTCGTGTTTTTTAGCAAAAAATGCGTTTATTTCCATTGCTATATTTGGCATCTTTTAATAAAATAGGAAGTGCATGTAATCATTTGCTATTTAATGAAAAGGAGAATAATCACATGAACTATGGGTATTTTGATGGTGATCGCAAAGAATATGTGATCACCCGACCGGATACACCATCCCCTTGGGCCAACTACCTTGGTTCCCCGGAATATGGTGCTATCATTTCCAATAACGCAGGAGGTTACAGCTTTGCGAAATCCGGCGCGAACGGGCGAATCATCCGCTACCGCTTCAATTCCGTTGCTGTTGACCAGCCGGGACGTTACTTATATATCAAGGACAACGAGACCGGTGAATACTGGTCTGGCTCCTGGGCTCCGGTATGTAAGCCGCTCGATTCTTACAAGAGCGAGTGCCGCCACGGAACCGCTTACACCGCGATCTCATCCGAATATAAGAAGATTAAGTCCGAAGTCGCATACTATGTTCCGCTCGGAGCTTCCTATGAAGTATGGGCAGCCAAGGTCACAAACAATGACACGGTTCCGAGAAAGCTCTCCGTTACCGGATACTGCGAGTTCGTAAACGACAACAACTACGAGCAGGATCAGATCAACCTGCAGTACACACTTTTCATCACCAGAACCTACTTCCACGACAATTTTATCCTCCAGAAGCAGAATGAGGTATTCAAGAATCCGGATACCGACCGTTTCTTAGGTCTTGCAAAGGGCAAGGTTGACGCTTACTGCGGAGACCGCGATGCATTTGTCGGTCCATACCGCAGCTATGCAAATCCAAAGGGCATTGAAGAAGGGCTGAAGGGCGACTTAAACTACAACACCAACTCCTGCGGTGCGCTGCAGAGCGATATCACACTCCAGCCGGGCGAGACCAAAGAGTTTACCTATGTGATGGGGCAGAGACCGGAAGCAACTGCCAAGGAGATCATCGCCAAGTATGAGGCAGAGGGTGTCGTGGAGGCAGAACTTGCAGAGCTTACAGACTACTGGCATTCCAAGCTTGACAATTTCCAGGTCAACACACCGGATGCAGACTTTAACAACATGGTCAACACCTGGAACGCATACAACTGCTTTATCACCTTCACCTGGTCAAGAGCAGCTTCCTTCCAGTATTGCGGACTCAGAAACGGATATGGCTACCGCGATACGGTGCAGGATATTCAGGGTATCATCCACCTTGCTCCTGAGATGGCAAAGAAGCAGATCGTATTCATGCTCTCCGCTCAGGTTACAAACGGTGCCGGACTTCCTCTGGTAAAATACACGCACACCGCCGGCAAGGAAAATCATCCGGACGAAAACGATCCGGATACCGTATATGCAAAGGAGACCGGTCATCCATCCTACCGCGCAGATGACGCATTGTGGCTGTTCCCGACTATTTACAAATACATCTCCGAGAGCGGCGACATCACTTTCTTAGATGAAGAGATCCTATACGCAAATGATGATGAAAAAGGCACCGTATACGACCACTTGAAGAGAGCAATCTTCTTCTCAATGAACAACCTCGGCAACCACGGAATGCCTGCCGGACTTCATGCAGACTGGAACGACTGCTTACGCCTTGGCAAAAAGGGTGAGTCCACCTTCGTTGCTTTCCAGCTTGTATACGCGATCAAGAAGCTGCGTGAGTTCGCTGTCATCAAGAATGATACCGACTACATTGCTTACCTCGACGAGATCCAGGCTAAGTTAAAGGGAATCCTTGACAACTGCTGGAATGAGGACAGATGGATCCGTGGCTACATGGAAGACGGAACCATTATCGGTCAGAGAACCGATCCGGAGGCAAATATGTGGCTCAATCCACAGTCATGGGCTGTTATCTCCGGCTTCTCTTCACCGGAACAGGCTACACTCTCCATGGACAGTGTAGACCGCGAGCTTAACACTCCATACGGCGCTATGGTTATGTACCCGCCATATTTCAATCACGGATTTGACGGTGCTCTCATGCAGTGCTTCAACAAGTGTACCAAGGAAAATGCAGGAATCTTCTCTCAGCCGCAGGGCTGGCTGATCCTCGCAGAGGCGCTCCTTGGTCACGGCAACAGAGCTTACAGATATTGGAAAGAAGCTGCTCCTGCAACCTACAATGACAACGCTGAGAACCGTGTACTTGAGCCTTATGTATACGGACAGTTTGTTGAAGGAAAGGACAGCCCATTTGCAGGAAGAGCCCATGTACACTGGCTCACCGGTACCGCCTCAACCGTTATGGTCGGAACCGTGGAAGGAATCCTTGGCATGCGTCCAAACGCTGACGGGCTTTCCATCAATCCTTCTATTCCATCCGAATGGACCGAGTACGAGATCAACAAGACCTTCCGTGGCAAAAAGCTTCACATCACAGTCAAGAATCCTTCCAAGAAGGAATCCGGTGTTGAAAAGCTTATCGTCAATGGTAAGGAGATCGCCGGCTGCTTCGTAGATGCAAAAGAATTAAACGATACAAACGAAATTGAAGTGATCATGTAATGCAAAAGGGTCCTGCTCACCGAGGCGAGCAGGACCTGTTTTATTTAATAACAATCTTGTCTGTTACAATATCGTTAAACTTATCATCATAACCAAAATTCAGATTGAATTCTATATCTTTTATTTTTTTAATTCCGTTTTCCTTTAAAAATTCCTCTGGAACATCTATCGTAAATTTCACATACGAATTTGGCAACATTGGTTCATCATACAAATCGTATGTATAATCGGTCAAACTACATGTCCATCCATTAGCAGAAAAATTCTCTACTGTATATTCATCTTGTTCTGACTTATTATACAAAGTAAAAGCAAACGAATTTTTTTCTTTTCCTTCGTAATACAAAACACAATTATCATCAGTGTATATTTGCTCGCCTAATGGCTTAAATTGTCTTGATTTTTTGTACATATTTGTCTTTAACTGAACTGGATCGGATTTTAAATATGCCCAGCTATCATGGTATCCCCAAAATATAATTGAGAAGTCAGAAATATTTGAAATATTGTTTTCTTTCATCCATGCTTTATCTACATCAATATATAATCGTGCCTTCTTACCCTTTGCAACATCCACCGAATTGGCTCCATATAAATTTGCATCGCAAAATAGACCATTTACACTATATGAATGAGCACAAATTGAGTAATCGTGTTCACTTTTATTTTGAATTATCATTGTCAGTCTGTATGCATTCTTTAAGTCCTTTAATGAATCTGACTTAATGATAATTCCATCTTGCTTTAATATTATTTCTTTCTTTACAGATACTTTTGACTTCGCTTGTACTGTTGTTGGCAACACACCTACCGCAATGCATAATACAAGCAACATTGTTAATACCTTCCTCATGTTTTTCATAAAATATTCTCCTTTTCTCGTTTTCTCGTTTTACTGTATAATATTAACCTCTATTTCTTTTATGTGTGAACGTCCAAACTCTGTATTTTTACAAATTCAAACATTTTCCTTGATTATTTTCATTATATCATTTATGCTTACTTTTGTCATTATAATATTTTTTATTTTAACAACAAGAAAACAACAAATGTATACTTGACAAGGCTTTGGCATATGCTATAATGTAGCTAATTAGCAAATGGCTGGTATCCGGTCACAAAAAAGCCTTGAGATTTTGTCTCGGGCTTTTTTTGTATTTTGAGGGAAATAACTTATGGATAATGCGTATGACTATACTACAACCGAACAACAAATTCAAAAGCTAAAATCACAACTATTATCATTTGAAAACGAAAAATCAGCTATCCAAATCCTTCAAACGTACGGATATTACAATATTATCAATGGTTACCGTGATCCCTACATCATCCGTGAATATGGCGCAAAAAAATATTCCCCTGACGTTACCTTTGAGCAAATCTTTGCCTTATTTATGTTAGACCATGAAATCAGAGATGCCGTCCTGCTCTCTATGATTGATCTTGAAGAACATTTAAGAACTGTCGTCGCTGATATCATTGCCGAAGATTTCGGAAGTGATTATACAGTATATCTTGAGAAAAACAACTATCGTGACCGTCCTGTTACCAATCCACGATTTAGGCGTAACAAAATATTAGACGGAATGCGAAAAACTGCTGAATCATCCACAACGCAGCCTATTAAGTATTACCGAGAACAACACGGAATCATTCCACCCATACATGCAAATCCACATTGTAGTGGTTCAAATAACTTCATAAAAGTTCCTTATCGAGAAGTAGCTGATAAAGACTTTGCTCTGTGTCAAAAATGCTGTTCTATAAAGAATGAATAAGTAACGCCTCCCCCTAGATGACATAATTATGTTGGACGATTTGGCTTGATTTGCCCCGGGGCAAATTTTTATAGAAAATAGTGGTTTTTTTATGAGAATCTAGGTTTCTAAAATGCTAACAAAAAAGGCTCTGAAACGCTATTTCTATGCGCTTCAAAGCCATTTTTAAGTTTTTCCATTTAATGAGACACGGGGGATTCGAACCCCCGACAACTTGATTAAAAGTCAAGTGCTCTACCACCTGAGCTAGTATCCCATAACACAATATTGTATCCTCTGGAGAGGAAACAGGGCTAGTTGGATTCGAACCAACGAATGCAGGAATCAAAATCCTGTGCCTTACC
>CAVDTR010000056.1:0-6531 GCA_963612015.1 Lachnospiraceae bacterium | reverse complement strand
GGGCTGTGATTGCCGATGCATGGAATCTGGTTCTTGCAATGTCATCATTCCCAGAGCTTTTTTGCATTTCTATATTGGCGTATGAGCCATCTTCAAGAACACATAATGCGTCAAGTATGACTTCACGATGCAGACTTTTGATGAGTTGCTGTGCGTGGACTTCAATCACAGTAAGTCCGGGCATATCAAGGAGTGCCCTTAATATCTCTTGGCATACATTGGGCTTTTCTGCAATGAGCCGGAATAGGGTATCATCAATAATCCGAAGCGCCTGTGCGGTTTCTAAGGTTGCCTTAGAAAACACGGTATCCGTTGTTAAATTTTGTGTAACTATTTTGTTCTCCTTCCTTTTTCGGAAAAGGAGTTAGTGGTATCCGATTTGGAATGATAAAAAAGAGCAGAACCATGGTTCTGTAGCTATTATAATGTCTACAAATGATTTTCGCAATATGCAAGAAATTATTTCCCTAAAAGTTTTATAAACCGTGGATGTATATAGACATAACATGTGAGAAATGGTAAGATTTATTTGTATAACTTCATAGGAAGAAGCGGATGCATTTTCGATATTTGGGGGCTGCAAACCTAGCAATGTAAATATATTTATGTGCGATGGTACAGTGGAAAATCTGTTTATCATAGCCGTTGCAGACATAAGAATCTTTATCAAGCTGGCAGCAGCTTTTTACAGATTAAGGTTGGATATGTGATAGCGTAAATAAAACTCGCACCACTGGTGCGAGAAATGGGGAAGTATATGGAAAAGAATAAAATTGTTGGATATGAACCACTTGTGGATGATTTAAAGGAACTGATCCATAAAAAACAATATCAGGTTCTAAAGTTAATCAATTCAGAGACGATAAATTTGTATTGGGAAATTGGAGAAGAAATTTATAGGCAACAGGAACAAAACGGTTGGGGAAAATCAATTGTTCAGGTACTTTCAACAGAATTGCAAAAAGAATTCCCTGGTGCAAAAGGCTATTCAGCAGCCAATCTGTGGAGAATGCGCAATTTCTATTTGACTTATTGTGACTCTAAAAAACTCGCACCATTGGTGCGAGAAATTAGCTGGAGCAATAATATCATCATTATGGAAAAATGTAAGGATGATTTGCAACGTGAATTTTACATTCAAATGACGAAAAGATACGGTTGGACTAAGCGTATTTTAACTAATTTTATAGAGTCACAGACTTATGAGAAATATTTACTGAATCAGACGAATTTTGATTTGACAATTCCGGTTGAGCAAAGGGTGCAGGCTAAGCTTGCGGTAAAAGACGAATATACATTTGATTTTGCGGAATTATCGCCGGAATACTCTGAACACGAATTGGAAATGCAGTTGGTAAATAACATAAGAGCGTTTTTGATAGAAATGGGTGGAGATTATACATTCATCGGAAATCAATATCATCTTATGGCGGGAAATAGAGATTTATATATTGATTTATTGCTATTTCATAGAAGGCTGAGAAGTCTGATCGCCATAGAACTGAAAATCGGTGAATTTGAAGCAGAATACACCGGAAAGATGCAATTGTATCTGACAGCATTGGATGAACAGGTCAAATTACCAGATGAGAATCCATCAATTGGCATTATTATTTGCAAGGGCAAGGATAAAACTTATGTAGAATATGCTTTGAAGAACATTAATGTGCCGATTGGTGTGGCTACATACCAGTTAAGAAATACGTTACCAGAAGAGATGAAAGCGCTGCTGCCGGAGCCGGAGGAGATTGTGAAGAGGCTGCAAATATTTGAGGAATATGAAAACAATTAACTAAAAAGTTAAAGGCAAGGAGGAAAATTATTCGGCTGTTGCGAGAAGGGCTTTCTCTGCTTCTTCTACTTCGGTTAGATCATAACCGCAGAAATCTGCGATTTGAGTAGCTGTTTTTCCAGAGAGCAACATCTTTTGAATAGTTTGTATTTGTTTTTCCTTTGCATATTGTTTTGCATATTCCTCAGCATAAGTTTTTGCTAAATTTTCTACTGACTTACACATTTCGCCTTGACCTCCTTCGGTATCCTTGAAATATTTTATGGCACTGCTGATTGCAGGAAACTTTTCATTATAAAATGATTCCTTGCGAAGCATGAGTTGCAATAATTCTGCCTTGTCACTTCCGTCATCAACAAGCGTGTTGGCAAAGATGATGTCCTCGCCATCGTTGAGCGGAATGTAATCGTTTCCGACCTTCATGCATCTGGAAACATGAGTGACTGTCTGATTATTTCCCAATGCATCATACAGAAACGGAATCAGTTGGTTTGCGAGTGTCTTCAAAAACATTGCGGAGGTAATCGGGACCTTCCATCCAAAGCCCGGTAGAGTAATCGAACAACTCCTTATAGGCGGGGGAGATCGAAAACTCAAAGAACGCTTGATTGAAAGGAACACCTGTCTCGGTGCAGTAATCTTCGAGCATTGCTCGCATGACGTTCACAGCACAAGATTCGCGCTGCTCGTCGCTGACATTATAGGCGCTTGAAATCATAGATGTCACTCCTTATAAATTCGAGGGATTGGATTGCTTGCATTTGTTAAGATCAATTTCAGAAACCTGCGTGAAGCTGCCGTGGTAGAGGAGCATTCCGTTTGTTAATGTCAGCATACGGAAACACCTCGGTTCTTCAGCATTTCCTCGATATCGTCCAAGGCACACTCATAGCTGCTCAAATGGAGAAAGTCGTAGCATCTGGCGATAAATCCAAACACATCGTTATCTTTAAATATTTTTGTGCAGGCTTCGGGAGATTTTTTCCACTTGGATTGAGCCATGCGGAAAACCCAGCACTGCATATCCGCAATGTCAATTTGATGTTCGCTCATAGGACGTCCCTCCTTTGAATACAATTTCTCAATTTAAGTATAGCCCTTTTTCTGGCTCATATCAACGATAGAATTGTAAATTGAAGGAAAGATGCTTGCTTGGGGTTTTCGCAATATGCAAGAAAATTTTTAACTGAAATTTGACATAACAGGGGACGGATAAGCTGTCCGCGATGCCTATTGTTGCCTTTTGGATTTCCCTTATGATATATTCAATTAGAAGGATCGAGAGTTTGATAAACTGGGAATTTTTGCAGAGAATCCTTGGAAGAAAAGACTTGCTGCTTGAAAGAGCGGCGATGATCATAAACAAAATGGAAGGAGCGGGGCGTGATGGACAATACCGGCAGGCAAGAGTATTGGTTAGCGGATTATATTAAGCTATTTTTAGCATTTATAGTGGTTGCGATCCATACAGGGCTTGTGAACAACGTGCAGATCGCATCGGTTGCTTCTTTTATAGAATATGTTGAGTCATTAGCCGTTCCTATATTTTTTGCTATCACAGGGTATCTTTTAGAAGAAAATCTGGGCAGGAATGCGGGGAAAGAAAACGAAGTCATTAAAACAAACATCGTTAAATATGTAAAGTTATATCTAAAGCTATCCGCGATATACCTTCCACTTACGTTATATGGAGTGTATCAACAGCTACTTAATAATGTTTCCGTGAAAAAAGCCGTATTTAGGATGATTAAGAATTATATTCTTGTCGGGGAACAGTTTTATTCATGGCCGCTGTGGTATTTGCTCGCAACAATTATTGGATTGGCGGCTTTACTGGTAGTACCAAAGAGACGGTCTTGGAGATTGCTGCTTTATGGCTGTGGCTGTTTCGTGGCAGCATATATTTTTAACTACTTTTCTGACGCTAGAATAATTGCAATTACCGTAAAAAGTGGAAGACTGCTTACAGGACCAAGTTATATCATGCTAGGAATGTTGGCAAAACAGAAAAAGAAGCTTTTTAGCAAAAAAGCAGGTTTGCTGGTTCTAATCCTGACGTGTGGATGTTCTGTTTTATTTGGACTTCCCTATTCGACAACTAGCATTATGGCATTTCTGTCAGTACCATGGATCATCGGATTTATAATGAGTTATTCGGCAGATGAGGTGCTATCAAAACATTCGAAAAGCTGCCGTAAGGTCAGCACGATGATTTATTTTAGCCATATGTACTTTTGCTTTGCATGGATGTATGTGTTGCCAATTAGGGAAAAAGGCATATATTGTTTTCTCTTTGTGACTGTTGTAAGCTTCTTGTTCTCTGTTATAGTTTGTAAGTTAAATAGGAAAAAGCAGGCGAAGGTTGTTTGAAGTGGTTCATCGGGATGGATTTATGAAATCCCTAAAAATAATGGAAACAGAGAAAAGAGGGAGAAATATTGGATAAATTATTGTTAATTGGTGCCGGCGGTTTTGGCAGGGTTGTACTTGAAGAGGCAGAGCAGCAATATGAATGTGCGTTCGTCGATGATGGGCTTGAGGTTGGAACAACGGTGTGTGGCATTCCCGTCGTTGGGCATCTGGCGGAACTGGCAGAACTGCGTAAGCATTATGATAATGTAATTGTCACGATTGGAAATAATAAGCTTCGGGAGAAAATATATAGCAATATCAAAGCTTTGCATTTTTCCTGCCCTAATATTGTAAGTCCTAGCGCATTTATCAGCAAATACGCTTCGGTAGGCTGTGGCTGTGTAATCTTAAATAATGCTGTCATTCAAAATGGTGCGATGGTTGGCAACGGCGTTTTGGTTAATTCGGGAGTGGAAATCGGGCATGACAGCAGTGTGGACGACAATTCCATTGTTTATGCGAATTCTGTTATCCGAACAGGTGCCAAAGTTGGAAAACGAGTCAGGATCGGAAGTAATGTGACAATCGGCAATAATGTATTAGTACCGGATGACGTAGATGTGAAAAATGGCATGGCATTAGAATGAGTCATTATATCTATATAGAGAAGAAAGAAAACGAACTCTTACTCCCTTTTACAAAATCCAGATTCCGTAACATTCCCATTTCCAAATTCCCCCACTAATGTTACAATAGTAACCACTAGAGCCAAACCGCAGGCGAGGACATTAAGGGAGACAAACGTATGGCAATTTTTATTACAGGTGCATCTGGTTTCATAGGGGCGAATCTGGCAAAACGGCTGCTGACAACGGAGCCGGATGTGCAGATTATCGGTTTGGACGATATGAATGAATATTACGACATCCGGATCAAGGAGTCCCGCCTCGTTGAGCTTCGGGAGTTTGATAACTATACGTTCATCAAAGGAAATCTTGCGGATAAGGCGCTGCTCAACAGCATTTTTGAGCAGTATCACCCGGATACGGTAATCAATCTTGCCGCGCAGGCAGGGGTGCGGTATTCGATCAGCAACCCGGATGCTTACATAGAGAGTAACGTGATAGGCTTTTACAACATTTTGGAGGCATGTCGTCATTATCCGGTGGAACATCTGGTTTACGCCTCCAGCTCGTCTGTTTACGGAAGCAATCAGAAGATCCCGTATTCCACGGAGGACAAGGCGGATGCACCGGTTTCTTTGTACGCGGCAACCAAAAAATCGGACGAGCTGATGGCGCATGCATATAGCAAGCTCTACAACATTCCGGCGACAGGGCTGCGCTTCTTTACGGTCTACGGTCCGGCAGGCCGCCCGGATATGGCATACTTCAAGTTTACGGATGCGCTTGTGCAGGGAAAAAAGATACAGATCTTTAATTATGGGGATTGCAAACGTGATTTTACATATATAGATGATGTGATCGATGGTGTAATTCGCGTGATGAGGAAGCCGCCGCAGCGTCAAAACGGGGAGGACGGACTTCCGATGCAGCCGGGAGACGTGCCTGTGACATATGCGGATACCGCGGCGTTAGAGCGCGATTTTGGCTTCTGCCCACATACCCCGCTGCGCGATGGCCTGCGCAAATTTGCAGAGTGGTACAGGGACTTTTATATGGAATAATATAGCATCCCATTCTTTGTGGCATATATTATAGTGTACCCGCATAGAATGAAAGGATGGCAAAATATATGGCTAGATTTACGAATCAAGCACAACTGCGCTATGGAAATTCCGTAGCCAATTCCAACATTGCGGTGGGCGAGATCTTAGAAGTCCTTTCCGCGACAAAGACTGCGGTGGGCGATTCCTATAAGCAGGATGACAGTGTAACGTATGTGGTGAGCATTGTAAATTCCGGAACGACACCGATCACTGGTCTGACACTGACCGATAACCTCGGAGAATATGCGTTTGGCGCGACAACCCTGTTGCCGCTGACTTATATCGATGGTACGATCGTTTATTATGTAAATGGTGTGCTGCAGGCTGCTCCAACCGTTACACCGGGGACTCCGCTTACGGTGACCGGCATTTCTGTTCCGGCAGGCGGCAATGCAACGATCGTTTATGAAACCCGCGCCAATGAGTTCGCGCCTTTGACACCGGGCTCAGAAATCACAAATACAGCAACGATTTCGGGAGCAGGACTCACATCGATTGCCGTGCAGGAGACGATCACGGTAGAATCCGAGCCGCTTCTTACGATCACCAAGTCGGTAAGCCCGGTTCCGGTTACGGAAAACGGCACACTGACCTACACCTTCCTGATCCAGAACAACGGAAGCGCCGAGGCGGATGCGGATACGGGAATCGTTATCAC
>CAVDTR010000055.1:0-6554 GCA_963612015.1 Lachnospiraceae bacterium | reverse complement strand
CAGGTATCAAAAAGTATTGAATTTATTGAAAAAAACACTTGATTATATGGAGAGGAGAAAAATAATATGTTAGTTGAAACAAAAGCAAAAATTGGAGTTTTCTCCATTGCACTTGGAGCATATTTACCGCAGTTTCCTTCACTTATTCCTGAATTTAAATCCCAATATTGTGATTTTAAGAATTTAATTCCGGATTCGGTTGAATTGATTGATGGTGGAATTGTTACCACGAAAGAATTAGCAATGAAGGCAGGAGATAAGTTCCGGGCGACAGATGTTGATTTAGTCATTTTGCAGCTGCTTACTTATGCAACTAGCTATAATATGCTTCCGGCAATTCGGGATTTGGACGTACCTGTTGTCCTTGTGAATGTGCAGAAAAAAAAGGCTCCGGATTACGAGAATACAGATACGGGCACATGGCTTGGCGAGTTATATGCATGTGGTGCGGTAGGTGAGATGGTTGCAGATCTAGAACGCGCAGGAAAGAGACACGCGGTGGTTACAGGTGTTGTTGAGGGCGGTGACGAATATGTAAAAAAAGAAATCCGTGAGTGGTGTAAGGCCGCCCAGGTCAGGAGAAGATTCCGCTATACGAATATTGCTCAGATTGGAAGACCATATCCAGGCATGATGGATTTATATATTGATGAAACCAATTTGTATAATCGATTAGGACTATATACGAAACAATTTGATTGGGAAAAGATGTGGGAAATTGCGGATCATATTACAGATGAAGCCGCAATCAAAAAAAAAGCAAAGGAAATCTTAGAGACATTTGAAATTCTTTCGGGTAAGGCAGATTCATCTGCAACAACTGAAACTATATGGAATATGGCAAAGTATGTTGTAGCTTTCGAATCGTGGGTGAAGGAGGAAAAGCTTGGAATGATTGCCTCCCATTATGATGGTTTTGCGCGGGGAATTGCAGGGAAACTTGACAGTATGTTAATACCGGCATTTTCGATGCTTATAAAACAGGGAACAGCATGTGCTGTTGAAGGCGATATGAAGGTCGCGATGGCTATGAGCATTCTAAAGACGATTTCAGGGACTGGGCAGTTGTCGGAAATGTATTCGATTGATTTTAATGAGGATATTTGCATTATTGGACACTCGGGTTCTGGGGATGCGGATATTTCTTTGGCTCGTAAGCCTACCATGAAGATGGTGGACGTTTTTCATGGAAAAACAGGAAGTGGGTATTTAACACAGTTTTATCCTCCACATGGAGCTGTTACATATCTTGGAATTACACAGGACATGAATGGAGTATTCAAATTTGTTGTAGCGGAAGGAATAAATGAAGACGGACCGATTTTTACATTTGGCGATACAAACATGAGAACACGATTTTCTATAGGGGCACGTGAGTTTTGTAATAAGTGGAGTGAGGCAGGACCAACACATCATATGGCAGCAGCAATAGGACACGAGATTGACACGATACAAAAGGTGGCAAAAATACTGAATGTACAAGTAGAAGTAATTTGCAGGTAAAAGTAATAGAAAGAAGGAAAAACAAATGAGATTTTTGGATGCAGAATTTGTTAAAGGATTTATCCGCATGGCGGACGATGGATGGAAACAGGGATGGCATGAAAGAAATGGTGGAAATCTTTCCTACCGTGTGAAGCAGGAAGAAGTGGAATCTGTAAAAGAGAATTTTAAGGTAAAGGAGTGGCAACCAATTGGGGCAGCGGTGCCGGAGCTTGCAAAAGAGTATTTTCTTGTAACTGGGAGTGGAAAATATTTTCGGAATGTTGCAATTAATCCAGAAGATTCCATTTGTATGATTGAACTTGATGAGAAGGGGCAAAATTACAGGATTGTATGGGGCCTTGTCAATGGTGGAAGACCAACCTCTGAACTTCCGAGTCATCTTATGAACTTAGAGGTAAAGAAGCTTCAAAATCCCGACTACAGAGTTGTATATCATGCGCATACTACCAATATTATTGCACTTACTTTTGTTCTCCCGTTGGAAGATAAGGTTTTTACAAGGGAACTTTGGGAAATGGCAACAGAATGTCCGGTTGTATTTCCAGATGGAGTGGGAGTTGTTCCATGGATGGTTCCGGGAGGAAAGGACATCGCTGTGGCAACAAGCGAACTTATGAAGAAATATGATATTGCAATTTGGGCACATCACGGAATGTTTGCGGCCGGTTATGATTTTGATTTGACGTTTGGGCTAATGCATACTGCAGAAAAGTCTGCTGAGATTTTGGTAAAGACGTTGTCTATGCAATATGGTAAAAGGCAGACGATTACACCTAATCAATTTCGTCAGCTGGCAAAGGATTTTAAAGTTAGTCTGTCTGAGGAGTTCCTGTATGATAAATAATAGTCGGGAAAGCACTTAATGTTTATTGACAAACAACTTTTCAAGTGATAGACTGCATTTAGTTAGAAAATTAACTAAATACTGAATATTATGAATGAACGAAGGCGTTCAGCTATGACTTTATGTCATGCTGGGCGTCTTTTTTTTACTTTTAAACTAAGTTTGAAGATGGAGGATAGGATATGAAGCAGGGACTTGATGCGGTAGATGAAAAGATCATAGAGATTCTGCAGGAGAATGCGAGAACTTCCATTAAGGATATTGCTTCACAGGTGTTCTTGTCATCTCCGGCGGTTACGGCGAGAATGGAGCGCTTGGAAAAGCGCGGCGTTGTGATGGGCTATCATGCACATGTCGATCCGGAAGCGTTCGGTTACCGCATCAAGGCATTTATCAGCCTTGAGATGGAACCGATGCAGAAGCAGGAGTTCTATCCGTTTATCGAGACGGTTCCGAACGTGATTGAGTGTAATTGCGTGACCGGAGAGTATTCGATGCTGATTGAGGTGGCATTCTGGAGCACGACGGAGCTGGACGAGTTTATTAACCAGTTGCAGCGATTTGGCAAGACGCGCACCCAGATCGTCTTTTCAACGGTGGTAGATCACCGCAACCCTCCGGCAAAGAGTCCGGCGTAAAATATACCTTGCATTATGTGACAAATATGTGTAAAATAAATACATTGAGTTTGTTACATTAAGGAGATTATATCATGAGTCAGGCAAAGGTTGATCAATATAAAAAGGAAAAGGCAAATCGTAAAAAGACAGTTGCGAAGGAGCGTATCCAGCGCAAGGTTGCAGCAGTTGTTGGCTGGGGTGTCGCAATCGCGATTGTTGCATGGGCTGGTGTGAGCGGATACAACTACTATGAAAATTCCCGACCGGAGCAGAATTACACCATAGATACCTCCGCGATTTCCGATTACCTTGGAACATTAGAAAACTAAAAAGCGTATGAAAGCCCTGCATGGAGACATGCAGGGCTTTTTTTACCTTATAAATATCCTTTCTCCATAAATTAAAAACTGTATTGATAAAAAAATCAATAACATCAGCTACACTTGTATCTCAAATCGACTATGTTATAATTTTTTCAAGTTAGTAATGACTAACTTGAAATATGATATAGGAAAAGGGGATCGTATGTCAGAGGAAGAAAAAAAATTTTTGGAAATCGTTGACTTAAAAAAGGAATTTGGAAGTGGAGAGACAAGGCAGGAGGTACTTCGTGGAATGAACTTTTCCGTTGCGAAGGGCGAGTTCTGTGTCCTGCTCGGACCGTCCGGCTCCGGCAAATCCACGCTGCTTAACATCATTGGAGGAATCGACAGCGCAGATTCCGGCTATATCTCGATCAATGGAGATAAGCTTGAGGACATGAATGAGAAGAAGCTGACGCAGTACCGCAGAAAGCATCTGGGTTATGTTTTCCAGATGTACAATCTGATCGGCAACCTGAATGTGAAGGAGAATATCGAGGTCGGGGCGTACCTTTCGGATAACGCGCTTGACATTGACGACCTGCTTCACACGCTTGGACTTTTTGAACACCGCTACAAACTGCCGAACCAGTTGTCTGGCGGACAGCAACAGCGTGTATCGATCGGGCGTGCAATCGTAAAGAATCCGGATATCCTGCTCTGTGATGAGCCGACCGGAGCACTCGATTACAACACCTCCAAGGAGATCTTAAAGCTGATCGAGGATGTAAACAAAAAATACGGAAACACCATCATCATGGTAACCCACAACGAGGCGATTAAGAACATGGCTGACCATGTGATCAAGCTTCGTGACGGAGCAGTACGCCACAATGACAGGAACGAGAACAAGGTTTCAGCGGCAGATCTTGAGTGGTAAGGAGCGTGGCAGTTATGAAAAAGAAGATAAAAAACCCGCTTATAAAACGTATCCCGCGCGAGCTGCTCGGTGACTGGAAAAAATACCTAGTGGTTGCGCTGTTTCTGATTCTGACCATAGGCTTTGTCTCCGGCATGTATGTCGCGAACGAAAGCATGCTGATCGCAGCGGACGAGGGCGTGACGAAATACAAGCTTGAGGACGGACATTTTGAGCTGAACAAAAAAGCGGATGAATCACTGATCAGCGCGATCGAGACTGGAACGAAGGCGGATGTCAAGCAGTATTACCTTGATGAGGCAAAAAAAGAGCTGGACGAAAAGTTCGACGATGAATTTGAAAAGGAGTTTACGGACAAATTCAACGAGGAGTTTGATGCCAAATTCAAGGAGCAGGAACCCGGATGCATTTTTCAAGACGACCGTTATTCCGGTTGTGCTGATGCTTGTGGTCAATCTCATCGTCATTATTAATATGATGCACCATACGCCGTTACAATTTCTTCGCCACGACTTGAAAAAGACAAAGCGTAAGAGGGCGATGCGGCTTCCGAGATGGAGCTTCTTAAGCCGCTTCCGTCTGCGCATCATGTTCCAGAATGTGTCCAATTACCTGATCCTTTTTGTGGGAATTTTGTTTATTGCGATCATGCTTGCAATGGCGGTAGGTATGCCGGAGACACTAGATTACTATAAGTCCAACGTGTCCGATATGATGTTCACAAATTACCAGTATGTCTTAAAATCCTACGAGAATGAGGACGGGGACATCATCACGACAAAGAACACCGACGCAGAGAAATTTAACATGACTTCGCTGCAGCACAAGGGAGACTCGATTGATGAGGAGATTTCTGTTTACGGTGTCGAGCCGGACAGCCGGTATGTAAAGATCGATAACCTGTCTGCACTCGGAGACAATGAAGTGTATGTGTCAGCATCCTATGCGGATAAGTACAGCCTGCAGGTAGGAGATAACGCAGTCCTTGATGCAAAATACGAGAATAAGCAGTATGAGTTCAAGGTCGCAGAAATCTATGACAGATGCCAGACATTGGCGGTATTTATGTCGAATGAGAGCTACTGCAAGGTATTTGATGCGGATAGTGATGCCTTTACCGGCTATTTGTCAGATTCCGAGATCACGGATATCGACGAGGACAACATTGCGACCGTCATCACGGAGCATGACATCACCAAGATGTGTGACCAGCTGGATCATTCGATGGGTTCGTACATGACGTATTTCCGGTATCTGTGCATCATTTTGTCGGCAGTACTGATCTATCTGCTTACCAAGCTGATCATTGAGAAGAATGAGAACGCAATTTCAATGACAAAGATTCTCGGCTATGAGAACCGGGAGATCGCAAGCCTGTATCTGCTCTCAACGACGATCGTACTTCTGGTGATTGATCTGATCAGCGTATTTTGGGGCGCGGTCATTATGAAAACCGTATGGCGGATCATGTTGTTCTCTTACAGCGGCTGGTTTGCATTCCGGCTGAGCACGATCGGCTATGTAAAAATGTATCTGTTCATTCTGATCGGATATCTGCTTGTGATGGGATTTGACTTCGCAAGAATCAAGAAGATCCCGATGGATCAGGCACTAAAGAATGTGGAATAAAAGCAGGGAGCACCTCAGATGGGGGCTCCTAAATTTTTGGGAGGGAACGCAGGGAGAAAATATATTGCTTTTGCATGAACTTATAGGCATAATATAGTTATCTTTGGATACCTTAAAGCGCGGATGCACTGTGAACGGGAAAATAAGTTTTATGCGAAGGAGGAAACAGTATGGAACGTGTAGTTAAATTTTTAAAGGAAGCAGGAACCTATTATCTGGCAACCGTAGAAGGAGATCAGCCGAGAGTAAGACCGTTTGGAACCGCACATATTTTCGAGGGAAAGCTCTACATTCAGACCGGAAAGGTGAAGGAAGTCTCAAAGCAGATCCACGCCAACCCGAAGGTAGAAATCTGTGCCTTTAAAAACGGAGAGTGGCTGCGTCTGGCAGGCGAACTTGTGGAGGACGACCGCAGAGAAGCAAGACAGTCCATGCTTGATGCGTATCCGTCCTTGCAGAAGATGTACTCCGCAGGCGATGGCAACACCGAGGTATTCTATTTCAGGAATGCTACGGGAACATTTTCAGCATTTACACACGAACCGGAAGTAGTGAAGTTCTAAAACTTTGGGGCGGAGCGGAGAAGCGAGAACATTCGAGGCGCGGATGCACCTCATGCAACGAAAAAGGACATCTAACAAGATGTCCTTTTTCGTTGCATAAGAGCGATAGACGGGGCTCGAACCCGCGGTCTCGACCTTGGCAAGGTCGCG
>CAVDTR010000054.1:6181-6568 GCA_963612015.1 Lachnospiraceae bacterium | reverse complement strand
TGTAAGGATTGTTTGGTTTTTGTATGTGATTGTGTCTTTTATCATGGTAGTGTACACGCACCATAGTGGGTGCGTTTACCCTCCTTTTCCCACTCAAATAAAAACAATTTTGCATTATAAAAATCAGAGCTTATAATACACAAGGCAGACTCCCCTATGGTAATTCTCTTTTGCCTTGCCACGAAACAAAAACCTTTTCCCAATTCGAGCAAAAAATTCTGCAAATTATCAATCAATCCCTGCTTCAAATCATGCTCCAAATATGCCTTGTTTTCCTCCAAACCTAAAAACTCTAAAATATACGGATCTTTCTTTGTTTTAGGAAAAGATGTAATCCGCGAAGCCATTGCCCAGATTTTTTTTTTTTTTTTTTGTATCATTGAAGAG
>CAVDTR010000054.1:0-6171 GCA_963612015.1 Lachnospiraceae bacterium | reverse complement strand
TTGAAGAGAGCGGCGAAACAGTAATTTCGGGAATGAAGGCTATTCTAGTCAATTTAAGCACTTATTCCAATATATTGTTCTTAATCGCCATGTTCGCTATGCTGCTATATCTGATATATTCCCTTGTGAAATATCGGCATCGTATAAGCCTAAGCGTAGAGGAAAGCATCCCCTACTGGCTTTTGATGGTTTTACCGTTTATTTGGTATGCTGTTTTTAAAAATCACTCTTATATCCATAGCATGTTTACCTATCGTGCATTGGCGGGGTCATGGTTTTCAGGTATCTATTCTCTTTTTTCCACCTGCTCAACTGGCGGTCTGAAGAACAATCCACTAAAATAACCGCCTACCAGCGCACGCAACTTTTTGCCCTTGTATGGGTTCTTATGAATCAAGACTTGCATTGTCTTTCTGGCAATGCCGCATGTGTAGATAAAAATAGAGCGAAATCCCCGCCTACGGCTCGTGCAGCAATCATTCCGTATGGAATACCACATCCGCTCCACACGCGCAGCATCCTGGATTTCATAGAATTGAAATGTTGCCTGATTCTCTTTCATCTTATGGATAACGGTACTGTTGGCATTCAAGTAGCACGGGAAATGCTTTGATATCCGAAGCGAATATTCCGTATCATCCCCCCAAATAAAATACTCCTTTATCGGAAGTCCGACTGACTCTACAACCTCTCTTCTTGTAAAAAAAGACACAAATGTCGCTGCGCTGATCCTGATGATACCATTTTGAAGCAGTTTCTTATCCATACTCCATTGTGTACTGATATCATGGTAATTCATATAGCATGGAGAACCATCCGTCCAAAGTGCCATACTTGAAATAAATCCAAAGTCATTGCCACATTTAGAGACTGTATCAAGCAAAGTGGCCAGAGAATCCGGATTTACCATCGTATCATCATCCATCAGCCAGAAATATTCATATCCCATCTCATAGGCTCTTTTTATCCCATAATTAAAGCCACCTGCTCCACCGATATTGGCACCTGTATTGGCATAGAACACATCCGTATTGTTAACATACTCTGATACCATTTGAGCCGTCCCATCCGTACTTGCGTTGTCAACAATCAATATATCTGCCGGGTATTCTGACTTTTTCAGGTGTTCGATGCACTCCCGGAGAAGTTCACACCGATTATATGTAACTACAATCGCTACAACCACATTCATTTACTGCTCTCCCCTGCCTGCTTATTCACATAGATGATGGCAGGATGAAACCACAGTCCTGCCCAGAAGCCTTTCCAGATCAAAGCGATCCTGTACCTTTTCTTATCAGACGCATACCGCAATACCCGGTATGTATCGCCAAACGTATGAAGCAGGCACATCGGGATTCCATTTATTCCATACCTTTTAGCAATGTATGTCAGGTTACGCACATTATAAAAATGGCGATCCAGTCTGTCTTCGCCTTCTGTCACAATATCAACACCGGCATTCCGCCCCATCCGGTGTTCCACAATACTGTCAAGCGCCCAGTATCCTTTCCGCTTGCCGGACAGTCTGAGCGTATATTCCGCATCATCCCCATAGATGAAAAATTCCTTGATCGGCACCCCAACCTCTCTTGCGACCTCAAGATTAATAAGGACAGAGACAAAGGAACAAGTCTTGACCCAAAGCATATTGTGATCGAGAAGATCCAGTCTTGTGATCAGGCTTCTTTTGACTCCAGGGATATTCATTGTGCATATCGTTCCGTCAATCCACTTCACATAACTGCATATAAAGGAGAAATCGCCTTGTAAAAAATCGATCTTGTCCACCAGATGTTCATACGCCGTCTCTCCCGGTATCGTATCATCATCCATCAGCCAGCAATATTTATAATCTTTTTCACATGCGACCTGCATTCCATAGGAAAACCCACCGGCACCGCCCAGATTACTTCCGGTATTGATATAGGCAATGCGGCTGCACTCTTCTGTCATTTGTCCCACCAGCTCCTGTGTACCATCAGTGCTAGCATTATCAATCACCAGAATATCAAAATCAGCCCTGCTCTGTCCAAGCAGCGCCCTTATATTCTTTTGGAGAAGCTCCTTGCGGTTATAGGTAACCACGATTGCTATTGATTCATTCATCTAATTTTCCTATCCAATCCTATCTTGCGATCAACCGCAGAAATGCCGTCGAAAGATGCATTTTTTCAATCAGAAGAAATATGAGCAAAATTGTCCTGTTCTTCACAGAGTCTCCTTTGAGCTGACCGATTTTCAGCAGTCGGTTCTTTCTCCATTCCGGGAACAGTTCCTGCAACGTTTCACGGCGCAGCACCACAAATTTCTCAACTAAGTCCACCCCTGCATGGCGCAGATTATAGATCATGCAAATTGTGATTCCCTGCACATATTCATACTCTAGGATTTCATGGTCTTTAGGAGTCAGCGCATCCCATTTAATATCCTTTGCAAGCCCTCTGTAATTGGAAATATATGTTTCAAACAGCATCTCCCCTTTACGGTTCTGGGTAATAGATGCCGCATTTACCATATAATAATATCCCCTATAATCAATAATCTTGCATTTTGGATGTTCCACCATGCAGCGCAGGTTAAATATGCCATCCTCGTAATATCGCAGTCCCCGGAAGTCTATGCTATTTTTTCGCAAAAAATCCAATCGGTACAGACGTACCACCGCCGATGGCATCACCCATGCAAATGCATCATTATCTACGATCTTACACGCGATCTGCTTATCTCCCGTGCATTTTAGGAAGCTTCCGATGACAATATCCGTATCCTTTTCCATCGCGTCCATATATCTTGCTATATAGTCTGTTGCAACATAATCATCGCTATCCAGGAAACAGATGTACATCCCACGTGCGCTTCTCATTCCAAGATCGCGTGCTGCGCCAAGTCCACCGTTTTTCTCCGGCATTACCACATGGATATTCGGATGCTCAGCTTCATAGCTTTGCAGAATATGTACTGACCTATCGGTAGAACAGTCATTCACACATATGATCTCAATATTCTTATAGTCCTGCGCCAAAACAGAATCCAGACAGTGCGCAAGATATTCTTCCACATTGTATACCGGAATCACAACCGACACCAATGGATTTGTGTTCATCGCACCACACCTCAATCTTTCTTTGCCAGCAAAAGCAGGCAAGGCTTTAGCAGCCTTATCCGATATAAGAATCTCCACATTCCAAAAGCTAACGCTATCGAAGCCAGTTCCCCTTTTCGATTCCAAAGGCAGACATAATGATTTTTATAAAATAACGGATACCTTTCCTTCAGCCATTGCATCACTCTATCATACTGTGCTGCTACATCCTGCCTCTTTGAATCTTTTACGGTAAAGAAAAAATACCAGACAAGATACCTTACAAAGAAATATTCCACCGCCTCCTCGCGAATGCAATTTTTCTTCGGCAGATTCTTATAGATATTTTCTAACAAAAAAAGCGGATCAACCGACTCCCGTATGCAATTCTGCTTGGAGTTGGAAACAGATGCCGGATTATTCGTCCATATATATCCATTGTAGCCGGTCGTCACAATATTCTTCGTATTCGAGTATGCCAGCATATTATAATAGACATCCTCTCCTATCGTATAGCTTAGGAACCGGATATTATTTTCTTTTAAGAAAGAGGCTCTATAAATATGTGCCCAAGGAGCCATCACAACGAACTTTGCCCATTCTCCTTCCGACAGATTTACCACATTCTGATTGTCACCAGTTGTTGTCATCCTCGTATATCCACCAACGACAATATCCGCACTCTTCTCTTTTGCGATCCGCAGATACGTCTCACAGTAATCTTTCAGCAGCTTATCATCCTGATCTGCAAACATGACAAAATCCCCGGTTGCCTCGTTGATCCCCCGGTTTCTTGTGCGGGCCACGCCCTGATTGTCCTGCCATTTAAGCTGTGCCACTATTCTATTCTTATTTTTTTGATTTTCCAAAAAGTCTTGGATTACGGCATAAGAATCATCCGTAGATCCGTCATCATATATCAATAGTTCCAGATTGTCATACGTCTGATCCCATATACTTGTCAGGCAATCTGTTATATGTTCCCTGCCATTGTACACAGGAACGATCACCGAAATCTTCTCCATCGCTTTCTCACTCTCTTCTTTCCATTGCTCATATTTTAGCACAATGACACATATAATATCTACCTTTTCTTAATCGGATTGCTTTGAATGCAAATTGACAGTGCGCCGACAGTATACTAATATAAGGATATTATGAAAACATTGACCAAAAATTATTTCTATAACTTAATGTATCAGGCTCTGAGTCTCATTATTCCGCTCATTACCACACCATATATTTCGCGCGTATTAGCAGCTGACACGATTGGGCAATATTCTTTCGCACAGTCCATCGTATCATATTTCGTCCTGTTTGCTTCCATCGGAACCGGCATATATGGTCAGCGTTACATTGCAGAGCTTACTGCCCAGCACGGGAATACGCGAAAAGCATTCTGGGAGATCACGATCTTAAGAGGAACCGGAATCGGGCTTGCCATTCTTCTTTACTGTACTACCATACTTCGTTATACGGATGCCCGCTTGATTTATGCGGTTGCCGGTATTGAGATCCTTGCTGCCTTTTTTGACATTTCCTGGTTTTATCAGGGAACCGAACAGTTTCAGAAGCTTTCCGTTTTTAATGGTCTTTGCCGCATTGTTGCCACCGTATGCATTTTCGTCTTTGTACGGACAAAAGATGATCTTGTCGTCTACATGGGCTGCAATGGGCTTGCCATCCTTGCAAGCAATCTGATTCAGTGTATCGAAGTTCATAAGTATATGTCCGGTGATGCTCCACGCTCTGAGCTTCATCCGTTTCGCCATGTACTTCCATCCTTGCGGCTTTTTGTTGCGCAGATTGCGATCCAGCTGTACACCGTTTTGGACAAGACCATGATCGGACTTATCACCAAATCCAACTATGAAAACGGCTATTATGAACAATGTCAGAAGATCATAAGAATGTTGGAGGCCATTATCACATCCCTTGGAACCGTAATGGCTTCAAGGATCACAATTCTATGGAATGACGATCAGGACAATAATAGAGAACAGATCCACAATCTGCTGCTTTTTTCATTCCGTGTTGTATTTGCAATCGGTCTTCCAATCATGATGGGTGTCATTTTGATTGCGGACCGTATTGTTCCGATCTACTATGGTCCCGGCTATGAACCAGTGTGTGATATGCTCAAATGGCTATCCGTTATTGTTCCTACGATCGGAGTCAGCAACATTATCGGATATCAGCTTCTCGTTCCATCCAAACGTGAACGCCTGATGACAATTTCGGTTATTTGCGGCTCTATTGTCAATATCATTACCAATTTACTCCTTATCCCGGAATACGGAGCAATGGGAGCGATTTATGCCTCCGTATTATCCGAAATAATTGTTTCATCCATTCAGCTGTTTATGGTGCGAAAAGAACTTCGTTTCCGCCCGATTTTTCGGATATTCTGCCGATACTTCGGATATTCCGTAGTCATGCTGCTCATTGGGGCTATTTTGTTACACTTATTGGGTGATGGTGTTTTTGCCCTGCTGATTACAATAATCGCCTGTGTGCTGGTATATGCACTATGCCTTATCATCATGCATGATCCGATATTATCATTTATCTTTTCCAAGGAGGATACCCATGCCAAATAATCGCAAACTCACAAGTGATCCGGTGTTTTGCTCACTTGCATATATATACCTCTCGCTACCGGTATGTATCTTTATGCTCGGATGGCTAAAACCAGTTTTTTCAATTCCATTCGTGATATTGATAATTATCTGTCTTGTCCGTATTGTCCTAAACAGCCGTCATAATCCAGCCATATCCGATGGCTTTAAGTTGTCGCACTCTGCAATCATAAAACTGTTCATCGCAGGTGCATTCATCATTATCTGGGCATGCCTGTCCGGAATCGGCGGTGTATCATTTCAGTCGTCAGATCATTATTGGCGCAACACGATTTTTGAAATACTCGTCAACCATGACTGGCCTGTACGTTATGAAATAACGACTGCAGAAGGCACTTCTGTACGCGAGCTGATCTACTATATCGGATTTTGGCTTCCTGCTGCATTTGTAGGAAAAGTGCTGGGATTGCACGCCGGCTTCATTTTCCAGACTATATGGGCATGCAT
>CAVDTR010000053.1:0-7911 GCA_963612015.1 Lachnospiraceae bacterium | reverse complement strand
TACCGGTGGTATTGTCTAATTCCGCCAGCATATTCAGATCGCAAAAGCATTTTTTAACCAGCGGGTGGTGTGGAATGCGATCATTTCTTTTTGAGTTTTCCCTGCAAATCACCAATACTTCTACATCGTGGTCTACCAATTCTTGTACCAATGCAGTTCCGATCGCACCTGTTGCACCTGTAATAATCGCTCGTTTCATAAATCAACCATCCACTCTGTTTATAAATTTACCGCTTCCCTGATCGTCTGTGCCATATAGTCGATCATCTCATCCGTCATTCCCGGATATACTCCAACCCAGAAGGAATCCCGCATAATACGATCCGTATTCTTTAAATCCCCTATAACACGATACCCCTGACCGGATGCACGCATCTGGTCAAAACATGGATGCTTTGTAAGATTTCCTGCAAACAGCATTCTCGTCTGTACACCATGTGCTTCAATATATGGAACAACCTTGTTGCGGTCTACACCTTCCTTACAGGTAATAAGGAAGCCAAACCAGCTTGGTGTGGAATTGTCGCAAGCCTCCGGCAGAATCAGCTTGTCCTTGCAGTCCGCCAGATTTGCAAACAAACGAGCAAAATTATGCCGTCTCTTTTCCACAAATGACGGAAATTTTTTAATCTGTGCACATCCGATCGCCGCCTGCATGTCCGTTGCTTTCAGGTTATATCCAAAGTGTGAGTATACATACTTATGGTCATATCCAAGCGGCAATTCCCCATACTGCCTGTCAAACCGGTGTCCACAGAGATTGTCCTGACCGGATGCGCATACGCAGTCGCGTCCCCAATCCCGGAATGAACGTATGCACTTGTTAAGCAATGCATTATCCGTATACACTGCACCGCCCTCGCCCATTGTCATATGATGCGGCGGATAGAAAGAAGATGTACCGATATCCCCGATCGTTCCGGTAAATTTTTCCTGCCCGTCGATTGCATACTTTGTTCCTAAAGCGTCACAGTTATCCTCAATCAGCCATAAATTGTGCTTGTCGCAAAACTCTTTTACAGCTTTAAGATCAAATGGGTTTCCCAACGTATGTGCTGCCATGACAACCTTTGTCTTATCGGACAACGCAGCTTCCAGTTGGGTAATATCCATATTGTACTGCGGAATTGTCACATCGATGAATACCGGTACAACGCCATACTGGATAGCCGGCGTAACCGTCGTCGGGAATCCTGCTGCAACCGTGATCATCTCATCTCCGGGGCGCACCTGTCTCTCACCCAGAAGTGGCGATGTAAGCGCCATAAAAGCCAGAAGATTTGCGGAAGATCCTGAGTTTAGAAGTGCGCAATACTTTACTCCGAGATATTCTCCCAGCGCTTTTTCAAATTCGCTCGTATATCTTCCGGTTGTAAGCCAGAACTCCAGTGCCGAATCCACCAGATTACACATTTCCTCGTGATCATAGACACGGGACGCATAATTGATCCTATCTCCCTGCTCAAATGGCTTCCTCTTATTATGGTAGGTGTCGCAGTATTCTTCCACCATTGCTAATATCTGTTCTCTTGCCTGCGTCTCTGTTTTATTTTCAAACATACTATATCCTCATTCAAAAAATTCTTTGATCTGCTTATCCATGCAGGCGCATACATCGCCGCCCGCCAGATACACCTTAGACCATTCCACGGTCTTTTCAATGGCCTGCTCTACGCTCCAGTGCGGTTTCCACCCAAATGTCCGTTTTAACTTGGAGCAATCCAGCTTAAGGAATCCGGCTTCATGCGGACCTCCATCACTCTGATTGATCCACCCCAGTCCCTCTCCCCATTTCTTACAGAAAATATCGGTCAGTTGTCCTGTTGTAATACAATCCCAATCATCCGGTCCCACATTATAAAATCCGGCATACTTCTCATCCTCATACTGCGCCTTTGCGATCATCAGGTATACCGCAAGCGGCTCTAAAACATGTTGATACGGTCTCGTAGAATCCGGATTACGCACAATGATATTCCGCTTGGCAGCTGCTGCCCGCACGCAATCCGGCACAATACGGTCATTGGCAAAGTCTCCGCCTCCGATCACATTGCCCGCACGTGCCGTAGACACAGCCACATCCATATCACGATAAAAAGAGTTGATGTAACTATGTGTCACCAACTCCGAGCAAGACTTACTGTTGGAATAGGGATCAAATCCATCTAACGGCTCGTTCTCCCGATACCCCCATTCCCATTCTTTATTTTCATATACTTTGTCAGTCGTCACATTCAGAAACGACTTTACGCAGGGATGCAGCCGCACACACTCGCAGATATTTACCGTCCCCATCACGTTCGTCTCATAAGTGTATACCGGATTTTTATAGGAATCCCTCACGATTGGCTGCGCTGCAAGGTGAAATACGATCTCCGGCTTTACCTCATCAAAAAACCTCATTAGATGTTCTCTGTCCCGGACATCTCCGACAATCGACTTCATCCGTCCCTCTACTTTGCAGATGGAGAATAGGTTCGGCTCCGTCGGTGGTTCAAGTGCATAGCCGGTAACTGTTGCCCCCGCATTGGTTAATATCCTGCAAAGCCAGGAGCCTTTAAATCCGGTATGACCGGTAATCAAAACCCTTCTATCTTTATAGAACTCTTGCAGCATAGTTAATCCTCCCACTTTTTCCACGGTGCCTTTCCGCTCTTTAGGAGTTTTTCCAGCAGATCCATCTCTCGTTTATTGTCCATGCACTGCCAGAAACCGTGATGCATATAAGACATCAGCTCCCCCTGCTCCGCGATACGTGAAAGCGGTTCTTTCTCGAAGGATGTGTCGTCCCCATCTATATAATCAAACACTTCCGGGTTAAGTACCATATATCCCGCATTGATCAATGTGCCATCCGCGTGGTTCTTCTCACGGAACGACTTTACCGCATTATCACCGCCAACATCCAGAACTCCCTTGGGCTGTTCCTGAACTACCGCGGTAAGCGTTGCCATCTTTCCGTGGCTCTGATGAAAACGGACAAGATCCTGTATATCAACATCACACACGCCATCACCATACGTCATCATAAACGGCTCGTCTCCAATATACTTCTGAACACGTTTGATACGACCTCCTGTCATCGTGTCCAGCCCCGTATCTACTACCGTAACCTTCCAACGGTCAAGGTGCTGATCGTGTACGATAATATTTCGTTCTCCATTTGTATAGTCAAAGGTTATATCGCTGTTATGCAGGAAATAGTCAGCAAACCATTCTTTGATAATATGCTGTTTGTACCCCGCACAAATAATAAACTCATTAAAGCCATAATAGGAATATTCCTTCATGATATGCCAAAGAATCGGTTTCCCACCGATCTCGATCATTGGTTTAGGCTTAAATTGCGATTCCTCACTGATCCGGGTTCCAAGTCCTCCGGCTAGTAAAACGACCTTCATTTGTGTTCTCCTTTGCCTGATACATCCCCATTTTCTTTTACTTGTATATCTTTCATAACCATATCTTTCACCTCATCCGGTATCATCGACACAATCTGTGCCATCTTCCGGACAGATGCCGACAATCTCGACAGTGCGACCGTAAGTGAAAAGCAAACACTGATTGCCAGAAGAAACGCTAGTAAGAATACCATATTTGCGACTGAATAGATTCCCATCTTGACTGCCAGCCAATCCAATACGCCGGGAAAACCGACAACGATCATCATAATCACATCACCGATCAGCCACACAAGTACATATTTCAATTCCAGGCTGCGCTGCCTTACCATATAGATAATGATAAACAGCAGGGTCAAAAGCGGAATAAAAATTAAAAAACGAGCATGAAGCGTAATCATCTGTCTACCTCAGTCTTTCAATAAAAATAGCAAGCGTTACCTTTACCATATAATAAATAGCCTTGCTCCATGATATTGATGAAGTGCCGCCCTGCCGCGCCTTCATCTCCACCGGAACTTCTATGACTTTACACTTTTTGCGAAGCAATCTGCATACCGTCTCCGGCTCTGGATAATCTCTCGGATAGCTCTTTTCAAACAGTCCGATTACCTTCCGGTTGCACATACGCATCCCGGATGTTGCATCAGTAATCCGCTGTCCAAACAGGAACCTGCTCAAGAAGCCAAAATATCGGATTCCTGCCTGCCGCACCCGCGAAGACTGAAAGCCCTTCTTTTCAATGAACCGGGAGCCGATTACCATATCAGCGTCATTTGCAAGGAGAGCCTCTTCCATCTTATGTATGTATCTGGCATCATGCTGCCCATCCCCGTCAAACTGGACTGCAATATCATAGCCCTTTTCTTTGGCGTAGACGTAGCCGGTCTGTACCGCTCCGCCAATTCCCAGATTGATTGGCAAGGACAACACCTTTATGCCATGTTTGCGGCATAGTTCCAGCATTCCGTCCCATGAAGAGTCATTTACCACGACGTAGTCATAGTCCGGTGCATTCTCTTCGATGTCTCGTATTGTCGCAAGAATGCTTTCCTTTTCGTTAAACGCCGGAACGATTATCAACTTTTTAAGTGTATTACTTTTTTCCATATCTACCTGACTCTACAAATTATTCGATGATTCTGATTTTGTATAGAATGCATTGATCCGCCTCGCGATAGCTTTCGGCCAGAATTTGCAAAACATCTCATAGTTCTCTGCCACCCTCGCATGATCCTTTAAGATCTCCGTGGTGGTCGATTGTTCATGGATACGATGTCCCATCAAAAGCTGCGGCACATAGACAAATGCCCCTCGCTCCCTTGAGATCTTCTCCCATGCTTCCCAGTCCTCACAGCTTCTGTAATGGTGCTCAAAAACCGGCTGTCTTAGATTTTCAAGACAGTAGCAGACCGATGGGCAGCAGATCGCATCTCCCATTGACAGGCTTCGCCTTCGTATAAAACGGTTCTTCTGCAGAGCTTTTATCCGCAGTGGAAACAACATCACCTGTTTGATCTTAAGCAGTGAATTGTCGCTTACCCGCCGTCCATTCCGCAGTTCAAAATAATCCGAGAAGCCGATCAATGGTCTACCCGATTTTTCCATCCGCCCAACCAGAGCCTCTGTATAGGTTGGCTCATACACGTCGTCCTGATGTGCAATCGTAGCATACTTTGTCTTCACTTGTGCCAATCCAAAATTCCAATCCTGCGTAATACCGCTCTCACCATGGTTGACATATAGCGGAATATGATATTTGTCTGCCATATTCCGTATCATTGCGTTGTCCGTTGAAGTAACCATTATGATGTCTGATCGAACACTTTGCGCCATCAGGGAGCTGATACACGCTTCCAAATATTCACTTTCTTTGTATGCACAGATAACAAATGTGTGTATCATTCAACAAACTCCAACCTTTTACATCTGATTGAGCACCGCGGCAATGGTAAATGCCTGCAAAAAGAAATACACTGAAATCACTTTTCTCCGGTCTGCACCCCACTGTAACTTCACAAACTGTGCCAGTATCAACAGCATCGGGATCAGATAAGGAATAAAATATCTGCCCTGCAATCCTGATACGATCGTCGATCCATAAGCTGTATCCGTCCATATCGCCAGAACGGTCAGAAGTACGCCACAGATTCCCCAAAAGAGTATTACACAGTTGTCTAGCATTGTCAATTCCACTGTGTTTTTCCGGCTTCTTGCACTTGCAAGAATTAAGAGCATTCCCATTCCAAGTATCGTAATAGACGGAATCACAACAGAAAGCCCTGCGAGCTTCTGTCCGAGCAGTTCCAATGTCCAGTCACCGCCATTTTGCATGCAGGTTGCCAGAGCCACCTGCAAAAACTGGAACGGATGCTGAAATGCATCTGCCCAATGATAGCGATCCGTTATAGGGAATGTGATTCTTTGGATATACCACACTGTAAAAAGGATTTCGATAACGACAAGACTTCCAATGATCCATGTAACTCTCCGCTTCTTTTCATTGTCCTTCTTCTTGGTCAGGATAATGAAAAGCATTGCTGCAAGTGTCGCGTATACCAGCTTAACCCCAGAGAACAGCACCACCATGATGCACATGCTTATAATATCTCTCGGACATATTTCATTCTGGTCGTCCTTCAGATACACAAACCACGCCGCAAACATCAGGCTGCTTCCAAAAATCAGCATGTCATAGGAATATGACGTTGCCTGCTGCAGGCATATCGGGAGCAGTGCTACCAGAAGGAATAATTCCTTTAATTTGGGAGTTTTACGGATCGCTGCTGTTGCCATTCCAACATATGCCAGTAAGTTAAACAGCCTGCCGAGATAGTAGGTCTTGACAAATCCCAGATGCAATATTCTTCCGAACGCAATTCCCATTGCCGAAAAGATATATGATATTGCAAAACGCAGGTCATTGGAGCGCTGAAGAGAAATATTCCGTTCTCCCGCATCTTCTGCATAAGTATCATTCCAGCCGTTTTCTACCTGTCTGAAATTTCTCACGACATTAAAATGCGCCTCATAAGCCTCATCATCGTAGTAGTTGGCATCGATCGTTTCTACATCCTCTGTGCCAAGCAGCACATTTGACAGTTTACATGCAGAAAGATAGTGATATCTCTCATCCGGTCCTGACATCGGCGACATAAGAATCATCATTACAATTCCCATCCCAAGGATCAGTACCGGAGCGATTCTTTCTACCGGTGCATACCGGAACAGACACCATAATGCAGCCGTTAACAGAAATACTATGATGGACAGGATCGCAAACCAGTTCGTGTACACGTAGTACAGATTGACGCAAAGCTTTGCCTGTCCAGCTTCGTCCGTAAAAGAGTTAAATGCAACACCCTCTTCTACACCATCCTCATTATTCGTTCTTACCAGCAAGGTATATCCATCACTTTGTTCCTGCTCTTCTTTCAGCTTCAAAGTTATCGTATCCTTTGCCAGTTGATCCGTGGCATACGACCACCGTTCAATCATCTCTCCTGCCTTTTGCAATTCGATCTCGACGTTTCTCTTTGTTCTTGAGCAATCACTCTTATCAAGATATAGGATGATTTCATTGAACGAACGAAGCGGAGACAGTTCCTGCGTATACTCCATTCCCTGTTCCACCCGGACACTGCCATTTACCAGATATTCCGAACGGTAAGCATATTCTTTGATCTCCTCACCCGGCATTATCCATAGCATCACCAAAAGCCACAGGAGCAATGCTGCAAAAATGATAATGATTCTTTGGATCTTTTTCATTTGTCACTCCTTTTCCTGCGCACCGGAAATGCCTTGCAGTAATATATCCAGGCTACAATCCATCCAACCATGCACCGAAGTGCTAATTTAGCTCCAAAATAACTATTATCTCCGGCTGCTCCTTGAACTTTAAGGCACAGATCCCCTTGTTGCTGTACACCATTTATCTCAAGACTTCCATCCGGATACCAATCCTCAGAGATTGCGAAAAAGGTTGCAGCTTTCCCCTCCGTGCTTCCCGTATTCTCAATCTGAAGATAATACAATTCGCCCTGGGTAATCTGAATCAGATGATCCGTGTAGAGTGTAATATCCGCATCGTTTTCCATTCCTGCCACATCAATATCCCACTGATATAGCTGACCTCCGCCTGCGTCCAGTAAGGATACATGAAGTTCTCCCGTATTATCCTCGCGTCCCCAGGTTGCGCCCCGTAGCGTTGCAGAATAGAACCGGTCGGTTGGTGCTACAAAGCTCTGCCTTACTACCACGCCTTCCGTCAGCTCGCCAACATCATATCGGCTTCCGCCGGTTGATCCAATCGTATACTCTTCCAACTGCGTACCGCTTATCCCGCGTCCCGTAGCCCGGTCAACGGCTGCGCCAAGCAACGGAAGCAGGATGAGAGCCCCAAGGATAATGATTTTTGTTTTTTTGTTACAGAATACCCTTTTCACGAAATTTTCTCTCTCATGCATATGTGTCATACGCTTTCTTATAAAATACCATAATGATTCCG
>CAVDTR010000052.1:0-8880 GCA_963612015.1 Lachnospiraceae bacterium | reverse complement strand
GGATATATGCCCCTCATTTTTAGAGGACGGGAAAAGCCATATGTTATTCCTGCCGACAAGATTCATTGCCATGCAGTACTTGCGTAGGATATCTGTCATGGGCGCTGACATCGGGACTAACCGCTGTTTATTGCCTTTTGTATTTATAAGGCGAAGGATGCCACCATCCAGATCCACATCATTCATACTTATTTTGACTGTTTCCCCGATTCGAAGACCACAACTGTATAAAAGTCTGAGAATCACCGGAAATTCTATCACCAGATAAGGATCAGCCTTGGAATCCTTTTGAACGATGTTATCAGCAGATTCAAAAATATCATTCAACTCCATATCACTAAAGATATATGGGACATAGTCATCATGAACCCTTGGTATGGATGGCATGGCAACACTTTCTCCGGTATACTTGAGGAAGTTCAGAAACTGTCGTATTACAATGATTTCATTCTCAACAGTACTGCTTTTCCCTAAAAGGGAACCTACCCATTCGTTAATGCAATCTTTCGTGATGTGTGCGGGACAATCCAACCGTTCGGAAACATACGAGTCAAAACGACGCAGATAGCATAATTCGTGTTTTTCTGCGCTTTCACTCAATGTTTTCCGACGCAAATCGTAATACTGTAATAACTGTTCTGAGTAAATACTATCAAACATGAGTGATCACCTCCTTGCCGGAAAGATAATCACGGAAAATCCCTGTGGGAATCGGAGGATCGATAGAACATATCCGCAGATTTTCAATATCCGCTTTAGCGTAATGCTTGATAACATCAGGATCTGAATGTCCCAGTATTCTTCTGACTACCTCATAAGATACATTATCATTTACCATTGAACTTGCAAGGGATGACCGAAATGCATGTGGTCCATGCTTTTTCCCGGCTGTATTGACATTTGCTGTAGCAAAGCATTCATTTAAAGCGTGTCGTATTATGCTTGTAGTAATACATCCATACGGAGCCGTCAGGCTATGAAATACATACCCGTCTTTTAAAGAGTATTTGTCATTGTCAAGGTGCAGCGAAATGGCATTAGCAACTTCGCAAGGCATTTGCAGTGTGAGAGGTATCCCCGTCTTTTCCTGGGTTATACTAATGTATCCCGAACTAAGGTTGACTTCTGATAGCTTAAGCTTTGCAATGTCGCCTGCACGGAGTCCCATTCGAGATGCCAGTCGGATGATAGCAAGGTTTCTCTTTCCGATAGTGGTATTGGTATCAACAGAAGCTTCGATCCTGCTGATTTCATCTGGTGTATATGTCGTAGGAAGCACTGAACCCCTCTTATAGTGCGGAACAATCCTGGAAAGATTCATTTCTATGATGCCTTGTTCAGCAAGGTGATTCAGGAACTGACGGATACGTGCATAGGCATCCTTGTTGGAGAATGTAAGCAAGGCTTGTGATACAATGCCGGTGTTTAATCGTGAAAGGTCAGAACAGCCTGCATTTTCTATAACCTTAATTTCCAGACCAAAATGCTTTTAGGGCTACTTTGGTCTGGAAATTAAGGTTTTCTGACTGGGCACCGAGAAGAAAAGAACACTCCCCCCTCTGCATATTACAAAATACCCCTGCATAAACTGTACAAACACAGTAATGCAGGGGTTATTTTATGAGAAAATATATCGAAGAGCGCGCGATCGAAATCGCAAATTACATCATCGAAAACAATGCCACCGTGCGGCAGACCGCCAAGGCGTTTGGCATATCAAAATCTACGGTACATAAAGACGTCACCGACCGTCTTGCGGCAATCAATCCGACGCTGGCGCGGGAGACAAGAAAAGTGCTCGATGTCAACAAGGCAGAGCGACATATCCGCGGCGGTATGGCAACGAAGGAAAAATATCTGCACCACGGGGAAGCCGTTTAATCCTCCCAAGGGCGGATGCGGTAGGTGACACCAAGACGATCACAGATCGCCTGGCACTCAGCTTCCTCCTCTTTGGTCAGCGTGGTATCTACGGTAGAAAGAATGACAGAAGGTACATAATCTTTGGCATCCTTTGCGAAAGCCAGCATTGCGTCAAACGCCTTGTCTCCGAACTGACTGCGGACGATCGCATGATATTTGTCTGCAGTCGGGGTGTTCAGGCTGATGGAGATCGTGTCGATCAGCCCCTTCATATCCGGCGCGATCCGGCGGTTGTTAATCAGGTCACCCTGACCATTGGTGTTGATCCGGATTGGCTTGTTGTAGTTTTCCTTTATGAAACGGGCAACCTCGATCAAGGTGTCAAAACGTTCGGTTGGCTCACCGAACCCGCAGAAAACGATCTCGTCAAACGTGGAAACATCCACATGCTTAAAGGCTTCCTTTACCTCCTCAACGGAAGGCTCATGCTCAAGCCACAGGGAATCGGAATCCTCCATGTGATCGCGTGTCTGACGCAGGCAGAATGTACAAGCGCTGGAGCAGCGGTTGGTCAGATTGATGTACAGATTATTGTGTACCTTATATAAAATGGTCATTGATTTTTTCATGGTAAAAAACTTCCTTTCCTTATAAAAATATCTAATGAAGTGTATGCAAAACTTCCTCGAAGCAAACACCGTCTGTCAGAGGAATGTCAAGCTCGATCGTTTTTAGGATGCAGCGCTTGATAAAATGCGATGCTTTCCGGACGGATTCCTGAAACGGTACACCGTTGACTGCATCCGCAGAAATGATCGCGGAAAAAATATCGCCCGTGCCGGAGCGCTCCGTGCCGACCTTTTGCGTTTTGATCAAAGAAGGCTCATAGCCCTTTTCATAACACAGGTTGCAGATATAGCTCTTTTGCGGGATGCCGGTTATGACAACCTTTGACGGACCCTCGGCAACGAGCTGGCTGGCAAGTTCGATCACCTCTGAAATCTTCCAGTGGGCTTTGTACGGGGTGTCCGTCAGGATGCACGCTTCGGTAAGGTTTGGCGTGACAATGTCCGCATAACGCACCAGCTCTTTCATGCGATGGCACATATCCGCGGTGTAGGTCGGGTAGGGGCTTCCGTAATCTCCCATGACCGGATCGATGATGACGATAGTATCCGATCCCTTAAAATCTTTCACGAAGTCAGACACGATCCGGATCTGATCGGCAGATCCAAGAAAACCGGTGCTGATGCCGGAAAAATGAAGATAGAGCTTCTTCCACTCCGCGATGTATGGCTCCATGTTGGCAGTGAAATCTTCAAAGAAAAAGCTGTCAAACCCCGTATGATTTGAAAAGATGGAGGTCGGAAGCGGACAACACTGAATCTTTAATTGTGAAATGATCGGCAGCGATACAGCCAGCGAGCATTTGCCAAAGCCGGACAGATCATTGATGACTGCAATCTTTTTCTGATGGTTATGCTCTGACGACATCTTGTTCCCCTTTGCGTAAAATGGAATAAGCCGCAACGGACTTTTCTAAGTTTATCTGCAATCATAACATATATTTGAACATATAGGAATGGTCAAAATGTAACAAAAATATAGAACCAATAGCAGGTTTTACAATTTAGAAAAAGAACGATAAACTGATATAAAAGGAAGGTTACAATTCAAATGAGAAAAAGGGAGAGTACCAATGCAGAACGAGTGGATACCTTTGATCATCCCGTCCTATGAACCGGATGACCGACTGATCACTTTACTGCAGAATTTAAAATTTGCCGGATTTACCAACATTGTCGTACTTGACGATGGTAGCGGGGATGCCTATCAGGAACTATTTGCGCGGGCAGAAAGTGAGTATGGATGCACACTTTTGCGCCACTATCGCAACATGGGTAAGGGACGCGGGCTGAAGGATGCGTTTAACTATTGCCTGAACACGTTTCCAGACATGATCGGCTGTGTGATCGCGGATTCCAACGGACAGCATGTGCCGGAGGATATTCAAAAATGTATGGAAGAACTGGAACAGCACCCGGATCATCTAGTCATGGGCTGTCGCAAGTTTTCCAAGGATGAAGTGCCGTGGAAAAGCGTTTACGGTAAGACCATTACGAGAAAAGTGTGCAAATGGCTTTGCGGGGTATCTGTCTCCGACACGCAGACCGGGCTTCGTGCGATACCAAAGACTTTTATGGCGGAGCTTCTCAATGTGGATGGGGAGCGGTTTGAGTTTGAGACGAATATGCTGATCGCAAGCAAGGGCAGGTGCGAGATCTCAGAGGTAGAGAGCCATACGATATACGACTCAAAGGAAGATCACCAGACACATTTTGATCCGGTAAGGGATTCCATACGCCTCTACCGGATTTTTGGAAAATGCGCATTGCTGGCATCGATCTAGATGACGATTAGCGCTTCGCTTGTCACACTCGGCGTTTATCTGATTTCGGCAGTGCCGGAGCTTGCGGTTAAGATCGTGGTGGACGTTTTCCTGTTTGTCGTAAGCTATTGGATTCAGCGGGAGTTCGTATTTAAGAAATAGATATAGAAAAAAGGATATCCCTGCCGGAAAAACGGTAAGAATATCCTTCCTTTATTTTACAGGACAAAATAAAAAATGCTCCGCAGGGATGCCAACCACACGGAGCTGAAAAATTACGTTACATGATGATAATGCTCGCACATTTTAAATCCTCGCCGAGGTCATAGACCTTGCCGCTTTCTACACCTACCACGACCGGGCGGAGGATATAGTGCGGATTATTGCGGACAACGCGGGCGCACTCACCGTTGCTGAGATCGACCAGCGAATCCACCGGGTAAAGGATCATGCTTTCAAGGAAACTCTTCATGGCTGCCATGTTCAGCTCACTTGTCATGGACATGATGATCTCGACGGCATCCCGCTGGGAAAATGCAGACTTGTAAGGGCGCTCGGTGACGAGTGCATCATAGATATCAGCGACTGACAGGATCTGTGCGTACTTGCAGATCTTGGATTCATCGACACCGAGCGGATAGCCTTTGCCATTCATTTTTTCGTGGTGCTGGAGAACACCAAGGCAGACTTCCCTGCTGAACTCCGGGCGTTCGCAGATCATGTGATAACCGTAAACGGAATGTTGCTGCATGATGGCAAATTCCTTGTCATCAAGCTTCCCCGGTTTGTTCAGAATCTCATTCGGAATCTTGGCCTTGCCGATGTCATGGAGAAGTCCGGACACACCGATCTCGTAAACCTCTTTCTTAGGCAGTCCCTGCTGCTTGGCAAGAATCATCGCGATCGTTGCGACATCGACGCTGTGCTTGAAGGTGTATTCGTCACTGGTCTTGAGCGCACTGATATCAATGGCGATCGCGTCGTTATTGTCGATCGCGGACATCAGCTCATCGGCGATGCTGTCCGCTGCATTCGCCAGATCCTCGGAATCGGTATTGCTGTAAATATACTGGATACCCTCGGAAACTCTTTTCCTTACACTGTCAGACAATGTGACCTTGGAGCGGTCGTCGGTGCGGAGCCGGTCAACATTCCTGCGGGCAGCAGCGGAAAGAACCTTGTCAGGGTCATCCGGATCGTACTCGCCATCCTGAATATATACCGCCATCACGCCGAGCTTGATGAGGGAGTCGATGACATATTCATCGAGGATGCTGCCGCGCTCTACCAGATTGCGCCCCATCCGGTCCACAACCACCTGATCAATCTTCATGCCGGGCTTTAATTGTCTTGTTCGCATGTACTTGCGTCGAATCATTTTGTTTCCCCCTAAAATAAAAATGTTCTCCGTAGTATGAATAAAAATGCCGAAGGGCAGAAAAAACTCCTTATCAATAATTTAACATATTTTCCACGAAAAGTCTATGGAAAAGCAGGGGGGATTATATTATGATAGAGGTGTTAGCAAAAGACGTTTGGCTTGATTTCACAGTAAATCGGAATGGAGTATATTATGTCTTGGACAAGCAGAATGATTCGTTATTATTCCAATAAAAGTGATTGTGCCCGCGATGCCGGTCTGACAACCCCGGACGATGTTGTGCGATATGACGACATCGTATATGAGGAGGATAAAAAATGGCAGGTTCTGGATGTGTACCGCCTGAAGAGCAAAGACCGCGCGCTTGAAGCGCTTCCGGTGATCATCAGCGTTCACGGTGGCGGCTGGGTATACGGCTCGAAGGAGGTGTACCAGTTTTACTGCATGAGTCTGGCGCAGCGGGGCTTTGCCGTTGTCAACTTCACATACCGCCTTGCGCCGGAGTTTAAGTTCCCGGCAGCAGTCGAGGACACAGACACGGTATTCCATTGGGTACGGTCGCATGCGAAGGAGTATGGCTTTGATGTAGATAATATCTTTGGCGTGGGCGACTCGGCAGGAGGACATCTGCTCTGCCTGTATTCCGCCATGTGCAACAACCCGGATTATGAAAAGAAGCTTGGCTTTTTGCCGGATGACAGCAGAAAACCACCGCGCGCGGTCGCGTTAAATTGCGGTGTGTATCAAATCGACCTCGGACCGTCAGGCCGCAAAAATGATAAGCGGCTGATGCGTGATGTGCTAAAGCATCACGGAAACAAGGACGAGATCGAATGCATCAATCCGCTTCCTTATATTACGGAAAATTTCCCGGCGACCTTCATCATGACCGCAAATCATGACAGTACGGTCGATGCGGTTCAGGCACAGATGCTGCTTGCAAGGCTGCGGGAGCTGCGCTGCGATTACACATTCCGGGTATATGGCACGGAGGAAAAGCCACTCGATCACGTTTTTCACTGCAACGTTCGATTGGAGGCAGCAGCCGACTGCAATACCGATGAATGCGCTTTTTTCCACAATCATTTGGAATAAGGGCTTGCGAAGGATTGCAGCGTAGCATATAATTACAAGAAGATTTTCAAACATGGAGGAAAACAGAATGGATCAGGAAAAAGTCATCGTTATTGACTTTGGAGGACAGTATAACCAGTTAGTTGCCCGCCGTGTCCGTGAGTGTAATGTGTATTGTGAGATTTATTCATACCGCACGGATATTGAGCAGATCAAGGCAATGAACCCAAAAGGAATTATTCTGACAGGCGGACCGAATAGCTGCTACGAAGAAAATTCACCGACCTACACAAAGGAGCTGTTTGAACTTGGCATTCCGGTGCTGGGACTTTGCTATGGCGCACAGCTCATGATGCATGTGTTGGGCGGCAAGGTGGAAAAGGCACCTGTCCGTGAATACGGAAAAACAGATGTGTATGTGGATGCAGCGTCACCGCTTTTTGCAGGTGTAGGGACAAGCGTTGACAAGAATGACATCCCGGTACTTGATGTTGCGCCGGAGATGAAGGAAGACCACAAGAGCGATGACCATCATACAGTTTGCTGGATGAGCCATTTTGATTATATCAGCAAGGTTGCACCGGGATTTTCCGTTGTGGGACACACGGCAGACTGCCCGGTCGCTACTGCAGAGAACCGCGAGAAAAATCTGTATGCGATCCAGTTCCATCCGGAGGTGCTCCACACGCAGGAAGGAAGCAAGATGCTTCACAATTTCGTGCGCGGCGTATGCGGATGTGCGGGAACCTGGCGTATGGATTCCTTTGTTGAGAGCGCTATCCGCGAGATCCGTGAGAAGGTCGGCGACGGCAAGGTGCTTCTGGCACTGTCAGGTGGCGTAGATTCTTCTGTGCTTGCTGCACTTCTTGCAAAAGCGATCGGAAAACAGCTCACCTGTGTATTCGTAGACCACGGACTTCTCCGCAAGAACGAAGGGGATGAGGTAGAGGGCGTATTCGGAAAGAATGGCTCTTTTGACATCAACTTTGTCCGTGTCAATGCACAAGAGCGCTACTATGCGAAGCTTGCAGGCGTGACTGAGCCGGAACAGAAGCGTAAGATCATCGGCGAGGAATTTATCCGCGTTTTCGAGGAAGAAGCAAAGAAGATCGGAACCGTAGACTTTTTAGCTCAGGGAACCATCTACCCGGATGTTGTCGAGTCCGGACTTGGCGGAGAATCCGCAGTGATTAAGTCCCACCACAATGTCGGAGGACTGCCGGATTACGTTGATTTCAAGGAGATCATCGAGCCGCTTCGCAACCTGTTCAAGGACGAAGTGCGAAAAGCCGGTCTGGAGCTGGGACTCCCAGATTACCTTGTATACCGTCAGCCGTTCCCAGGACCGGGACTTGGCATCCGTATCATTGGTGAAGTAACCGCCGAAAAAGTCCGCATCGTGCAGGACGCAGATTACATCTACCGTGAGGAGATCGATGGCGCAGCGGCTGCCTACAAGGAAGAACACGGCGAGAATCCTTCCTGGATGCCGAACCAGTATTTTGCAGCACTTACCAACATGCGCAGCGTCGGTGTCATGGGCGATGAGCGTACTTACGACTATGCGGTCGCAGTCCGCGCAGTCCGCACCGTTGATTTCATGACCGCAGAAGCAGCCGAAATCCCATTCGAGGTACTGCAGACCGTCATGAGCAGAATTATAAATGAAGTCCGCGGGGTGAACCGGGTATTCTACGACCTGACGAGTAAGCCACCAGGGACGATTGAGTTTGAATAATCCACACAATCCTAAGATACCAGTATTTATGCGGGTTGCAAGCAAATTTGCTTAGTGATTGACAACAAAATGGCAACATTTTGTGATTATTCAAAAGATAAAAATTTTATTTCATAACGTATATAAAGAAACCTTACTGATTTTCAGAAGTAAAAAACTGAATATTGGTAAGGTTTTTTCTTTTTTCTTATTTTTCTTTTTTAGTCAATTCTTTTACGAGGTAATCACTCAGTTCCTGAGATGGTACTTTGGCATGTCTCTGGTAGGTATCCAGTTCCGGGTACTTATATCTCCATGAGGTTGAAGAGGAGTGTAATGAGAGAATGGAGCTTTTTGTGGAACAGATGAAAGCAGGGCAGGTATTACAGAAGAATTAAAGGCACGTGATCAGATGAAATGGGTAAGGCTGATGAATAATGTACGAAGTTCGGTAGA
>CAVDTR010000051.1:0-9591 GCA_963612015.1 Lachnospiraceae bacterium | reverse complement strand
AACAATATCCCAGCTCTCATCCTCAATAAATTGCCGGCGGATAATCTCATCCGTCAGATAGTGTTCCTTACAACCAGGTTGCTTTCTGCAATACGAATCAATGTAATACGCTACCCACTTCATGAACTCCACCAATTTCGCATTTGAAAACTTATATGTGTCTTTTAAAGTCGGAAAAGCCAGCAGAAAAGTAGATAGAAATGCATGGTCAATGTTGTACGTTGCACCAACAACAGCTCTTTTCTTACCGATGTCCGCCATAAATAACTTCTGCGACATTGGAACTGACTTTACAAATTCCACAACCGGAATTTTTTTCTTGTTGCAGAACAACAGCAAGCTTTCGCTTGTAACCTCATCATTATCATCGTCCTGCCACGCAAGTCTCCGCTCTACCGTTCTTTTATAAAAATTTTCGACCTGCTTGAAAGTAAAATCAAATTTATCGTACAGAATCGCTGTGAATATGTACCCCATGTGGTTCGCGATATTATTTCCGAGGTTAGCCTTTGAGACTTCCCGATTATAATCGCTCTTGCTTATAGTTCTGGTTCTCTGCGTTACTCCATGCATTAGCTCTCTCCTCTCTGCCGCCCCTTAATGCAGCTCTCCCAAAAGCGGCAACTCGGATCGCATACCTTTGTCTTGTCGCCGTATTCGCATTTGCGACCGCTGCCATAGTATGTATTCAGCGACCGGAATCGCTTACTGGCTTTCGGATCTCGTCCACTGCATGGGTATTCTCTGCTCATATCACGCTCTGCCTCTAGTCTGCGTGCTATATCAGTTACATACACTTTGCTCATATTATCCTCTCTTCTGTGCAGCTATGACGTTGGGGAGCTGTTCAGCATATCACGCTCAAGCTCGTCGTAGTCGTAACTGCGTTGGCTAAAATTGTTAAAACTATTCTGTGGCTTTGCCGTTTTACCAGGCACATAGTTTTCATCAAGATAATCAACATAACCACTGTTAAAGAATGTGCTCCCGTACTGTGCTTTCCTCCAGTCGGCGTCCTTCTGCAATTCAAAGCTGTAGCGTTCAATCGCTTTAACAAGCTTATCTTCCCCGATTGCGAGTAGCCGCTTCTTTTGGGTATCCGATACCTGACCTTTGCCTTTTTTGTTCGGATACATCTTCCACAAACGTTCAAACATCGATTTGGCAATCGCCAAATTATTTATAATATCTTTATCATTATCATTATCATTATCATATTCATTATCAGGGTTATTTTGCTTTTCAGAAAAACCATTTGCTTTTTTTGCTTTCTTTTGCTTTTCAGAAAAACCATTTGCTTTTTTTGCTTTCTTTTGGTTTTCTTCTAAAGCATTTGCATTAGGTCTACCTCCAAGCTTTCCGGCTTCCATGCGCTTTTGGCATTTATCTGCATACGCCGCATTATCGCGGTCTATCTGCTCTTGAATAAAACTGAATGCCATATCCGTGGCAGCATCCATATCCGGAATCTGCTCACCGGATGCATAGCATAGGATTGCGGTAAACAATTCTCCCCGCTCTGCCATATCAAGCTTTTGGATCTGCCGAAGATATTTCGTATACATCACAAAACTGCTCTTATCATGCAAGAGATCACCCCACTTCCAAGACCTTAAGCAAATCTCTTAATGGCATTTTCGCCTGTTCCGGTGACAGTTCGGTAATAGTTACCTCTATCCTTGGATTACCGCTATCGACGGTCACATCGTGATAAAAATGCGGTATGCGTCTGCGGTTATCATCTTGCAGTACCTTTGTCTTTGTAAGACTGTCCTGAATAAACTTTGCCGCGCACGACAATATATTGTCACCATCCCGCCGGTTATCTTTCTCGTAAAAGTGATAATAGATCAACACCGGCTTCTCGATATGTACACCTCTAAGCTGTTGCCGGATACACCACATAATAAGTTCTTCATTATCCCGCTTGACCTTTCCGCCCTTATGTGGATTTGTTCTATTCGCTACCGTATAGGTGTTCAGACCATCAAGCCTGCCCGGTATTACCAACCAATACTCCAACTTCTCGCCACCTTTCAAACGTCAATTTCATCTGCAAGCGCTTATGCTGGATCACTCGCGCTCTATGCAATTCTTTTGCCATATATTCGTTAAATTCTGCTACATCAGTCAGATCTTTTGGATCTGGTCTATAATAGCCATTCCCCACATTGATGATGCAGTCGCCCTTACTGTTTGCTTTCTCGATTGCACTGCGAAGCGCTCGATCTTCTATCGCGTTCGAGGGACGCTGTACAGCATTTTTATGTCCGACTGGTATATTACTAATATCTATGGTTTTCTCCTTTCCTCTCCCCTTGCACAGGGGAGATAAATAGGCTTTCAATATTATGCTGGTTTCGTGGTATATTGTTCGCATAAATGGTTTCTTTTTACCAATGGTAAGGTGTCTCAACCTATATCCACGACCTACCGAAGATTTCCCGGAAATCCTCTCTGGTCCCGTGATTCGTTTCAAAATGTTCTTGCGCCATCTGCTTAAGCTTCAGATCAATGTCAGCGGCATTTTTCCCTGCATGAGCGCCATTTGGATGTAGATCCGGGCGAAGCGGAATGATATATCCGTACTTCTCGCTGTTTTCGCGATTAGAAGCCCCGAATATATGATGTCTCTCGACCGGTGCAGTCCCGGTAAAAAAGCAATGGTCCATATCCTCTGTAAATGCACTCCATAACCGTTTCATGCCGTGCCCCATTCCTGCTTCATGCGCTCCAATTCATCCGGCGGTACAGTCTCAATACCAAGATCCTGCGCCTCCTCCACGATCCGATCAATGAAATGTGCCATCTCAGCCGTGGTATACTCGCTTGATCCTTTTATCATCAGATATGACGCAAATTTGCCATTATCCTTAATGTATTTCCAATGACCATCCACCTTCGACATATCTACCGTCTTTTTGACTGTAACCGTGATATATCCATCCTCGTCCTCATAGATGGTTCCATACTTCTGTAGCATCTGCTCGTACACATCCTCTTTACTGGATGCAATGTCCGGATGGTTAGCTATCTTTGTCATAAGCACCCACGCATACGCATTCGCATCGAGGCTGCGCTTCTGGCGATATTTAATCGCCTTGATCCGTAGCAACTCATCCTGCTTCATGCTGGCGATCTGTCCGGATGCCGAAGCGTCAACCTCAAATGTAAGAATGATTCCTTTTCCATCAAATGTTCGCATGGCTCCTGTCAATTTCCCGGTTGTCTCCATTAAGCATCCGCCTCACTCTTTTTCTTGTACCAAGCCTCTACCTGCTTAATAATCTTTTCTGCCATATCGCTCGAAATATCGCTTGTATGCTCAAAGTGATATTTCTTCTTAAGCACCTGCATAACGTCTGATTCTGTTGTATTCTCGCAAAGTCCAGCGTACGCCGTCACAAATTCATTCATGGCATGTAACTGCTCCGCCGTAGCAGGAACAAACTGCGGCACCTGCTCAGCCGTGGCAGGAACAAACTGCGGCATCGGATTAACCGGATCCGGCGTTTCTTCGTCCGGATCTTTCATTTCTTCCGTTGGAATACAAAACACCTGAAAGCAAGCATACTTAAATGCGATAGCCATTGCCTTGTTGGTTGCCTTATCTCCGGAATCCATACCCTCGCCTACCGTGATAGCCTCGATATGAGATCCATCCTCGGCAAAGAACGTATACTTTATCCGGCAGATGGAATAGATCAGCGCTGTTCCATTTTTAGTAGTGCGTTCCTGCCTCTGCTGCTCCAGCACTTCCGGCACGATAAATACACGGTTTTTCACAAGCGCCGGATTGATAGCATTCATTACTGCATCAATTCCGCGATACTTAAATCCCTGCTGCTTATTCACATCATCCTTGCCAACAGCTCCGATCTCCTCCATGCACTTAGCTATGGATTCATAGATATTCATCTTCTTTCCCTCTGCCATTGTTTACACCCTCTTGAATTTGATATCTAAATCCAACATTGCCATTTCAAGCTGTGTAATCTGGAACGGATCAGCCGTAATCTGATATGTAACCACAGCGCTGGTCTTTTCCGGCTGCACATTCTGTTTCATCGGGACAACTGGAATTACATCAACGCTTCCCTGCTTTACCGGATCTTCGCTTCTTACGGTTGCTGTTTCCGCCGCCTGCTGTTCTCTCCGCAGCTCCTCTTCCTTGATTCTTGCCTCGCGTTCCTTTTCGCGCTGCAAGATTTCTTCTTTCTGCTTCTGGAAACGGTTCATCGTGGCAATGGCATCCGCCAGCTCCAAAGATGTTTTATACGCTGCAACACCCTTGTCCTCATATTCAGAGTTCATATCGCGGATTGTCGCGATATCCTTTTCAACGTGCTCCACACGCTCTTTAATGGCTTCTGTGATAGCTTTCTTCGTAGTTGTGCTGTTCTCCCACTTGGAATCATAAATACGCTGCAACGGCAAATAATCAGAAGCTTCCTTATGTTCTGCCATAATGCCAATATACAGCTCGTTGATTAACTGCTTGCGTTCCTCTACGCGCCGGCGCTCAAACTCTTCCACCTGCTGACCGATAAAATCAATCGGTTCATCGATCAGCTTGTCCAGCTCCTTGATCTGGTTCTCAAACTCGTTGTATGGTGCCATAAACGCTTTCTTGATCTCCAAGCGCTTATCATTGACCGATTTTTTCAGCTTGCGGAGATCCGCAACTGTTTTCTTTGCGTCAGCCTTGGAATCCTCGGTAAATACCATGTTCTTGTATTCCTCAAGCCCTGCCTTAAGCGCAGCTTTGATTTCCTCAAAATTGATCCCGATCGTTCCATTGGTCTGCTCGACCATTAACTTAATTTCCTGCATATACAAAATCCTCCATTTTCATTACGATTTGACCGTTCTGATCGCTTCGGAGCAGCCGCGCGAACTGGTTCATTTTATTCTTTCTGACCTCTTGGCAGCCACATATCTCACCTGGATCTAAGTTGCTACCACAGTAAGGACATTCTCTGTAAAACATTACTCAATCTCCCTTCTGAATTGCTCGTTTACACATTCCTCGCAGTATGATTCACCATTTATGACATACTGGTAATCATCTTGGATGTGTTCGCCACAGCAAGCGCATACCGGTCTTTTCTCCAGCCAAGCCGCCTGCTCATCTTCATGTTCTAAAAACAAATCGTAGTTATCCCACATTTCATGTCTTGATTTTTAGCGATTTCTCGAATAGAATAAAAGTGGTAGTAGCAATACTACTATTCGCTTGATTCGGAATCACATTCCCAGCCAAAGCAATGTGATTCCATTCTTTTTTGTTCAGCTTCCAGCATTGCTTGAAAATCCGCACCGCCGTTTTCTTTCTCATTGCCCTTCACCGGAAGATCTATCCCGCTATGATGGTGCAATGTTAATCCGCTAAAATTCACACCTACTACTCCTTTCATAAATTTTTATGGGAAGTCAAATATCCCACGCTGGCTAAAAATGCACCGCTGATAAGCATCGCTACGGAACAGATCAGCCCTGATCTTTCAACCGAATCCATCCCGCACGCCCCAAAAAGCATAAGCACTACGCCGATTCCGGTTACTATTTCTCCCTTTCGCATCTTTCTCCTCTCTAATGCTTGTCCTCTGGTTAGTGCAAATTTTGCACCAACACACTACTTTGATCGTACATACCCTGCTGCTGCGGCAAATTTGTCGCAAAGTTCTTCAATTTTCTTCTGCGGTATATCCTTCGGATCAATCTGCATCCATTCTCCCGTCTTGGAGCTCATCACCCATGTGCGATATGTCGCTTTCTTCGGATATCTCGCCATACGTCACCTCCTTTAATTATGATATTCATACTGTCTGTCCAAAGTTACGCTCCGGCATTTCCTAAGCCTTTAAATTCTACATTTTCAGCGATATAATCTCCTTACAGGACGTTGCAGCGTCCGAGTATACTTGAAAGGAGGTCACTTCTATGGGAACAAATCAATGGGTCTCTCCACGCAACGGAAAATGGGCTGTCCACGGCGAAGGAAATCAACGTGACACCAAACTATTTGATCGCCAGTCAGACGCTGCCGCTTATGCAAGGAAGATAGCTATCAAACAAAGCAGTGAAGTTATCATTCAAGGTCAAAACGGTAAAATCCGTTCTAAGGATAGCTATGGTAATGATCCTTGTCCTCCGCGCGATAAGGAACACTAATCCTTTTTGGGTGTCAGTCGAACCCTGTATCCATCTGCAACATCTACTTCATCATTCGTAATTGTTGCTATGGTTACAGGGGTCTTCTCATCCGTTTCAACAACAATTTTTCTGTAATCTTTTAATATTTCTGATTTCTCCATCTACTCACTCTCCTTCCTGCTTATACCTAATCTAAGTGGCTCTCTATTGCAATCCTCTTTCTCCAAAAACATATTGATTTACCCAATATATCTACTTGAATCCACGCTTCTGCATATTGAGTGCCATTCTCTTTATATTTGGTAATGTAATGATGTATCACCTACTGGATCACTCTCTTTCCTGTTACTAGCCAAATATCAATGCAATCCTTACGCAAAAAACAACTACCGATACGACCAACGAAATCATGGAAAACAATGTTGCTCTGTTTAATGCCTTGCTCCATTCGTCCGTTCCATTATTAAATGGGAATGGCTTCTTCACGTTCTCACTCTCCTTCCAATAAATTTACCTTGTCTTTCAGGCACATCTGAGTACGTCTATTTTTTGTTTCCTCAAGAAACCTTTGCAGTCGATGCCAAGTCTCTGACTGTTGAATTAAGCACCAATCGTCACTTGACACTGCGAAGGACACTTTCACTTGAGAAGAGTTTACGTACTGTTCTGTGATGTATGTCCAATTTTCCATCTGCTCACTCTCCTTTCTTCCATCCGCACTTGGGACTATTTTTTTACAGCCTCCTTCTCTTCTGCAAAATCCATAGGCGAAGCACCGAGGAACTCACATATTGCTAGAAACTCACTCGCCTTCAACGGTCTTTTCCGTTTGTTATTAAAAAGGCTGTCATAAAGCGACATATACGCAATTCCAGTATCTCTTGAGATAGTAGAAAGATTTACCCCTCTTTTCTTAATACATTCTGCTATGCTACTTTCTAATGTCATACATCACTCTCCTTTCTTCCGTCCGCTTTATAGGACATCTGCTTCCGTCTGTTTTACGGTTTTTCCGTAATTTCTTGGTAAAAAAATAAGCTCACTATATGGAACTTCGTATACTGTCTCTATTCTCTGAATAATTGGCACATCGGGAAAAGATCTTCCTCTTTCATAATTACTCAGAGTATCAGCAGTTACGCCTATTCTTTCAGCTGCCTGTGCTTGTGTAAGCCCTTTATTTACCCTTGCACTTTTTAGTGTCATTGGCATTTCTCCCCACATCCTCCTTTCATATTTTGTATCACATATTCTTTATACTACGGTTTAACCGTATTGTCAACGGTTTTTTCGTAATTATTTTTGCTTTATATTGATTTTTCTACGGTTTGCGCATATAATCAAGTTATCTTAACAAGGAGGTTTCAAGTCATGAGCGATTTAGGGAACAAAGCTATAATGGCACAAAATATACAACGTTTAATGAATAAGTACGGAAAAGATCGCAACGATATCTGCCGCGATCTTGATATTAAATATACAACATTTACGGACTGGGTAAATGCAAAGACTTATCCTCGTATAGATAAAATTGAACTTATGGCAAATTACTTCCATGTAAGTAAGTCAGAGCTTGTAGAATCATATAAAGATACTCAACAAGTTCAAGCCGTAACCATCCCCGTCCTCGGCAGAGTTGCTGCCGGTATTCCGCTAACCGCCACTGAATACATTATTGATACAGAAGAAATTCCACAGGCTATGGCTGCCGATGGTGAATACTTCGGCTTACAAGTAAAAGGCGATTCGATGGAGCCAAAAATCAGTAACGGTGATGTTGTAATCGTTCGCAAACAGTCGGATGCAGACGACGGCGATCTGGTAATTGCTCTGATCAATGGTGATGATGCCGTTGTCAAACGTTTGAAGAAATATAAAGATGGAATTGTTTTAATATCTAACAATCCTACTTATGACCCAATGTATTTTTCAAATAACGAGGTTCAATCGAAACCTGTGGAAATCATCGGAAAAGTAAAAGAATTACGCGCAAAGTTTTAAACAAATGCTATATATGTAGACCAATGATTGATATAATGTTATACTAAATACATTATACAAAAGCAGAAAGGCTGGTTATCTTTATGAAAAAGAATCATGGTTGCCTTTGGTATTTATTTATTTTTCCTATCCAGCTGGGATTTTATCTTGCATATCAGTTTGCATTAGCATTATTTAAATTCTTGGCCTATGTAATAAAGTTATTACTTAGCATCTGTAAAAAACTCTGGTACAGACTTTTGGATCGTATAAGGGGCTATTCCGATCCCCCAAAGTATATTACGAACGAAATCAGTAATGATCTCCCCGCCACCGGACATGCTAGCAACACAGTTCCAAGCGAAAAGCAGCATCTTAGGGACTTGCGTAACTACTGGATCCATGCTCCCATAGTATCAATAGGATCAGAAATAAATTATCGGAGAATTTCTTCTAAGGAGAAAAAGGACTTTGCCTTTATCAGTATTCTGTCCGCTTTTTCAAAGGAAGCCAGAGATCCTAGCAACTTTTCTGGGTTCATATTGAGTGAACTCGGAATTACTAATTGGAACAATTTTGTTAAGGAATTACTTAAAAACGGATATATCCAGAAGCCCGATCCCGCACAAGTCCTATCTGCCAGCTATTCGCTCAACGATTTGAAAATGATTGCTGATAGTTTAGGCATTAAAAAAACGGGGAAAAAATCCGAATTAGCACAAAGAATTTCTGTATCATTACCACCAAATCGCATTGAAGAACTTTTAAAAGATACAGATCTTCTTATTATTTCAGATAGGGGACGAAGCCTTTTAGTCGGAAATGAGGATTATATTGCCTTTTATAATTATAGGCACATAATATCTCTTGCAGAATTTAATGACAATAGGGTTCCCGATGGAGTACATCGACGAGATTTCTATGACACAATGTTTCATGCACTATCCAATAGGAAATTCTTTTATGAAACTTCTGGAGACTTTGACAATTTAAAGCTTGTGCATTGGAATCTTTATAAATTGCTTATAGATGAATCAAAAAAAACGACACATACTATCCACTATGATTTGATTTTGAATCACTATATAGAATATTTGTATTTATCTACCTGCTTCTGCCGCGCACTGAGTTGGGCTGTGAAAGATAGAATATTTCAAAATAGTATGAATGGTTTTTTTCTTCCTCAACCAGATGCTGCAATTTACAAATTTGCTAATTATGAATCATCCATAAATTACGACAATATATTTTTTAATAAGCCACCAAGCCTATTAACATATAATGAATTTATAGCGCTTGTTCACGAAATGTTAACTGCGCCAATGTTTGAATGTAATAAGTGGAACTCGTTACTAAAACGAAGAGCAACAAGCCTTTTCAAAATGCTCAAATAAAAAAAACGCCCCACCGATTAACATCCGCAATGAAGATTGATACGAAAGGAATGTAATGTAT
>CAVDTR010000050.1:0-9800 GCA_963612015.1 Lachnospiraceae bacterium | reverse complement strand
TCTATTTTTGTAAAATCATTTACTCTCTACACTTTGAATTATACAGGAAGCTATTCTATCGTACATTTGCTTTTATTTTTACATATTTCCGTCAATTTTGAAATAGCTTTTGCCTATTTATTTTGCAAATATTTCATCATCGCCGGGTATCCACCGATCACCGTCGCCGTCCGATACCCCTGCATACCGAATCTGCGCGCAAGCTGCATGCTTCCGCCCCCGTGAGAGCAGTAAAAAACAAGCCTCCGCTTGCCCGGAAGCATTTTCTCCCAGCGGTCTACATCCTCATAAGGGAAATTTCTCGCACCGCACCAGTGTCCTTCCATATATTCTTCCCGCGAACGCACATCGATCAGGATCCCGTTCTCCTTCGCCAGATACTGATCAAGATTTCTCGGATACACGATATCGAAATTCATAAGAAACGCCTCAAATGCCCTTTTTTTCTGTTTCTATACGATATGCTGCCGCGATTGGCACGTGCATATTCTAGTACTATCTTCCCATTGTTTTCCATCCATGCCTATCATAAAATAGCCCTAGAAAAAGCACTTGCTTTTTCAATGTTATACCTCTTATTAATTATTTATACTCCCCTCAGAAAAGCCTCACAGACGTGAGGCTTTTCTATTTTCTGTATGTTCATTTAATTATACTCATTTTTCCGCCTTATCCTGCCGTCTCCTGCGGATGCGGTTTAAGTGCTGCTCAAAGTGTCCCTTATTGATAAACTCCGCCAGAACATACTGCTCCAATACCGGAACCGTGCAGGAAAATGCTCCGGAACTTTGCTTATATAAGCCGATCAAATGCTCCGGAAGGATCATGTAGCCCATACGGATCGCCGGCGACAGGCTCTTCGTAAAGGTATTGATATAGATGACCTTCTGGCTGTTATCCAGCATGAACAGCGTCTCGATCGGTTTACCCGGCATGAAGAACTCGCTGTCGAAATCGTCCTCCACGATATAGCGCGACTCTGCCTTGGACGCCCATTTCAGATATTCATACCGCTTTCCGATCGTCGCAGTAATGCCGGATGGGTAGCTGTGAAACGGTGTGACATGTAACACATCAGCCCCCGTTGTCTCAAGCGCCTCCGTCACGATTCCGTCCGTTCCCATCTTAAGCTTCTGGCAGTGTGCGCCCGTAGCCTCATACACGGTCTGGATCTGTGAGTAGGACGGATCTTCGATCCCGTACAGCTTGTCATTGCCAAACATCCGCACGACAGCTCCGTATAAGTATTCCGCTCCGGAACCGATGATGATCTGCTGCGGCTGCGCATACACGCCGCGATAACGCAGAAGGTATTCCGCAATGCTGTTGCGCAGGATCGCACACCCCTCGTTCGGAGAGCGCTCTAGCAGATTCTCCCCGTACTCGGATATGACGCTCCGCACCGTCCGGAAATACAGGGATGTCGGAAAAAGCTCCGACGTATCGCTGCCGTATTTGCGCTCGATTGGAAGCAGATCGATCTTGTGTGACTGCTCATCCCCATGCCCCGCGGCATTGATCTCGCACACATAATATCCGCTGCGCTCCCGCGTCTCGATATAACCCTCCGCCTTCAGCATCTGATACGCATTTTCCACCGTGATCAGACTGATCCCAAGGTGTTCCGCCAGCGTGCGCTTCGAGGGTAGCTTCTCCCCCTTTTTCAGAGAGCCGGATAGTATGTCTTTCTTGATTTCCTTATATAAATAGTAGTATTTGGATTCCGCATTCCGGTTATCCATCTGGTAGGTGCGCATATCGATCTCCGCCTTGTGTTTCTATTTCTTTGCCGTTATCAGTCGTCCACCGCTACAAGCGAAATGTTTTTGATCCTGCCGAATACCGGTGGCGTATCCATGCGGACTCCCACCTGAACCTGGCCTGCATCAAGCATCAGGTCGTCGATGCTGTGTGTCACGAACCTCGCATCGGATGGGAAGATCGTCTTTTGCTGCTCCTCCTGTCCGTTGCAGGAAATGATCCGGATAAACAGCTCCACCTTAACGCCCGTCGTATTGGTTCCACGATAGTCCACAGACAGACAGTACTTTCCGCGCTTGCTGATATAGACATCCCGGAATACCGAAAATGTAAAGTTGCTCTTCGCAGCAACATAGACCTCACCATCCCGGAAGTCAACCTCAACGTCCTTTGGATCTTTTGTCATCCACCAGCCCTTCTCGCCCTCGGAGAAGTCTCCGTTTGGCACAAGGTTGGTTCCGGTCGGAAGCTCCGAATCGTCATTTACTGCATACAGTGCATTCATATATTCATCCAGATTTGAGATCGGCGGGTACATCGGATTAAAGTCGCGGTATGCTTCAAAGGAGCATAATGTCTTTCCGTTCTCATCCAACATACCCATATTTTCGTCCCAGGTTCCATAAGTACGTCCCGGAATGCAAAGCGGCTCCCAATAATACACGCCGGTCGGAAACTCCTTCGACACCTCGGATGCGATCTGCATGATAAGAGTTAACGACTTTTTCTGTTCCTCCTGTCCTGCCGGAAGTCCCGCCGTCTTCATCAGATCAGCAGATACATGCTCTCCCTCGCAGTGTCTCCACGGATGAGCTGTCTCCACTACATACACCGGAAGCTGATACCGCTCGATCAACTGCTCCATCGAGTTCTTTAAGTCCATAAAGGTTCCGTGCCAGAAGGAGTAGAAGGAGATACCGATTGCGTCGATCGGCTCCATGCCTGCCGCAAATACCGCATCAAACCATTCCTTTAAATAGAAGAATCTTCCACCCTGATCCAGATGAATCATCACGGAAATATCCTTGGAAACCTCTCTTACCGCACGAATGCCCGCATTGATCAGCTCCGCAAGGTTCTTATAATTTGGCACCGCACCGTCCGGGAAAAGCATTCCGCTACGGATCTCATTGCCGACCTGCACAATATCCGGAAGGCAGCCCTCCACCTCTAAGGTGTGAAGGACATCCCTTGTGTAGGTGTATACCGCCTCCTTTAACTCCTCAAAGCTAAGGTTCTCCCACGCATACGGCTTGCGCTGCTGTCCCGGATCTGCCCAAAAATCCGAATAGTGGAAATCCAGCATGAAGTGCATGCCATTTTCCTTTATCTTCTTTGCCATCCACACAGTATGTCCGAGGTCACAATATCCCTTTGCATCCTCAAACTGGCTCGGATCATTCCATATACGCAGGCGCACGGAATTGATATGGTTCTCCTTCAATAATTCAAACGGATCAACACATCTTCCATCCGCTGTATAAAATTTTTCTCTTCCGTCCAGATGCTCCGGCAGGGAAGAAATATCAACACCTTTTAAAAACTTCATCTTCTCTTTTCTCTTTCTTGCACTTTTTATTTCATACATTTTCTTATCTGCCATGACCAGATACTCGTCCAATGTATGAGGACTCTTCGGATCGGTAATGATGACACCATAGCTGACATGGATATTGTCCTGCAAAAGTTCATCGTTCACCTTGCGGATAAATGCCTCGCACTTGCTGATCGTCGCATCTACTCCAAACACAACAAATTCATCCCCGACGAAGCGGTACGCAAGCGCTTCCCGCAATTTATTGCGCTCCAGAACACTCGCGATCTTCTTTAGCACTTCATCCCCATACTCATGCCCGTAAGTATCATTGAGCAGTTTAAAGCGGTCAACATCAAAAAATACCATCGCACATGGGATATTCCGCTTCTGGTATTTTTCAAACTGCGGCACGATCATCTCATTGTACGCGACACGGTTATAAAGCTTGGTAAGCGGATCACGGTTGTAGACATTCTTAAGCTTGATCTGCTTGTACAGACTGTCCAGCTTGGAGACAAACACCGAATGCACATCATAAAAATACGGATTTGCATACAAGAAAATCGGATTTTTCAGGATCGTATATCCAATGAGCTGTTCACGGAAATGGATCGGGCAGAACATATACTCGCTGTCCACGCCGTTCTTGTCCATGTATTCTTCCAGAATCCTCTCATCCGTTATCTCGATCGCACCGCATCTGATTCTCATAGTTGTAATCCGGTCCGCCCGCAAACACAAAATCCCTGCAGCCGTGTACCTGATAGAGGTGATCGATCATTTGCCGGAACAGCTTTTTGTTGTTATTCCCTACATAATAAAAGCCATCCACCGCATAAGAGATACTCACCACTGGGATCGGAAGTGTCTTTAAGACCTCAACGATCGACTTAAGCTCCTCCTGATCCGTGATGTTGGTTCCATCAAAAATAACGCCGTCATACTCTTCCCAGTTCGGCAGCGTATACAGCTTATACTCACCGTCATTATATTTCTTATCGTGGCTCCAGTTGCCATTCGTATTGAACTGATACAGACAGATCTCTTCGCCCAGCTCCTTGGCATTCCACATGATGCCGTCCACCCAGGAATATGTAACCAGCCGTTTCCATCCGTCGGATATCAAAGCAATTTTCTTCATCAGACTATGCTGCCTTTCCATATATTCAACTTATAATAGCATGTTTATGTCACATATTCAAATGTAAAAAGCCGGGACATGGTCTGTCCCGGCTTCCCTCGTTACTTTTATTTTCCCCATACCGCTTCGGCAATTTCCTTTACAAGCTTAAGCTTTGCCCACTGCTCCTCCTCGGTCAGCTTGTTTCCGATCTCGCAGGAAGCAAATCCGCACTGCGGGCTTAAACATAATCTCTCCAGCGGAATGTACTTTGCCGCCTCATGTATTCTTGCGATTACCTTTTCTTTGTCCTCCAACTCCGGCGTTTTTGTAGTGATAAGTCCAAGTACCACCTTCTTGTCCCCTGACACCTTTGCCAGCGGCGCAAAACCACCGGATCTAGCATCATCGTACTCAAGCAGGAGTGCATCCACATTTTCCTTTGCGAACACATAATCCGCTACCGTATCGTAAGGTCCGCTTGTAAAGAAGGTTGAATGATAATTACCTCTGCAGATGTGCGAAGTGATCACCATATCAGCCGGCTTTCCTTCAAGTGCTAAGTTATTGACCGCAAGCAGCTGCGCCTTTACCTCCTCGATGTCGATGCCAAGCGCTTTGTATCGCTGCTTCGCCGCATCGCCGACGATGGCTCCCCATGTGCAATCATCAAGCTGAAGGTTTCGGCAGCCGGCATCGTAAAACTGCCGGATCACCTCCTGATATGCCTTTCCGATATCCTCGATCAGCTCCTCATTTGTCGCATAGAACTTTCTGGTGCTCTCGATGTTCGCCGGAACGATCATCTGCTGGAAGGTCTGTGCCGGAGCAGGGATCGTATACTTTGCCACGGTATTCTCATCTTCAAACTGCTTTAAGAACTTATAGTAGCCAACAAAAGGATGTTCCTTCGCTTTGATCTTTCCGACAAGATAAGTGTCGTCAAGCACAGCCAGCTCTACGTCAAATTTTACGCCATTTCCTGTGTTTTCATGTGCAACGCCATCCAAACCCCACATAAAATCAAGATGCCAGAAGGTTCTTCTAAATTCTCCGTCTGTTATCACATGAAATCCCAGCTCCTTCTGCTTTGCAACAAGCTTTCCTACCTCTTCATCCACGATGCTGTCAAACTCTTCCTGGCTGATCTTTCCAGCCTGATATTTTGCTTTGGCATCCTTAAGTACCTGTGGTCTTAAAAAGCTTCCTACAAAATCATATCCAAACGGTGTCTTAAGTGTACTCATATTGTTGTTCTCCTCGCTTCGTTTTTTTGTAGTATAAGCCCTATAAGTTTTCTTGTATAATACAAAAAATGATCCGTTATCCATAGTTTCAAACTATATCAAGCGAGTCATATTTCAGTTAGATGTATGGCTCTTTCAAGCTTCTATTGTGCCTGATCCGCCTGCACATATTTCTTTAGCGCTGCCAGATAGGAATAGCCCAGCTGGCTTAGCATTCCCTTTTTATGTGTAATGTAGCCGATCCGCATCTCACTTTCGCCCTTTAGCGGCACCGCCACAATATTCTCTCCGTTTAATTTTTCGTCGATCACGCCGCTACACACCGTATACCCGTTTAAGCCGATCAGCAAATTGAATAAGGTCGCCCGGTCCCTCACGCGGATATTCTTCTTCCGCTCATAGGTTGAAAAGATCTCCTCCGAGAAATAAAAGGAATTGTGCTCGCCCTGCTCAAAGGACAGATAAGGGTACTCCTCAAGCTCCTCATTTGTGATTGCAGCCTTTTTTGCCAGCGGATGGGTCCTGCTTATAAAAACATGCGGCTTCGCAACAAAAAGCAGATGGAAATCCAGCTCCTGCGCTCTGAGGATCTTCTCGATAACCACCTCGTTGAAGTCATTTAAAAACAGGATACCGATTTCACTTTTCAGCTTTGCAACATCCTCTATGATCTCATACGTCTGCGTCTCTCTTAAACTGAAATCGTATTCGTCCTGCCCATACTCCGTGATCAGATCTACAAACGCATTGACTGCAAACGAGTAGTGCTGTGTCGACAGACAAAACTGTTTTTTCCCACCCTGCGTTCCCTTATACTTCTCCTCAAGGATCGTAGCCTGCTCCAAAACCTGTCTTGCGTATCCTAAAAAGATATCACCCTCTCTGGACAGGCTGATTCCCTTATTGGTTCTGTTGAATATAATGATATTCATTTCCTTTTCCAGTTCGTGGATTGCATTGGTAAGGCTCGGCTGTGAAATATACAGCTTGTTCGCCGCCTCCGTAATCGTCCCGACCTCGGCTACCGTTACCACATATCTTAATTGTTGAAGTGTCATACCATTACCTCTCCTTGCTCTCTCCATCCAGAAGGATCTTCTTTAGGCGCTGCGCATCTTTTTCTATATGTACTGATCCCTCTTGGACATACGATTGACGAGCACGAACGACACCGCAAATAAAATTACCACAAAGATCACAAAATACCATCCGCCCATCATATATTCCATAGATGCAATGAAGTCATACGCCCCATGTAAAAGTGCCGGAACAATGATGCAAAATACTCTCATTATCTTTGATGCCAGCGGATGTCCGTAATTGTAATACTTTTTCGCCAGCCCGTAAAAAATACCCATGAACACGCCGAAGCAGGCATGTCCCGGAATCGCAGTCAGTGCCCGCACGATTGCGGTCGAAAATCCGTAAGAGAGGACATAGTTAATGTTCTCCCACAGGGCAAAGCCCAAAGAGACAAATACCGCATACACCACGCCATCATACTGACAGTTAAATTCATAATTATTCCATGTTTTTCTTTTCAGCAGAATGTACTTGGAACTTTCCTCCGCAAAAGCGACAATTCCAAAATATAAAATGATCTGATACAGCAGTGTATTGCTCTCCACAAAGCAGGACAGCAGCCATTCTCCAAAGCGTTCTTCAACCAGCGCAAGCAGCGTTGAAAGAATCCCCGCCATACCCAGCTGCCGCAGAAGATATCCACTTTCTTTTTCAATTCTGTCTGCCTTATACACCTTGACCATCAGAAAAATTGCCGGAACGATAGCGGCAAGAATAAGAAACCAGTTGTACATTATAATAGGTTCTAATAAAAAATAAAACATCGGCTAGTCCTCCAATTCATGATTTCTGCATATATATTCCGCACAACTCTTGAAACAATTTGTTATCTAAATGCAATTATCCATTTACCTGATACTGTTTGCACAACTCCTCTATTTCTTTATATGGGAGAGCTGATATGTATCGATCTGACACACTATATATTTTAAATTCTTCCATACGGTATTTCCGCCTTTGTAAAATGAATAAGGGAGCTAAAAAGCTCCCTTGAGTTTAAAATCTCCCACTTATTGGCAGGGACTCTCCCGAGTTTAAAATCTTCCACTTAATGGCAGGAACTCTCCCGAAGATAGTTACCTATCTATTGATAGTATAGCACGGTTTCTTTAAAAATTACAACTCCTATTTATGTTCTATAAAATAACTTTTACTTCTCCATTAACATGCTAAGATAAGAGCGGCGTGTAGTATCCTTCATGGAATATCCAAGGTTCTGTAAAAATTGTTCAATCCGCTTTAGCGCCGGATCGTAGCAGGCATCCGCCTCGGATGCTTCCACCAGAATCTCCACCTCCATAAAAGTCCCCAGACTCTCTACCTCATCCAAACAGACGGTCATATCTTCCTTTTTAAAGGAAATTCTTTTCTTTTTTACAGGCATGACCGGCAGAAAATCCGCCGCAATCAGTATACGGTATAATACCTCCGCATCTTCCACGGCAGTCTCGTACTCCGGTCGGGTTGTGGATACATCATCCATTTTTGCACCCTTGTAGGTGATAACTGCACTTTTTTCTTTCGTCTCGATGTTCTCACAGCTGCGAAGCCGAAGTGCTTCGTCACTTTTCCAGAAATCATGATGTGGGTGCGTAAAATAGGTATCCGACTCGAAGATCACCGATTCCTGCACAAAACCCTGCATTTGCAGCTTCTCCATCATCCGCTCAATATTGTCGATCTGTAACTTTACTTCAACCTCTATCATCCGTTTCCTTTCTGGAGACGTTCCTTTTGACACGCCCATCGCCCTTTGGCATATTATCTTTTCTTATATTATACTCTAAATTCACCTGTTTGCCCACAAGAGCATATAATTTTTCGACCTTTGGAAGTCCCTCTATCTGAAGATCATTTATTTTCTTGACCAGCATCTGTTTAAACGCTTCAAACTGTCCGTTGTCACTGAGTTCTTCATATCTTTTCCAATAATCCAGTTTCGGAAGCATTTCCCTCAGATAAGAGTGCGCCTGCTCCTCTGTGAATTTATCGCTTACCATGTTCTTGGCTCAGACATCAATCAGTTCATCCTGCGACATTCCTCTTTGTGTCCGAAGTTCCAATATTATATTCTTTGTTCCATAGTCTCTTTCTCCTTCAAAAATATAAATCCGGTAAGCAGCTACCGTAACTATATCATACAGGAAAGTCTGGCTCATCAAAAGCAACTTACTGTTGCCCCTAGGACTCCTCGTAATTGAAATTGAAAAAAGAGATAGGAAATATCCTATCTCTTTTTCATTGAAACGTGCGCGAGAGGATTCGAACCATTCGCATCCTCGTAAGCGCAGTAAAATCAAGGGTTTCGGGTTCCTCAATCGTCAAGTGAACACCAAGTGAACAAATTCACCCGATAATCACTTTCTTCTTATTTTCTAAGATAGCATTATTTTTCGTTTATTATTTTCGCGATTGCAGCCTTGTCGCCATTAAAAAAATAGTCAGCAGCCCACTGCACTTGATCCTTAATTTCTTGCTTGATCGAATATTCGATGTGAATATATTTAGCAGTAGACACGTGGTAAGTTGTGATGTACTTTTTGTCCGCAAGACTTCGTAAAAAGGTTGAAATCGTATTGCGATGCAATTTTGCTCCGGTTCTCTTTTCCATTCGCTCAATCAATTCTCGTTGTGAAATGTCTGATCCAGCATGCCATATTTCTTCCATTATGGTAGCCTCTTGCGGGGTCATTTGTCTTAACATGTTTTTCCCTCTCGACGATTACCTGATTCGCATCTATATTTTCATTTTAAATTCTATTTATTTATTTTTCAACTTCTTTTATTTTTTTGCGTATTTTTGGTTATTCCGACTATTATATGAACATAAAACAAAGGAGGCAACAAGATATGAATAAGCCAAACCAAATCCGCAATTACATGGCAGACATAAGTAGCATTCCGAATCGCCATGCGATTGAATGCAGCCTCAATAGCGGGAAGCTTATCTTCTCCCTACTAGATCGCATTAAATGAATAATCCGGGTTCCGTGTCCCTGCTGTCCGGGCACAGGAAACCGCAAATCCGTTTTTAAGGAAACCACCATTCCGG
>CAVDTR010000049.1:0-13111 GCA_963612015.1 Lachnospiraceae bacterium | reverse complement strand
CATATTATGGATCAGAATTTTGAAAACGTACAGGACACAAAAAGTAAATACCTTGAGATCTTTCGCGCCAACTGGGTAACAATCACACTGATAGCAGCGAATATCCTCGTTTTTGTGGTGCTTGAGATAATGGGAGATACGCAGAATGCGGAGTTTATGTATCGGCATGGAGCGTCCTACCCTCCGGCAATCTATGAGGATGGGGAATACTGGAGATTTTTTACGGCTGCATTTATGCACTTTGGTTTTGAGCATCTGTTTAACAATATGATAGGGCTTGGAAGTGCGGGACATTTTCTGGAGGAAGCGCTCGGACACGGAAAGTATCTGCTGTTGTATCTCGTAGCGGCAATCGGCAGTAATTTTATCTCCTATGAGCAGATGTGCCGCAGCAACGATTATGCGGTCTCAGCAGGCGCATCTGGTGCGATTTTTGCGGTGATCGGAGGTCTTTTGTGGGTCGTGACCCGGCATAAGGGCAAGTATGAGTCGCTGACGACGCGGGGAATGATGTTTATGATCGCCCTGTGTCTGTACTATGGGATCAGCACTGCCGGGGTTGACAACTGGAGTCATCTTGGAGGGCTGGTTATCGGTTTTGTGCTCAGCATTATTTTGTATCGTCCAAGACCGAAAGCTATTGATTTGGATACCGAATACCCATATACTTAAATTATAGGGTTATTGCACAGTTATAGACAAAATCTGATTTGGAGAAAATGCGATGAACATCAATATCTATTATGGAGGCAGAGGATTGTTGGATGATCCGACGCTTTACGTTTTAAATAAGATGGAAGAGGTGCTTAAGGAGCTTCGCGTGGAGGTGAAGCGCTACAACATTTATGAGCACAAGAACGAGATTGCGACGCTCCCGCAGACCTTTAAGGAAGCGGAGGGCATTATTCTTGCGACAACCGTGGAGTGGCTGGGAATTGGCGGATATATGCAGCAGTTTCTGGATGCCTGCTGGCTGTACGGAGACAAGGAAAAAATCAGCACCACCTATATGCAGCCAATCGTTATGTCAACGACCTACGGCGAGCGCGAGGGCGAGCTTACGTTGATGAATGCGTGGGAAATCTTAGGCGGTCTGCCATGTGCGGGCTTTTGCGGATATGTGGATGATCTTGTGACATTTGAGATGAATAAGGATTATAACCTTATCATAGAGAAAAAGGCAGAGAATCTGTACCGCACGATCTCGCAGAAGATGAAGAGCCTGCCGACAAGCAATCTTGCGATCAAGCAGAGCGTTTTGCGCACGCAGCAGTTGAACCTTACTCCTCAGGAGAGCGAGCAGTTATCGGAATATGTATCGGATGACAGCTATGTCAAGAAACAGAAGGAAGATATTGAGGAGCTAGCTTCCATGTTCAAGGATCTGCTTGGACAGGAACAGAAATCGGAGGAAGTTCCGTTTATCGCGGATCTGCAATCTCGGTTTACGGGACAGGATGACTTTAGCGCAAGCTATTCTTTTCAGATTGAGGGGATGGCAAAACCGCTTTATATTGCGGTGGCAGATAAAGAACTGACGATCCATTATGGACAGGAAGAAAATATCGATGTGTATGCGAAGCTTCCGGAGGAGGTTATGCGTTCTATTGTAGATGGACGGATGACATTCCAGAGAGCATTTATGACCGGTGAGATGTCTGCAAAGGGCAATTTTAAGACCTTGCGGATGTTAGATCAGATCTTCCCACTGGCATAACTAATTGGATGGCAGGAAAATCGTAATCGTAGTACCTTTGGCAAGCTCCGACTCAATGGAGAGCGTGCCGCCGTGACCTTCCGCGATCGCTTTGGAGAGAGGAAGCCCAAGCCCGTTTTTTCCACTCTTGGAACCAAAAAACGGTTGGAATATCTGAGGAAGTGCGTCTTTTGCGATCCCGCGTCCATTGTCTTTTACCTGAAATACAATGCCGTTATCCTGTGAGTAAGCACGCAGAAGCACAACACCGTCCTCGTAGAGAGCATCGAAGGCGTTGTCAAGTAGCTTAAGGAGTGCATTCTGAACGCGGGCGGGATCAAAATAGCCCTCCAGTAGTCCGTCCTCGATGTCGATGATGAGCGGATGACCGGAAGTGTCGGCAGCAGGGCATACGGACTTAACCTCCCGGAGAAAGTCGGGGATGTTGACAACCTCTTTTTTCGGATGAGAGCAGAGTTTCGTATTGGCTACATCGATTAAGAGCGTGCGAAGGCTGGTCAGGTCGGAAGAGGTATCCTGCCAGAAGGCATAGTCCATAACTTCCGGGTGACTTCGCTCGATGAGCTGTAATGAGCAGCTTATGACGCATACGGCGTTTTTTATTTCATGCAATAGACGCTCATAGTCCTGATTTTTTAACATAATTATCCTCCAAAATAAAGTGTAGCAGTTTGTAGGTATATTGGCAATGAAAAAATTTAAAGGAGAACATATAGAATGAGAAAAGATGATTGTATTTTTTGCAAACTGGCAAACGGGGACATCCCAACAAATTCGATCTATGAGGACGAGGATTTTAATGTGATCTTAGATGCAGGTCCGGCAACGAAAGGCCATGCCCTGATCCTGCCGAAGCAGCATTATGCGAACATTTACGAGATCGATCCGGACGTGCTTTCAAAAGCAGCGCTTCTTGCACAGAAGGTGATCAAGCATGAGACTCCGGTTTTAGGCTGTGACGGATATAATATTGTACAGAACAACGGGGAGACAGCCGGACAGACGGTTTTCCACTTCCATGTACATCTGATCCCAAGATACAATGCGGATAACAGACCGGAAGATGTCAGCTGGGGACATAAAGAGTTCTCAAGTGAAGAATTTGCAGATATCTGCAAGGATATGAAGTTCTAAAACGATCATTTCATAAAGAACGCCTATGCTGGCATAAGCTGACATAGGCGTGTGACAAACAAGCATTATTGGCTTTCCTTTTTGATCAGATCTACGATGGTTCCGATGGAATCCATCTGTCCGCTTTCCTCCATTGCTTTGCGATAAGAAACGCGATTCGCGTACACATCCCGCACTGCGTCCAACAGAATGTCTCCGGTCAGGCTCTCTTCCTCAAGCACATAGGAAAATCCCTGCTTTTTAAAGGAATTTGCATTTAAAATCTGGTCGCCCCTGCTTGCAGCGGCAGAGAGCGGAATCAGGATATTTGGCTTATGCAGCGCCAAAAGCTCGCAAATGGAATTGGCACCGGCTCTTGAGATTACAAGATCTGCCAGAGCAAAAATATCCGGAAGCTCCTCACTGGCATATTCCATCTGCGCATATCCCTGACGACCATTGAGGGATGTGTCAAGATTGCCCTTTCCGCACAGGTGGATGACGTTAAAGCGCTCCAAAAGCTGCGGGAGAACCTGACGGACAGCATCGTTGATTACCTTTGAACCGCTACTGCCACCAATGATCAGAAGTACAGGCTTGCCGTCATTAGAAATATTGCAGAGCTTTCTTGCAGCCGCAGCATCTCCGTGGAATAGCTCCTGACGGATCGGCGATCCGGTCAGAACCGCTTTGCCCTCCGGCAGATATTTCATCGTCTCCGGGAAATTGCAGCACACCATTTTCGCACCGCGGATCGCGATTTTGTTGGCAAGACCGGGCGTGATGTCAGATTCGTGGATGATCGCAGGAACATGACAATATTTTGCAGCGAGTACAACCGGAACAGAGACGAATCCGCCCTTGGAAAAAACGATGTCCGGCTCTAACTTGTGCATAAGACGTATCGCTTCGCCAAAGCCCTTGAGCACCTTAAAAGGATCTGTAAAATTCTTCAGGTCAAAATAGCGCCGGAGCTTTCCGGACGAGATCCCATAATATGGAATGTTCTGAGCCTCGATCAGCCCTTTTTCCATTCCTTGATAAGAACCAATATATGTAATTTCATAACCGGCATCCTTGAGCGCCGGCATCAGAGCGATGTTTGGAGTAACATGACCCGCCGTTCCGCCTCCGGTCATAACAATCTTCTTCATAGTAGTATCCTTTCTTCAAAACAATCGGTCTCTTCTATATTATACTCCAAAGATAAAAAGTCAAGAAACAAAGATTTCGCAAATTTCGCATGACTGTGCAAAGGGTATGCAGCGTATTAAAAAGGCAAATCGGGATACGCCAAATGAAGAGCTGGAGTACCAGATTAAGGTAACGACCGCGAAATTATCTTCGATGGGGGTAAACGTAGAAGGTCTGACCTTGTAGCATTGTGTCGAAACTTGCGGCGAAAAGAGAGCGCTGTCCACTTTTGCGGAGCGGACAATCCGTTTATAATAGGAGGCAGGGGATAATCATCCCGCGAAACAAAATGAACGGAAAGGAGCGCACAATATGGAAGAACTGATCAGTGAGCTGATGCAAAACAGCAGAGCGGATCTGCTTATTGTCGGAATGGCAGTGGCGATTATTCTGCTGTTGGCACAATTACATAAGATAAATAAGGCAAATAAGAAAATAGACGCGGTAGTCAAATCGGTGGAGGACTATCTGCGCGTAATACTTGAGGAGGACGATGCGGACTCCAAAGATACCGCCGGACAGGCACAACGGGTTAAGCGTGTGGCTTCGGATGACAAGGAAGAGGAGTCAAAGGAGCAGAATCAACTCATCTCGGCGGTATTGCAGGAAATTTTCCCTTAGAATATCGCCTGAAAAGTGACCGGAACAGGGAAGTTCATCGTCGGAATATATCACCCCAAAACGAATGGGAAATGAATTTTTACATAAGACTATTTATTTAAGAAAGACACACGATTTTTTTATAACACGGACGGCTGCAAAATCAATGAAAATCGATTGGTTTTTGCGACCGTCTTACTGTGTGAAAAACCGCTAAAATTAAGCGTTTTTACGAAAATCCAAGGCAAAATTTGACAAATCCATAACCCTATGCTAGAATATGCGCGTAATAAAACGTAATAAATATGTAACATTTGAAATATAATATTAAAAATATGACATGTAAAATGAATGTTGCATATAACGTATGGAGGATTCTATGAATAAGAAAATGATTGTGGCAGGAAGCGCAATGATGCTTGCACTTGTTATTGCTATTTCTATCACAGCAGCACATACGGATGATAAGCAAGATGCAGTTACCGCAAGTAATTCTTCTGCATCTGATTCTCTGAATGAGAGTATTACCGCCGGTGTCGCAGGAACATTTCAGAACATTGAACTTCTTACAGCAGAAGAATTAGACGCAATGGTTACGATCGAAGCCGGCGAGACCGAGCGCGTGGCAGCGATGATGACGGATGCGATCGTGGAGACAGCCACCGAAAGCGGTGAGGCAGAAGCAGGCCCCGAAGCGGCACAGGCAGCGGCAAGTACCGATGCCATCGCAGAGAATACCGACGCAGATACAGCCAATGCTGAGAATGCCGGAACAAACGGAGATACAGATACTGCCGATAACAGTGGAGCAGCACAGGCGGAGACAACTGCCAACAACACCGATACCGCAACTCAGCCAAAGGAAAGCGCAGATGAAGCTTTTTCCGAGGAGCCGGTTGTATATATGCAGGAGACTGTAAACGAAAGACCACAGGCGCTTACCGCAGAGGAGAGCGAGTGGGCGAACTACCTTATGGCAGATGTCAAGAACGCATTGAACGTCCGTGAGTCTGCATCCGAGGATGCGGACATCGTTGGTAAGCTTTCTAAGGGCGACCGCGCAACCATTATCGAGCGTGGGGAGAGCTGGACAAAGATTTCTTCCGGAAACCTCGAAGGATATGTCAAGAACGACATGTGCGTATTTGGCACAGACGCATTGAATTATGCAAAAGCAACCTGTGAAACAGTTGCAGTCAGCACGATTGACGGACTCCGCGTGCGCAAGGAAGCAAGCCTTGACGGTTCTGTCGCAAAGAAGCTGGACAAAGGCGAAAAGATTACGGTTGATACAAGCGCAGAGGCAGTTGACGGCTGGGTAGCAGTTTCTTATAACGGTGCAACCTGCTATGTGAGCGCTGACTATGTAGAAGTAAGCTTAAAGACCGGAAAAGGCATGACACTTGAGGAGATTGCCGCAGCAGAAGCTGCAAAAAAGGCGGCAAAGAGTTCTTCCGGTTCTTCCAAAAAGGCATGCAAGCTTGCCTCAGAAGTAGATGATGTTACACTTCTTGCAGCGATCATTGAGTGCGAGGCAAACGGACAGAGCTATGATGCTCTTCTTGCGGTCGGCGCGGTCATTATGAACCGTGTGAACAGCAGCCACTATCCGGATACCATTTACGATGTTATCCACCAGAAGGGACAGTTCCCGCCGGCAACCAGCGGAAAACTTGAAAGATGGCTGAAGAAGGGACCGGGCAAGAAAGCGATCAAGGCTGCAAAGGCTGCGATGGCAGGCGATGACAATACCGGAGGACTGACAAATTTCAATTCCGTATATAGCGGAATATCAGGACTTGTTATCGGGGACAATGTTTTTTACGATTAAATGATTCCCAAAAGCGTGAAAATGTACAAAGGGCTGTGAGATACAGCCCTTTTTTCTTGTTTTCTTCCAGTAAATGGAGTACAATGACTTCATTCTAAGCCGCAAAGTGCTTTTTTCCAGTGCAGGCGGCAATACGCAAAGAATCCGAATTGAGGAGGAAGTAATATGGAACTGAAAGGGCGCAGCTTTTTAAAATTGATGGACTATACGCCGGATGAGATCCGATATCTGATCGAACTGGCGGGAGAATTGAAGAGACAGAAGAAGCAGGGCATTGCTCATGATACTTTAAAGGGCAAAAACATTGCTTTGATCTTTGAAAAGACCAGCACGCGGACCCGCTGTTCCTTTGAAGTTGCAGCACATGATCTCGGCATGCATGTCACCTATCTTGATCCGAGCGGCTCACAGATCGGCAAGAAGGAGAGCATCGCGGATACTGCGCGCGTGCTTGGACGTATGTATGACGGAATCGAGTACCGCGGATACGGACAGGAGATCGTGGAGGAGCTTGCAGAATATGCGGGAGTTCCAGTCTGGAACGGTCTGACCAACGAGTTCCACCCAACGCAGATGATCGCGGATATGCTTACGATCGCCGAAAAGCTTGGACATCTTGAAGGAGTGAAGTTTGTATACATGGGTGATGCCCGCTACAATATGGGCAATTCCCTGATGGTAACCTGTGCAAAGCTCGGCATGGATTTTGTGGCATGCACGAACAAAAAGTATTTTCCGAATGACGAGCTTGTTTCCTACTGCAAGAAAGTTGCAGCGGAGACCGGAGCATCCATTACCCTTACCGAAGATGTTGCCGAGGCAACAAAAGATGCAGATGTTATCTATACCGATGTGTGGGTATCCATGGGCGAGCCTGAGGAGGTATGGGCAGAGCGTATCAACGATCTGAATCCTTATCAGGTAAACAAAGAGGCATTTGCCCTCGCGAAGGACAGCGCGATCTTTATGCACTGCCTGCCGGCATTCCATGATCTTAAGACCGCGATCGGCAAACAGGTTTACGAGAAATTTGGTCTGTCCGAGCTTGAGGTGACAGATGAAGTATTTGAGAGTGAGCGTTCGGTTGTCTTTGACGAAGCAGAGAACCGTATGCATTCGATCAAGGCGATCATGAAGGCGACGCTCGAATAGAAAGTGGGCAAAGGAGAACCATTATGAAGGCGGAAATCCTTGCCATGTTGCGTGAATCCGATGGCTATGTCTCCGGTCAGGAGCTTTGCAATAAGTTCGGCGTATCGAGAACTGCAATATGGAAAGCAATCAATCAATTAAAGGACATGGGTTATGAGATCGAGGCGGTTCCGAATAAAGGCTACCATATTGTTTCTGCGCCGGATGTCATGAACGAGGCGGAGATCAAAAGCCTGCTCCATACCGAGTGGGCTGGACAGGAGCTGTTTTGCTTTGACGAGATCGATTCGACCAACACCAAGGCAAAAGAGCTTGCGGAGCAGGGATACCCAAGCGGAACACTCATAGTTGCCGACCGGCAGATCGCAGGTCGTGGCAGACGCGGCAGAAGCTGGGACTCTCCGGCGGGAATCGGGATTTTTATGACGCTTCTGCTAAAACCGGACATCAATCCGAACAACGCATCCATGCTCACGCTTGTGACTGCACTCGCGACTGCACAGGCAATCTCGGATGTCACAGGCGCGGAGGCAAAGATCAAGTGGCCGAACGACATTGTGATAAACGGCAAGAAGGTCTGCGGCATTTTGACAGAAATGAGCGCCCAGTTTGACTATATCAATCACATTGTGATCGGAATTGGAATCAATGTGCATAACGAGAGTTTTCCGGAGGAGATCCGGGAGACGGCAAGCTCGCTTCTCCTAGAGAGCGGCAAGCGCATACATCGGGCAGATCTGATCGCGCGTTTTCTGGAGCGGTTTGAGGCAGGCTATGCCATTTTCCTGCAGACGGAGGATCTTGAAGGGCTGATGAAAGACTACAATGCGCTTTTGGTAAATATCCAGAAGCAGGTGCGCATTCTTGATCCGAAAGAGCCGTTCGAGGGCAAGGCAATCGGAATAACAAAGAGAGGGGAACTGATCGTGGACACCTGGGAATCAAGAAAACTGGTGTCAAGCGGCGAGGTTTCCGTGAGAGGAATATACGGATATGTATAACGAGGACAAGGTCGTGCTCTGCGCGGCAAACGCATACAAACAGAAATATTATCTGAACAGCAACTTTAATGAACTGCCGGAATATATCAAGGACGAGCTACAGATCCTCTGTGTCATGTTTACCGAGGATGTGGGCGGCGTGCTTGAGCTGGTGTTCAACGAGGACGGAGATCTTGAGTTTGAGACTTCCTACGAGGAGGGCGACTTTTTCTATGATGAGATCGGAAGCGTCCTGAAGATCAAGCAGTACCGCAACGAAAAACGCGATCTGCTCGAAGCACTTGAGACATATTATAAGGTCCGTTTCCTTGGAGAGGGATTTGAGGAGGAATAAGATGATACTTACAATCGATGTGGGCAATACCAACATTACCTGTGGCGTGTTTGAAAAGGAAGATATCGCAGCGTCCTTTCGCATCACGACCAAGATCCCAAGAACCTCCGACGAATACGGAATGCTCATCAGCAACCTGTTAGAGAAAAACAGCTTAAGCCCGAAGGACGTGGAGGATGCGATCATCTGCTCCGTTGTGCCGAATGTCATGCATTCGCTGGAGGGCGCGCTGATCAAGTATTTTAACATCAAGCCGATCATCGTGGAGGCAGGCGTTAAGACCGGAATCAGGATCGTGACACCGAACCCGCAGCAGATCGGTGCCGACCGTATTGTGGATGCGGTAGCCGGATATGAGCTGTACGGCGGACCGGTCATCGTCATCGACTTTGGAACGGCAACTACATACGACTATGTGGACGAAAACGGCGCATTTTTGGGTGGAGTGACCGCACCGGGCATCCGTATCTCCGCGAAGGCATTGTGGGAGGACGCCGCAAAGCTGCCGGAGATCGAGATCAAGAAGCCGGAACATGTGCTCGGAAAAGACACGATCAGCAGCATGCAGTCCGGACTTGTGTACGGACAGATCGGACAAACCGAATATATCATCAAGCGTGCGAAGGAAGAGATGGGAAGACCGGACGCGAAGGTCGTTGTAACCGGAGGTCTGGGACGTATTATCGCAAATGAGACAAGCTATGTGGATGTGTACGATCCGAATCTCACCCTAAAAGGAATTTTCCTCGTATATAAAAAGAATCGCACCATAAAATAGAAAGTGAAAGATGGGACAGACAACTGTAAAACCGCTTACGATCGGAAGCGTAACCTTACCCAACAACTTAATATTAGCACCTATGGCAGGAGTAACCGACCTGCCATTTCGTTTACTATGCAAGGAACAGGGCGCAGGACTGCTGTGCATGGAGATGGTCAGCGCGAAGGCAATCATGTACAAAAACCGCAATACGCAGGAGCTTCTCACGATCGATCCGAAGGAGCCGCCGGTGTCCCTGCAGCTGTTTGGCAGTGAGCCGGACGTGATCGCGGAGGTTGCAAAACAGATTGAGGAGCGACCGTTTGACATCTTAGATATCAACATGGGCTGCCCTGTTCCGAAGATCGTAAATAACGGCGAGGGCTCCGCCCTGATGAAAAATCCGCTGCTTGCAGGAAAGATCATCGAAAAAACCGTCCGCGCGATCAAAAAACCGGTCACGGTAAAGATCCGCAAGGGCTTCGATGAAAACCATGTCAATGCCGTGGAGATGGCGAAAATAGCACAGGAATCCGGTGCAACTGCAGTCGCAGTACACGGGCGCACCCGCGAGCAGTTTTACTCCGGGAAGGCAGACTGGGAGATCATCCGGGAGGTCAAGGAAAGTGTCCATATCCCGGTGATCGGAAACGGCGATCTGCTGTATGCCGAGGATGTGATCGCGATGCAGGAGCAGACCGGATGCGATGGCTTTATGATCGGGCGCGGTGCGCAGGGAAACCCGTGGATCTTTAAACAGATATTGCACTTTTTCGAGACGGGACAGCCGCTTGCAAAGCCATCGATCGATGAGGTGGAAGCCATGATCCTGCGTCATGCACAGATGATGGAGGCATACAAGGGTGAATATATCGGCATCCGCGAGATACGGAAGCACGCTGCCTGGTATACCGCGGGTTATCCGAACTCCGCGAGACTGCGCGAGCTGATCAACGGAGTCGAGTCATACAGTGCGCTTGAGAAGCTGCTGACACGCTGGGTGGACGGTGAGGTATTTTAGAGGAATGATCAGACGCCGACCGAAGCGCGAAAAAGCGCTACTTGACAGTGGGTTGACGATCCGCTATAATACCATAGTTAAATTAGGCGTATTATATAGTGACATCACAAAGCAAATGTTAAAAAAATAAAGAGAAGGGTAGAAAACATGGATAAGAAAAACATTTTGACCTATGAAGGTCTCAAAAAACTTGAGGATGAATTAGAGGAATTAAAGGTTGTAAAGCGTAAAGAGGTTTCCCAGAAGATCAAGGAAGCACGTGAGCAGGGCGACCTTTCCGAGAACGCAGAGTACGATGCAGCAAAGGATGAGCAGCGTGACATTGAGGCTCGTATCGAGCAGATCGAGAAGATCTTAAAGAACGCTGAGGTTGTTGTTGAGGAAGAGGTTGACCTTGAGAAGATCAGCATCGGCTGCAAGATCAAGATCTTAGACTGCGAGTTCGACGAAGAGCTTGAGTACAAGATCGTCGGCTCTACCGAGGCAAACAGCTTAAAGGGCAAGATCTCCAACGAGTCACCGGTCGGAAAAGCACTGATCGGAAAGAAAGTGGGAGATACCGTTACCGTTGAGACACAGGCTGGAGAACTTACCTACAAGGTACTTGAGATCCAGAGATCCGTAGAAGAATAAGAGGAAGAAAAATTGGCAGAGAATACGAATACACAGAACAATGGCGGACAGCAGGATGCAAATCAGCTTTTGAAGGTTCGCCGTGAAAAGCTGCAGACATTGCAGGAGAATGGCAAAGATCCGTTTGTGATCACAAAGTATGATGTGACACACCATTCAGATGAAGTTAAGCAGAACTATATCGACCATGAGAATGAACTTCTTGCAGGTCGCGTCACCCCGGACGTAGAGGGACTTGACGAGGTAGCAGCAAAGGAAGTGCTTAACAACGATTATAACGAGAGACGCGCGATCATGGATGCATCCCCGATCACGGTAAGCATTGCCGGACGTATGATGTTCAAGCGCGTAATGGGTAAGGCTTCTTTCTGCAACATTCAGGACTTAAAGGGCAAGATCCAGGTGTATGTTGCACGCGATGTGATCGGCGAGGATGCCTACGCAGATTTCAAAAAGTCTGATATCGGCGATATTTTCGGCGTAAAGGGATATGCGTTCCGCACAAAAACGGGTGAGATCTCTATCCACGCAGAGGAGCTTACACTCCTTACAAAGAGTCTTCAGGTGCTTCCGGAGAAGTTCCACGGACTGACCGATACCGATGCGCGTTATCGTCAGAGATACGTTGACCTTATCATGAATGAGGACAGCAAGAACGTATTCATCAAGCGTTCCCAGATCGTTCGTGAGATCCGTAACTTCCTTGCAGGAAGAGACTTCATCGAGGTTGAGACACCTACCCTTGTTTCCAACGCGGGCGGTGCTGCAGCAAGACCTTTCGAGACACATTACAACGCATTGAATGAAGATGTGAAGCTTCGTATTTCTCTTGAGCTTTACTTAAAGCGACTGATCGTCGGCGGACTTGAGCGCGTGTTCGAGATCGGACGTGTATATCGTAACGAGGGTGTCGATACCCGTCACAACCCTGAATTTACCCTTATGGAGCTATATCAGGCATATACCGATTACTACGGTATGATGGAGCTGACAGAGTCCATGTTCAAGTATCTTGCAGAAAAGGTAAACGGTTCATCCGTGATCACCTACAATGGAATCGAGATCGACTTTGGCAAGCCGTTTGAGCGCATCACCATGACAGAGGCTGTCAAGAAGTATGCGGGCATCGACTTCGACGATCCGGCACAGGTGCCGGGTGATGCAGCCGCTAAGGCTCTCGCAAAGGAAAAGGGCATCGAGTACGAGGAGCGCCACAAGAAGGGTGACATTTTAAACCTCTTCTTTGAGGAATATGTAGAGCACAACCTCGTTCAGCCGACCTTCGTTATGGATCACCCGATCGAGATTTCTCCGCTGACCAAGAAAAAGCCGTCCGATCCGACCAAGGTAGAGCGTTTCGAGCTGTTCTGCAACGGCTGGGAGATGTGCAACGCATACTCCGAGCTCAATGATCCGATCGACCAGCGTGAGCGTTTTGCCCAGCAGGATGCCAACGCCGCCGCAGGTGACGACGAGGCAGAGCACACCGACGAGGACTTCCTCAACGCACTTGAGATCGGAATGCCGCCAACAGGCGGTATTGGATACGGGATCGACAGACTTGTCATGCTGCTGACCGATTCACCGGCGATCAGGGACGTGCTGCTGTTCCCGACAATGAAGTCTATTGATAAGTAGGAATGCAGTAAAATCAAGGGTTTCAGCACTTGGATGTACTAAAATATGTAGTTGGTCAAGGTGTTTTGACCAAGATTTGACCAATTTTTGGCATAGTCAAAAAAAGATTAGTACAGG
>CAVDTR010000048.1:0-13157 GCA_963612015.1 Lachnospiraceae bacterium | reverse complement strand
TATCTATAAACTTATTTTAGATTTTTTACTTGTCTACTTGACAGGGGGCTGATCAACTATGGGTGCTCTTTTTTGTACCACTTTTCACTTATCCACACGGACATATCTTATTCTTAGACATTTCCACTTTTTTATATGTATCCTGGCATTATCTTATTTGTACATTAGTTGCCCCTGCATGACTGCCTTGGTATTTTAGAATAGTGTGGGCATTTTCATTCATCAGACTTTCATCATTTATATGCGATATTTTAGTTGCATCGACTACCCCTTTTTTTGAATAGCATGCGCAAAAATCGCGTAATTCTAACTCAACTCACTTTACAGTTTTGTTATAAGTTATGTCTTCTAAAGGTTTGAGCACTCCTGCTTGTCTGTTCGCGGACAGACAAGCTAGGAGTGTCAAAGCCAATAGAAGACACAACACATTCACTGTAAAGCGGGTTGAGAGAATTACAGTAATTTTTGTGCGAATGCTTTTTTCAAAAAGAGGAATAGCCAATGTAATTTAAAGATTGTATATAGATGAAAGTCTGATAGATGAAAATGTATAAAGTATTTTGAAAAATACCAAGGCAGCAGATGCAGGGGGTATTAGTTGTGTATAAGATAATGCCAAGGTGTATATCGGAAAGTGGAAATGATTAGGAGAAGAGTAAGTGCTAATGGAGTGGAAAGTGGGTAGGAAAAGATGTAGGAAGGGTGGATGGTAGGGTAGAGTTGTGGAAAACGATAGTTTTTTGTGGATTATTGAGGAAAAGTAGTTTATTATAGAATGAGCGTAAGTTTGCTTGCGCAGTGAATAAGTTTTGTCTGGGATAGGTGAGAGTATGAAATCAGATACGATCGCGGCGATTGCAACAGCGATGAGTCCATCCGGTATCGGAATTATCCGGATCAGTGGTGATGATGTTTTTGCGATTATTGACCGCATTTATCGTTCAACTAATCAGAATAAAAAATTGAGTGAATGTCCGACGCATACGATTCATTACGGATATATCTGTGATGGGGATCAGGTGATCGATGAGGTCATGGTTCTTTTGATGCGTGCGCCGCATTCTTATACGAAAGAGGATAGCATCGAGATCGATTGTCATGGCGGTGTGTATGTCATGAAACGTATTTTGGAGACGGTCATCAAGTATGGTGCAAGACCGGCGGAACCGGGTGAGTTCACGAAGCGTGCATTTTTGAATGGAAGGATCGATCTGACGCAAGCGGAATCTGTCATTGATGTGATACAGTCCAAGAATGAGTTCGCGCTAAAAAGTTCGCTCAGTCAGTTAAAGGGATCAGTCAGAAATGACATTACGGATATTCGTGGAAAGCTCATTCATGAAATCGCGTTTATTGAATCTGCACTGGACGATCCGGAACATGTTTCTCTGGACGGTTATCCGGAAAAGCTGCATGGTATCGTAGAGGAGTGCAGCAACAATATCGCGAAGCTTCTGGCAAGATCGGATAATGGACGTATGTTAAAAGAAGGAATCCAGACTGTAATTGTAGGAAAACCGAATGCCGGAAAATCATCGCTGCTTAATCTGCTTGTTGGATCAGACCGCGCAATCGTGACGGACATTGCCGGAACAACACGCGATGTTCTGGAGGAGCAGATCAACTTAAATGGAATTACCTTGAACCTGATCGATACTGCAGGCATCCGTGACACTTCCGATTATGTGGAACAGATCGGAGTCAACAAGGCGAAGGAGTATGCAAGTGATGCAGATCTGATCCTGTATGTGATTGATTCGTCAACGGCACTCGATGAGAATGATATGCAGATCATTGAATTTTTAAAAGAGAAAAAGGCAATCATCCTGTTGAATAAATCTGATCTTGCTCCGGTCGTGACAGAGCAGGAGATCGCAGCTATGATCGATACGGTTATGATTCCATTCTCTGCAAAAGAAGGAATTGGACTTGACCAGCTCGAACAGTCGATCAAGGATCTGTTTTTCGCGGGGGATATTTCTTTCAATGATGAAATTTATATCACGAACATCCGTCAGAAAAATGCGATGCAGGATGCGGGCGACAGCCTTCGTCTTGTCATGCAAAGTATCGAAGATGGGATGCCGGAGGACTTCTATTCGATTGATCTGATGAACGCTTACACGTCTTTGGGTACGATCATTGGAGAGTCTTTGGAGGATGATCTGGTCAATGAGATCTTCTCCAAATTCTGTATGGGAAAATAAATCTAAATTTAAGAAAGAGGATAAATCCAATGTCTGATAGTGTTTCAGAAAACAACAACACACATATTGTAACAAATCGCAACAAGCTGGAAGAGACTTATGACGTGGTTGTCGTGGGTGCGGGACATGCTGGATGTGAGGCGGCGCTTGCATGTGCAAGGCTTGGTCTTGAGACAATCATTTTTACGGTGAGCGTCGACAGTATTGCCATGATGCCGTGTAATCCGAACATCGGAGGCAGCTCAAAGGGACATCTTGTCCGTGAAATTGATGCTTTGGGCGGCGAGATGGGTAAGAATATTGATAAGACTTTCATCCAGTCAAAGATGCTCAATAAGTCAAAAGGTCCGGCTGTACATTCTCTCCGCGCACAGGCAGATAAAGCGGATTATAGCATGTCAATGCGCCAGACATTGCAAGATACACCACATCTTACGATCCGGCAGGCAGAGGTAGCCGAGATCATCACAGAAGAAGAAAACGATGCACAGAAGATCGTGGGCGTACATACCGTTTCGGGTGCGACCTATCATTGTCAGGCAGTCGTACTTTGTACCGGAACATATCTGCGTGCAAGATGCCTGACAGGCGAGCTGATCACACACACCGGACCGAACGGACTTCAGGCTGCAAATTATCTGACGGATTCCCTGATTGCTCATGGAATCGAAATGTACCGTTTCAAGACGGGAACGCCTGCTCGGGTGGATAAGAACAGTATTGATTTTTCCAAGATGGAGGAGCAGTTCGGTGACAAGGAGATCGTACCGTTTTCCTTCACGACAGATCCAAAGTCGATCCAGAAGGAACAGGTTTCCTGCTGGCTTACCTATACGAATGAAAAGACGCATGAGATTATCCGCAACAATTTGGATCGCTCTCCGATCTATGCGGGTGTGATCGAGGGAACGGGACCACGCTATTGCCCTTCCATCGAGGATAAGGTGGTGCGTTTTGCAGATAAGGATCGTCATCAGATCTTTATTGAGCCGGAGGGACTTCACACGAATGAGATGTACATTGGAGGAATGTCATCTTCCCTGCCGGAGGATGTGCAGCATGAGATGTACAGGACGCTTCCAGGACTGGAGAATGTCCGCATTGTGCGCAACGCTTATGCGATTGAGTATGACTGCATCAATCCGACACAGCTTTACGCTACACTTGAATTTAAAAAGATCCATGGTCTGTTCAGCGGTGGTCAGTTCAACGGAAGCTCCGGTTATGAGGAGGCTGCATGTCAGGGGCTGGTAGCCGGAATAAATGCCGCTTGTAAGATTTTAAAGCGGAAACCTTTGATTTTAGATCGTTCTGAGGCTTATATTGGCGTGTTGATTGATGATCTTGTGACAAAGGGAACGCATGAGCCGTACCGTATGATGACTTCCCGCGCGGAGTATCGTCTGCTGCTTCGTCAGGACAACGCGGATCTGCGTCTGACAAAGAGAGGTTATGAGGTTGGACTAATCTCCAAGGAAAGATACGATTCTGTCTGCAAAAAGGAAGAATTTATCAAAGAGGAGATTGAGCGTGTCAGCCATGTGCATATCGGTGCGAATGCAAAAGTGCAGGAGCTTTTAATTTCCTATGAGAGTATTCCTCTTTCCAACGGAATTTTGCTCACGGAGCTGATACGTCGTCCGGAGCTTGATTATGAGAAGCTTGCGCCGATCGATCCGGAGCGCCCAGAACTTCCGAGAGGCGTGAGGGAGCAGGTCAATATCCTGATCAAGTATGACGGATATATCAGCCGCCAGATCAAGCAGGTCGAGCATTTTAAAAAGCTTGAGAAGAAAAAACTACCGGTTAATTTTGATTATGCGCAGATATCCGGACTTCGCATCGAGGCAAGACAGAAGCTCAATGATCTGCAGCCTTTGTCGATTGGACAGGCTTCGCGTATTTCCGGTGTAACCCCTGCGGATGTTTCGGTTATCCTGGTTTATCTGGAGCAGCTTAAGTATACCGATCCGGATCTGTTTTATCAGTTAAATGGAGAAGAATAGATGGAATATAATTTAGATCGTTTGAAAAAAGGCATGGAAGAGTTCTCTGTCACTTTGACGGAGGAGCAGTGCAAACAGTTTATTCAGTATTATGAAATGCTTGTGGAAAAAAATAAGGTGATGAACCTCACAGCAATCACAGAATTTGATGAGGTGATCGAGAAGCATTTCATCGACAGTGTATCGCTTGCAAAGGAATATGATCTGACGAAAAAGTGTAAGATCCTCGATATGGGAACGGGTGCCGGTTTTCCGGGTATCCCTCTCAAGATTGTTTTCCCAGAGCTTGACATCACACTTGCAGATTCGCTCAACAAACGTATTCTTTTTTTGCAGGAAGTGATTGATGCGTTACAGTTAAAAAATATCCGCGCAATACATTCACGAGCGGAAGAACTTGCAGCAGATAAGAATCACAGGGAATCCTATGATCTGTGTGTGTCCCGCGCGGTTGCAAATTTGTCTACGTTGTCCGAGTATTGCATTCCGTTTGTGAAGGTTGAAGGAAAGTTTATCTCCTACAAGTCCGGCGAATGTGATGAGGAGGTTTCCGTAGCGAAGCATGCAATCGCGGTACTTGGTGGAAAGCTTTCCGGCGTTAAGAAATTTTCCATCGGGGAATCCGGGCGCGCATTTGTCATGATCGACAAGATCAAGCCAACACCGAAGCAGTATCCGAGAAAAGCGGGTACACCGTCAAAGAAGCCGTTGTAATTTTCGAAATTATTAAAAAAAAGATGCCACATCACGATATTTATATGTATCAGTAAGTGGCATCTTTTTGATTTTCTGCTATGCCTCATCCTGCTTTAGGATGAGGTTGATGAGTGTTGCAACATTTTCCGGAGATTCAAGCTGCGGATAAAGGTTGCTGTTGGAGGTCATGTAGATCTCGAACTTGGAGTTGAGCTTGCGGTACTCCTCTAAGATGTGAATATTATTTTTGATTCCTCTGCTTCCAATCAGGTACACCGGATGGTCGATCTTCTTGAGCGCATGTGCGATATTGATGTTCACATAGTTGCCAAGAAGGCTTGAGTAGAGGTACTTGCCCTTGCTGTCATCGAGATGTGCAGATTCATAGTAGACATCTTCCATCTTTGATGAGATCAGATTTGTTTTCGCAAAATACTTATTGCGGAAGTTGCGGTCAATGTGGACCGGATTGGACAAGATGTTGTAGATGAATGTACCGATGAGCGGCAGCTCGAAAATGCGCTGCTTGCACTTGGAAATATCATCCGGAACGATCTCTAACTTCTTGACGGAAACCGGATTGATGAAAATGATCTTGTTGAACAGATCTTTGTCAATGTTGTTCGCCATGATCACGAAGGACGCAGAGAGGTTTGAAGCAACAATATCCGGCTTATCCTTGATGACATCCTTTATGAAAGCGGTGATAAGCTGCACATAAAGGTAATTTGTGTAAGTAATCTGCGGTTTCTCGGAGCGACCGCATCCAAGCAGATCGATGGTGTAAACCGTGTGATTTTTCTCCAGTCTCTTAATGACGCGGTTCCATTCATAAGAGGAGCTTGCTGGGTTGATGTCGTGGATCAACAGAATTGGAGAGCCGCTGCCTTGCTTCGCGTAGAAAACCTTTCCCTGTTTCCAATCATAAAAATCGCCATCTTTTGTGGTGAGTAGATTTTTTCTTGTGGCGGAGGATGCAACAAATTTGTTATATGCATACATTCCGGCAACTGTTGCGGTTGTCAGGAATAAAAAGCATTTTGTATTTTTCTTCATAGAAACCTCCCATATCTCTTTTTTATTATTATAGACAATTTTTCCCTTATATACAAATATTTTTATTTATTTCTTTTCTTTATCTGAAAAATGTTTTATACTGTAATGGTACTTTAGTAATATATTACTTGAACGTATGTTTGCGGAGATTTTATGGTAAATGAATTTCTGGAAAAGATAAGAAATGATCTGTTGGAAGAGCAGTTATCTTTAAAGGAACAGGAGATTGATCTTCAAAATCATTTCAAAGAGAATATGAGAATGATCCAGTTGTTGGAGGAGACGAATGATCCGAATTACGCTTCATTTACTCCGCGCGAGGTCAACGGATATAATAAGAAAAAAATTGAGGAGCTTTCAAAGGAGCAGAAGTCTCTGGAGGATGCGCTGACGGATCTGCGAGTCAGAATTTCGGAAAATACCTGTAAGCTGAATGAGACGAACAGCGTGATCAAGGTCGCAAAAAGTTTTGTCAATCACACGGATCCTTCGTCCGGGGAGGACAGATTTTCAATTCTTGTGACACAGGAACGTGAGCGGCAGCGGATCGCAAGAGATTTGCACGATTCCACGGTGCAGAACTTGACATCACTCGTACATAAATCGGAGCTTTGTATAAAGCTGATGGACGTTGATCCGATACGTTGCAAGCTGGAGCTGTCATCGCTTAACAAGATTTTGCACGATGTCATCAATGACACCAGAAATATGATCTATGATCTTCGTCCGATGTCATTTGACGATATCGGTTTTGATGTGACATTGGATCGTTATCTTGATAAGCTGTGCAGTAGTTCAAGTACATCATTTTCTTACAAGATAAATGGTGAGCCGTACACTTTGAATAGTGTGACCGAGCTTACTTTACTCCGGGTGATCCAGGAGGCATGTTCTAATGCGGTCAAACATGGGGAGGCTTCCAAGGTTGATATCCTGTTTACTTATTATCCGGATTATGTGCAGCTCAATATCGACGATGATGGAAAAGGCATAGACCTGTCATCCATACAGGATGTTTCACGTGAAGACAATTCCGGATTTGGTCTTTCTATTATGAAAGAAAGAATCTATCTGTTATCCGGTGACACCCAGTTTGAATCACAGCCGGGCAAAGGATTTCATATAACGATAAAAGTACCAAAGGCATAAGGGGGGAGAATGCAATGGCAATTAGTATTATGATCACAGACGATCATTCTATGATTCGCGAGGGATTGAAAAGTTTATTGGAATTGGACGATGATTTCAAGGTAATCGCAGAGGCGGTCGACGGCAGGGATTGTCTTGACAAGTTGGATGTATACAAGCCAGACATTTTACTGTTGGATATCAATATGCCAAACATGAACGGACTTGATGTATTAAAGGAGTTGAAGGCGCGCAAGTCAAAGGTCAAGGTGCTGGTACTGACTGTCCATAATGAGACGGAATATCTGATGAAGGCAGTTGACATCGGTATCAACGGATATGTTCTGAAGGATTCCGAGTCAGCAGAACTGAAAAAGGCAATCCGTGCGATCATGGATGGGAAGACTTATATCAAGCCTAGCCTGATTCCAGCACTAAATGCAAAGAGGCTGGAGCGCAATGAGGATGAGAAGAAGATCGACTCTCTTACGCGCAGAGAGCTGGAGGTTTTAAAACTTCTTGCTATCGGAATGTACAATAAGGAAGTTGCGGAGAAGCTGGAGATCAGTGAGCGTACCGTTAAGAATCATGTTTCCAATATTTTCAAAAAGCTTGAGGTGACAGATCGTACGCAGGCTGCAGTTTTTGCAATTCGGAATAATCTTATTAAGGTTTTCTAATTTGGTGAGTTTATTATGGAGATACTACTTCTTGTCTGAACGAAAAGAAACTTATCAGGTGGTGATCTATTGATTGCCACCTTTTTATTTGTGACTGTCTTTTTCTATCATTCTTTTCTGTACAATAGTAAAACCATCTATTATGAATTCTATAATTAAACTCAAAATACTAAAATTCATGTATAAAATATGTCAATCGGTATTCCTCTTGAATATAGCTAAGTGAACATACAATGTTTCACGTGAAACATAAAAAATAAATATTTTTTTCACGGAAGATTCCACAAGATTTAGTTTAAGACGAAAATTTTGAATACAAGATTTTGAAAAAACGTAGGTACATGTTTCACGTGAAACATTTTTGCCTATAGCATTAAAAATGGGAACGTGTTATAATGATTGAGCATAAATTTAGAGAGTAAAATATGTGAAAAAGCACCCGTTTTTTCATCAAAGTAGGACTAAGAAAGGAATAGAAATGGGAAGAATTATAGCAATAGCAAACCAGAAGGGTGGAGTCGGAAAGACAACAACTTCTATCAATTTAGCTGCATGTCTTGCAGAAAAAGGTAAGAAAGTTTTAGCAATCGATTTAGATCCACAGGGGAATATGACGAGTGGACTCGGAGTTGATAAAAACGAAATAGAGAATACAGTATATGAGTTGATGCTGGACGAATGTTCCATCAACGAGAGTATCCAGAAAACCGTCGTTGATAATCTGAAAATCATGGCTTCCAATGTAAATCTGGCGGGAGCGGAAATCGAACTTTTGGGAATTAACAATAAGGAATACATTTTAAAGACTGCGGTTGATTACATAAGAGATGATTATGATTTTATCATTATTGACTGTCCTCCGTCTTTGAACATGTTGACAGTAAATGCAATGACAACAGCAGATACGGTTCTTGTTCCAATTCAGTGTGAGTATTACGCATTGGAAGGATTGAGCCAGTTGATCCATACCATCAATCTTGTACAGGAACGTTTGAACCCGAAGCTTCAGATTGAGGGTGTTGTATTTACGATGTACGATATCCGAACCAATTTATCAAATCAGGTTGTAGAGAATGTAAAAGAAAATCTTGATACCAAGATCTACAACACTATGATTCCTAGAAATATCCGTTTGGCGGAAGCTCCATCTTACGGATTACCGATAAACATGTACGATAACAAGTCTGCTGGAGCAGAGAGTTATCGCAATTTGGCACAAGAAATCATCGATAGAAAGGATATTTAATATGTCGGCAAAGAAGAATGGATTGGGAAAAGGTTTAGATTCACTGATCGCAGATAAGGTAAACAAGCCGGGCACGGCAAAAGTTGCAGAGACAAAAGAACCGGGAACAGATGCAACGATGATGAATATCAATAAAGTAGAGCCGAACCGCGATCAGCCAAGAAAGAAATTTGACGAGGATGCTCTGTTAGAATTATCAGAGTCCATCAAGCAGTTTGGTGTTTTGCAGCCACTTTTGGTTCAGAAGAGAGATGATTACTATGAGATCATCGCCGGTGAGAGAAGATGGAGAGCTGCCAAGTTAGCAGGTATTAAAGAAGTTCCTGTTATTGTTAAGCAGTTAACTGAGCAGGAAATTATGGAGATCTCTTTGATTGAGAACATTCAGAGAGAGGACTTAAACCCGATTGAAGAAGCGCTGGCTTATAAGCGGCTTCTCACAGAATTTAATCTGAAGCAGGACGAAGTAGCAGAGCGTGTTTCCAAGAGTAGAACTGCTGTAACCAACGCGATGCGTTTGCTGAAACTGGATGACCGCGTACAGCAGATGGTCATTGATGAGATGCTTACCACCGGTCATGCGCGTGCAATCATCGGAATCGAAGATCCGGAAAAGCAGTACATCACTGCACAGAAGATTTTTGATGAAAAGCTGAGCGTGCGTGATACCGAAAAACTTGTGAAGAATCTTCAGAACGAAAAAAAGAATGCACCGCAGCCGGAGAAGAAGCTTGATCCAAAGATCGAGGCAATTTATAAGGATCTTGAGGAGCAGATGAAGGGAATCCTCGGCACAAAGGTCTGCATTAACGCCAAGAATGAGAAAAGCGGAAAGCTGGAGATCGAGTATTATTCACAGGATGAACTGGATCGCATCATTGATCTGATCCGTACCGTTCATGCATAAAAATAGTTATAAAAGACTATTTAAATTACATGCAATGTAGAAGAAAATAAAAGGAGAAACTATGATTTCAAAAATGCTTGGATTTGATTCCGATTACATCATCATCGGATTAGCGGTTTTTTCCCTGATCCTTTTGATCCTGCTGATCGTGAATATAGCTCAAATCAATTCATTAAAAAAACGCTATAAGATATTTATGAGTGGAAAGTCGGCAAAGTCTTTGGAGGATACCCTGATCAAGAGACTGGATCAGGTAGATACATTGATGGCAGCCAACTCTGCAAATGAGAAGAACATCAAGAAGATTTTTGCAAATATGAAGAGCACATTCCAGAAGGTCGGTCTTGTGAAGTATGATGCGTTTCATGAGATGGGAGGAAAGCTCAGCTTTTCCCTTGCTCTTTTGAATGAGACGAACGACGGATTTGTTATGAATGCCGTTCACAGCAGAGAGGGTTGCTACACCTATATCAAAGAAATTATTGACGGTAATTCCATTATTGTTTTGGCAGACGAGGAAAAGGAAGCCTTAGAGATGGCAATGGAAGAAAATAAGTCTTCCCAAAAATAACAATGGAGAACGATTATGAGGATTATTTCGATTGATGATATACGTGGAGGAGAAATTCTCGCCGAGGCAATCAAAAATGAGCAGGATGATATTCTGATTCCGGCGGGTGCCGTGATCAGGGAAGATTATGTTCCGCTCATAAAGTCATTCGGTATCGTATCGTTGAAAATCGAAGATCCTTATCGATCGTTTGAGATACCGCACCCGATTATGAATTCGGAAAAATTGGGTACAATGGTAAATAAAGTAAAACGCCTGATGGAGCAGCACATCTATCATGCGGATTTTTCAATGAAAAAATTTGAAGTGATCGCAAATGAGCTTGTGCGTGAAATCAAGGACGTTCCGGAGAATATTGTATACGATCTTGAACCGCGGGAGGCAGACCTGTACGAGCATACGATTATGGTCACACTGCTTTCCCTGTTGATCACTAAAAAGTTGCAGTTTGATGAGCAGCAGCTTTTTTATCTTGCAATCGGCTGCCTTCTGCATGACATCGGAATCCGATACATCACGGTTCCTTATGAGAATAAGGATATGGAGCCCGGGACACCGGCGGCGGTTTTTGAGTATAAGAAACATACAATCCTCGGTTATTCTGCGGTGGAGGCTGAGCCGCGGATTTCCGATATCAGCCGCAAGATCATACTGTCGCACCATGAGAGAGCGGACGGGAGCGGTTTTCTGATGCACCAGCGAATGAAGGAAACCGAGTACAGGATTGTTCAGGTGTGCGATGCGTTTGACTGCATGATTTCCGGAATGAAATGCAATCGAACAAATGTTTGATATACGATTGAGCAGATAAGGCAGGGCACAGGGACAGTCTATGATAAGAAAATAGCCCAGATGCTTGTAGCGATGGTCGCTGTGTATCCGGTTGGCACAACTGTTGTCGTAGAAGATCAGCAGACAGGTATTGTGATCGAGCAGACCAATGATCCGGAAAAACCGATTGTCAGGATCGTTTTCTGATCTATCGGTTGTACAATCGGAAAAATTCATGTAGAATATAACAATGTTTGTTGTGGGGGATCGCTCACAAATATATTTTGTCCAATTAAAGGAGGAAGGAACGTGCATAAGTTCCTTAGAACCATCGGATTTTCGGATATCCGCAAAAAGGATCTTGAGATCATCCTAAGCGAGATCATAGAACATCCCGATGTTATGAAGGTTACAAAGGATTCGGAGGGAAACGAATTTGTTGAGATGTTAAAAGAGTTCGCTCCGGGTATAGGTATAAAGGTGTGCGGTTCATACGATGAGGATGACCGTTTCCAGATGGATTATTATTATCCGTTTTTCGATGCTACCACGCTCACGACGCAGGAGTGCATCGAGGTTCAGAAGCACGCGGAGAAGGAATCTTACGCAGGGATCTGTGATGAGATGAATCTAGGCGTGACGCTTATTTTTTATATGCAGAATGTCGCGGACTATCTGGCGGAATGCCAGCTTCAGCGCAAGGCACCGATCAACGGCGCGAGACTTTCCGCACTTTCTACAGATGGAAGGATTGTTCTTCCAGTTGAAAAGCGCGAGAAAAAGAACACACCCGATTACGATTACAAGGACAGAAGCCAGTTGATCGCCAAAGCCAGAGAGGGAGACGAGGACGCGATCGAGAGCCTGACGCTTGAGGATATGGATACCTACTCGCTGATCTCGAAGCGTGTGCTGCACGAAGATATTCTAAGTATTGTGACGACGTCGTTTATGCCGTATGGTGTGGAGAGCGACCAGTACGCGATCCTTGGCGAGATCGTCGACATTGCGCAGTGCCGGAATAAGCTTTCCGGAGATGAAATCTACAAGATGAAAGTCGAGTGCAACGATATTCTCTTCGATGTCTGCATCAACGCGAAGGATCTGATTGGCGAGCCGCAGATTGGCAGACGTTTCAAGGGCAATGTCTGGATGCAGGGAAGTGTCTGTCTGTAACAGACAAAAAGGTGTGCCTGTCCGGTGATGTGCCGGCACTTTTCCGGCAAGCGGTTTTAAAAATAGGTCTCAGATTATGTGCGTACAACATTGACGAGCACACCGAAATACGATACAATAGGAACGCATCACAAAAGTGATCGCGTTTATATATGGCAACCGTAGCCTAGGACGCGAGCCTCGAATACGGTATATGTTCTCTTAGTTAAATGGATATAACAAGCGCCTCCTAAGGTAGAACCATGGCGGACCCCTTTTGAAGAAAAAGGGTAGCGTTCTAGGGTCATTGAGGAAGCGAAATCTGAAAAATCAGAAGAGATAAGTACTGGATAGTTCATCACAGAAGTGATAGAATTATAAATGATGGCAGTCGGAGCCAAAGGGTCGAAAAAGCCCGGAAATACGGCATTTGTCTCCTTAGTTAAATGGATATAACGGGGTCCTCCTAAGGTTCAATCATGGTTGAGACTTATGGAAGTTGGAAAGTGATAAGTCAGAGTTCGATTCCAACAGGGATTGACCTGAATGTCAAAATAAGATACAATGGAAATTCATCACAAGAGTGGTTGAATTCATAGATATGGCAGCCGGAGCCAAAAGAGCTGAAAAGCCCGAAAATACGGCATTTGTCTCCTTAGTTAAATGGATATAACGGGGTCCTCCTAAGAAGTAGCCATGGTTGATTCCATGAACTTCGATTTGGTGGTAACTAA
>CAVDTR010000047.1:0-13577 GCA_963612015.1 Lachnospiraceae bacterium | reverse complement strand
GTCAGCCAGAAGAACTGGCTGTTGACCTCGAACGGATAGTAGTAGTCGTCCTCGTTGGTGTGTACCAACTGACCGGAATAGCAGATGACAATGCTGTCATCCGCTATGGTATCTAAAAGTTGTTTTCTATGATTGCTGACTGACATATCGATAACCTCACATTTTATAACTTGCAGAACTCTTCAATTTCATCTGCGACCATCTGCAGACTGTTCTTCCAAAATTCCTTGCTGGTTAAGTCAATGCCAAGCTGTGCGCCGTCCTCCTCGATAGAGTGGACAGAGGTGGTGCGGAGCATTTCCTTGTAGTTGGCGATAAATGCATCGCCCTGCTCTAAGTACAAAGCGTAAAGTCCCTGTGCAAACAGGTTACCGAAAGCATACGGGAAGTTGTAGAAGCTCAAGCCTGAGCTGTAATAGTGGCTCTTGCATGCCCACATATACGGATGCATATAGTCGCTATCGAGACCATCTCCGTAAGCCTTGCGCTGGCTGTCGAGCATGATCTCCTTAAGGTCATCTGCCATCAAAAAGCGGCTCTGTGCCTGCTCAAATACGGCAGTCTCGAAAAGATAACGGGAATAGATATCCACAACGCACTGTGTCTTTTCACGAAGGTCGCTCTCTAAGAGGGCAAGGCGCTCCTCGTCGCTTGCAGCCTTCTTCAATGCGTACTGTCCGAGATGTACCTCATTAAAGGTAGAAGCGGTCTCGGCAACCGGCATCGGGTAGTCCTGATTCAATGGGCGCTCGTTCTCGATCTGGCGGTTGTGGAATGCGTGTCCGAGCTCATGTGCGAGCGTGTCGATCGCGCCGAAGGTTCCGTCATAGTTGGTAAGGATACGGCTCTGCTTGTGGTCAAAGACACCTGCGCAGAATGCGCCGCCCTGCTTGCCGTTTCTCGGATAGAAATCGATCCATTCGTTTTCAAAGGCTTCCTTCATCATGGCTGCCATATCCGGGGTAAGTGTGCCGAAGCACTCTAACAGGTAATCGCGGCACTCTTCGAGGCTGTAAGTCTTGTCGGACTTGCCGAGCGGAGCAAACAGGTCATACCAAGGAAGTCCGTTCTTGTGTCCGAGCTTCTCGCCCTTGCTCTTTAAGTATTTGCGGAAAACAGGCAGATACTCTTCGATCGCGGACATCATGGCATCCAAGGTCTCGCGGGACATGTGCGCCTGCTCCAGTGTGCGTGCCAGCGGGGATTCAAAGCCCTTTTTGGCAGAGAGCATGGTTACCTGGTTCTTGATGTTGTTGAGCGCAAATGCGATGGAGTCAGCGATCTTGTCATAGCAGGCAAGCTCTGCCTCATAAGCGGCTTTGCGGACTTTTTCATCCGGGTTGTACGCAAGGTTGCGGATCTCGGATAAGGTAACCTGCTTTCCCTCGTAATCGACCTTTACGGTGGAGGTCATGTAAGACTGTAAGGTGCTCCATGCACTGCCACCGGTCATATCCATAGCGGAGATCATAGCCTCCTCCTCGTTGGAAAGTAAATGTGAACACTGCTTTTTCGTGTCTAAGATCAGATAGCGGTAATCGCGGATCAGATCGCTCTTTGCAGCGAGTGCATCGACATCCTTGACGGAACCGATGATGCGCTGTGCAGCAGTGGTGCTTGCAGCGTTCTCGGAGTAGATCTTCATTAGACGGTTCTCCTGCGCCATCATTGCGCCGTCCTCTGTGTTGACAGAGAGGCGAAGTCCCTGATAAAGACTGAGACGGGAAAATAGCTGTGTGTAATCCTCCATGCAGCGAAGGATGGATTCTATGCGCTCCTGCTCCGGCAGAGATGGGGCTTTTGCCACAAGATCACGCATTTTTGCGCCAGCCTCCTCGAATGCCTTCACGTCTGCTTCATAGGCAGGATCGTCAAGTCCCTTGTAGATAATGTCCAAATTCCATTCAGTTTTCATTTATCATTCTCACTTTCTGTTGAAAAGTATAAGCAGCGGGCGACAGGCAAAGCTCCTGCAGCCGGCATTTTATCTGATCCCTATTATACGCGTGCACATGGGAAAGCACAATTTATCACGATAAAGTATGAGAAAATAAGCCAGAAATCTGTTGCTGTGCATTTAGATATTTTGACAATCAAAAAGAACCGGCGGGTACCGGTCCTTTTCGAGGAGTTAAGTTATGAAAAAATTAAAAAAAGGGAATTATGTAAACCAAATGAATGATGTATACCATTTGTTGTTTACAGGTATTACTATACAATGTAAATGTGACATAAGTTTGGACAGATTAGAAAAAAATTATAAAATTCATTAGAAAATCCTTAAGAAAAGCTTAGGAAAGTGTATAATTGAGGAAAATGGACAAAAAGGAGACAAAAACATGGAGGCAGCAACCATTCGTTTATTTGATAATGATGCGTATGCAACAGAGTTTACCGCCACTGCGATAAGCTGTGAAAGTGTGACGGAGGATGACAAAACCACCTACCGGCTTGTTCTCGACCGGACGCTTTTCTTCCCAGAGGAGGGAGGGCAGAGCCCGGACTGCGGAACGATAAACGGAATCGAGGTGCTTGACGTACAGATCAAAAAGGAGGTTATCTACCACACGGTAGCTTCCTATATAGAACCGGGTACGGCGGTATCCGGAAAAATCGACTGGAAGCACCGTTTTTACAATATGCAGCAGCATTCCGGGGAACATATCTTCTCCGGCATCGTACATAAAACATACGGTTATAATAATGTAGGCTTTCATCTGAGCAACCAGATCGTCACGATGGATTTTGACGGTGTTTTGACGGAGGAGCAGGTCGCACAGATCGAGTACCGGGTAAATGAAGCAATCGCAGCGAACATTGCGGTGGAGGTAACCTATCCGACAAAGGAAGAACTGGCAGCGCTGGATTACCGCAGCAAGATCGAGATCGAGGGACAGGTGCGTATCGTCACGATTCCGGGCTACGATGTCTGCGCCTGCTGTGCGCCGCACGTTCACCGCACGGGCGAGATCGGAATGCTCAAGGTCATGACCTTACAGAATTATAAGGGCGGCGTGCGGATCAGTATGTTGTGCGGATTCCGCGCGTTAGAGGCATTCCGTGAGAAGGCAAAAGTCATCACGGAGCTGTCCGGTCTGCTCACCTGCGGACAGGAGATGCTTGTCGATAACGTTGCCAAGCAAAAGGCGGCAAATCAATCCTTAAAATCCCAGCTTGCGTCCGCAAAGCAGGAGCTGATGGAGTGCAAGCTTACGGCAATTCCGGCGGAGCAGAAGAACGTGATCGTGTTTGACCGCGGAATGGACGCAAACGCAATGCGAAACGCTATCAACCGTCTGGTGAAGGCGCATGAGGGGATCTGTGCGTTCTTCAACGGCAGTGATGAGGAGGGTTACAATTATATTATTGGTAGCCAGAATATTTCCTGCAAAGAAATCGCAAATGAGATGCGGCAGAGCCTGATGGCGCGCGGCGGCGGAAGTGATGCCATGATCCAGGGAAGCGTAAACGCCAAGAGAGAGGATATAGAAAAGACGTTATCTGCGCTTGCATAAAGCAGGCATAGATAACGCCGGACATTTTACAGTATGATGTTGATAAGACCACCGTTTCCGGTCATCTCCTGATACAGCGCATCGTAGGTGTTGCTCTTTAACTTGCGTGCGATGGAGCTGGTCTTGGAGATAAAGCGGCTGTCGTCCTTGGTGAAGGTACTCTTTAGCGTATCGATGCTCTTGGTCTTGAGCAGATTCTCGTTGACGGAAAGCGTACCGTTTTTCTCAACCGTGATCCCGACATTTTTCAGATCATCGCTGTATTTCGTCGCGAGACTTTTCAACTGGCGGGAATACTTGGACAGATCCGAGTTATCGCTCTTGGCGCTGGAGGTCAGCGTGTTGTTGTAGGTGTCAGCGAACGCCTTTATGGTACTGTAAATATTCTCGATGTTCTCCTCATCGGAAAAATCGTAGGAATCGAGTTTGCCTACGGCACGTTTGAGTGCGCGGGCATCCTCGTAGGATAGCTCGTTGGTGGTAAGCTTGCTCCGCTCTGATGCCTTCTTGGCGCTGCGGTTTGCCTGATAAAAATTGTTCAGATAAAAATCTGCGGTAAGTGTGACACCGCTGGATACCTTTGCCATAATCCTGCCTCCCTGCAATGAAATATGCATACCCTGAGCTACATTATTTATCGGCATTTTTTAATATTTCTTTACAATATTCATGAAAAGAAGTAGAATTTAGGCAGACAAAGACAACAACGGGAGGTTGCTTTATGAATAAAAAGGCTTTTGGAACAATTACATCCGGACAGGAAGCATCACTGTATACCATCTCGAACAGCAAGGGAATGTCAGTTGCTGTGACAGATTTCGGAGTGACGATTGTTTCCATATTTGTAAAAGACAAAGAAGGAAAAGTACGCGACGTCGTGTTAGGCTATGATGACGTGAGCGGTTATGTGAAGAATCTGTGCTACTTTGGGGCAACCATCGGGCGCAACTGCAACCGTATCTCAGATGCCAAGATCACGATAGACGGAAAGGTTTACGAGCTTGAGAACAACGACCGTGGCAATAATCTGCACAGCGGCGCACATTCACTTGCGAGAGTGATCTGGAACGTGGCAGAGCAGAACGATTCCAAGATCGTTTTCGAGTATAAGAGCCCGGATCTGGAAGAGGGATATCCGGGAAATGCGACTGTCCGTGTTACAGTTGAAGTGACAGAGGACAATGATTTCGCAATTTCTTACTATGCGGTGGCTGACCAGAAGACCGTATTCAATATGACAAACCATTGCTACTTTAATTTGAGTGGTCATGCATCCGGCAAGGTGCTCGACCAGATGCTCTGCATCAACGCTTCAGGCTACACACCAGTGCAGAATGAGAAGTCTATCCCGACCGGAGAGATCCTTCCGGTGGAGGGAACCCCGTTTGATTTCCGCAGCGAGAAGCCGATCGGTCAGGACATCGCAGCAGACCATGAGCAGATCGGTTACAGCGGTGGTTACGATCACAACTTCGCGATCGATAGAACCGGAGACGGAATGGAGCATGCAGCGTATGCATATTCAAAGGAGTCTGGTATCCGCATGGATGTATATACCGATTGCCTCGGCGTGCAGTTATACTCTGCAAACGGAATCGCCGGACAGGTCGGAAAGGGAAACGCTTCCTATCCGGATCAGGGAGCATTCTGCTTAGAGACACAGTATTTCCCGAACTCGATCAACGAGCCGAACTTTGTCACACCAGTATTTGATACCGGTGTGCCGTATGAGAGCAAGACGCTGTATCGTTTTAGCATCGAATAAACAAATAATTTTGCATGGTAACTGGAAGTTATAGAACAGTTAGAAAAGGCAGCGGGTAACCTTTGAGGATGAAGAGTTGCCTGCCGCCTTTTTGATTTCGGAAAGAATGGAGAGAAAATCGTATGAAGATCGTTTTTTTGGACGCAAAGACCATCGGGGACGACATTGATCTGTCCGGATATAAGGAGCTTGGAGAAGTTGTGACGTATGACTTTTCTACGACAGAGGAGGCGCGGGAGCGCACGAAGGACGCGGACGTGATCGTGCTCAACAAGGTGGAGATTAACGAGGCTTCGATCGGGGAGGCAGCGCACCTGAAGCTGGTGTGCGTGACCGCCACCGGAACGAACAACCTTGACAAGGAATACCTTGCAAAGCGCAACATCCCGTGGCGCAACGTGGCGGGATATTCCACGGAGACCGTCGCACAGCACACCTTTGCGCTCCTGTTTTACCTGATGGAAAAGCTGCGCTACTATGATGATTATGTCAAGTCGGAGCGGTATGTGGAGGATGTTTCCTTCACGCATTTTGACCATGTGTTCCATGAACTGTCGGGAAAGACGTGGGGAATTATCGGACTTGGAGCAATCGGACGGCGCGTGGCAGATATTGCAAAATTATTTGGCTGCCATGTTATTTATTATTCCACCTCCGGGAAAAATGATCAAAAGAACTATGAGCGCGTCAGCTTTGATGAGCTGCTTCGCACCTCGGATATCGTATCGGTACACGCACCGCTGACACCGGAGACAAACGGGCTGATGAACGCGGAGGCATTTGGAAAGATGAAACCGGAAGCCATTTTCTTAAATCTCGGACGCGGACCGATCGTGGTGGAGCAGAATCTGGCGGATGCCTTGAAAAATGGACAGATCGCGGCAGCCGGACTGGACGTGCTTTGCAAGGAGCCGATGGCAGCCGACAATCCGTTAAAGGAGATCAAGGACAGTGAGCGCCTGTTGATCACGCCACACATCGCATGGGCGAGCATCGAGGCGCGCACAAGGCTGATGCAGATTATATTGGGATATATCAAAGAAATGCAATAGAAGAGAGGGTGAACTTTATGCCTGGATTTACAACACATTATCTGTTCGGAGTACAAACCTATCAGCGGATGGCACCGGATGAGCTTCGCAGCATTATCCGCGGCAATCACCGGGCGTTCTCGCTAGGGCTTCAGGGGCCGGACATATTTTTCTATTATCTGCCGTCCTACTTCCTGCACGGAGAGAATATCGGCGCGCTGGCGCATGACAACAAGACGGGGGCGTTTATCGCCCAACTGATACAGAGCCGGAAGCAATTCTGGGGAAGCAAGCGCAAGCGGGACATTGCCGATGCGTACCTGTGTGGGTTTATCGGACACTACACGTTGGACTGCGTGATGCATCCGTATGTCTATGCGTTTACCAACTATGATCCGGAGAATAAGAAAAAGAACGTTGATTATTTCGGGCAGCACGCCTATTTTGAGACGGAGCTGGACACAAAGATGCTATGGCATTACAAGCATCTGCGCCCGACGGAATTTCATCAGGATGCGACGGTTCAGTTGAATGCGACCGAAACGTATGTCATATCGCGTATGTTATCGTATGCGTACAAGCATACCTATCATGTGCGGGCAACGCGCGCCATGATGCGCAGCGCGATTCGCTGGATGCGCACGGGAACGAGATTGACGAACGATCCATCCGGGCAGAAGAAGGTCGTTGTCCGTCTGGTGGAGAAATATGCGCTCGATCATGCATTCATCTCGCCGATGCTGCCAAGCAACCGTTACCGCTTCGTCAAAGACCCGCTCAACACGCAAAGGCGGGCATGGAAGCATCCGTGGACAAAGGAGACTACCACAGATACCTTTGCGGATCTGCTGGTAAGGGCGCAGGGAATCTATGAAAAGCGTCTGGGGGCATATGAGGCGATGCGCCGTCACGGATTTTCGGGGGAATGGCTTGCAGCATTTTTGAATGAATACGGTAACTGCTCCTTCCTGAGCGGACAGCGGCTTTCATGACAGATATAAAGCGCTTGCGGTATCACAGGTCTGTGGTTGCCACAGGCGCATTTTTGGTGTATTCTATCAAAGGATACGCAATAGACGAATAGGATGAGAGGTGTCAGCTTGAAACTACACGAATTACTCAAATACGATGACATCGTTGTGCAGTGTCATGACAACCCGGACGCGGATGCTCTGGCATCCGGCTTTGCGGTGTATTTATATCTGAAGGAGAACGGCAAGTCGGTTTCGTTTATATACGGAGGCAGGAACGCCATCCGAAAAAGCAATCTGGTGCTGATGCGCAAGGAGCTGGATATCCCGATCGAGCATGTAATGCAGATGGATGAGCCGGAGCTTTTGATAACGGTGGACTGCCAGTACGGGGAGGGAAACGTAAGCTATTTTCCCGCAAAGCATGTTGCGGTGCTCGACCACCACCGTGTGACGCGAAAGCTCCCTGAGCTAAACGAGGTCAGAAGCTCCTTAGGCTCCTGCTCGACGCTGATCTGGGAACTGCTCAAGGAAGAGGGCTATGATGTCAATGCGAACAGGAAGCTCGCGACGGCATTGTACTACGGGCTGTATACGGACACCAGCTTTACCGAGATCACGCACCCGCTGGACAAGGACTTGCGGGACCAGGCGGCATTTGATCCGCAGCTCATCACCAAATTCTTAAATGCGAACCTGTCCATTGAGGAGCTTGAGGTTGCCGGCACGGCACTGCTCAAGAGTGACTATATCGATGAATACCGCTGTGCGATCGTAAAGGCGGGACCGTGTGATCCGAACATACTCGGCATCATCAGCGATCTTGTGCTGGAGGTGGATGCGGTTGATATCTGCCTTGTATTTGCAGTCCTTCCGACCGGGGTTAAGGTTTCGTTCCGAAGCTGTGTCAAGGAAGTGCAGGCAAACGAGCTTGCGGCGGAGATCACAAAGGGCATCGGAAGCGGCGGAGGCCACATGGTCAAGGCCGGTGGACTGATCAATATCGGGCTGCTCATGCCGGAATATGAGGAATATTGTAAGAGCAAGGGCATTCTTCCGAGAATGGTGTTACAGGAGGATGGTATTACGGAGCGCCCTTCCGATTCGGCGATCAAGTCGGTGCTGGCTCGCAGGCTGGTGCAATATTTTGAAAATTCCCAGATCATCTATGCGGGGGACGACACGATCGACACCAACGAGATGCAGGAGTATGTGAGAAAGCCATTCCCGGCGGGCTATGTCCGTGTGGCAGAGCTTTTCCCGACAAAGACATCGATCACTGTCCGTACCATGGAGGGTGACTTGGATGCGCAGGTGGAGGATGACACGATCATCCTGATCGGCAAAAAGGGTGAGGTCTCCCTCACGAAGCTGGCAGTTTTTGAACAGAGCTACCGCACCTATGACCGACCGTTCGTGCCGGAGAGGATGGAGTATAAGCCGACACTTAAGGACAACACCAACGGGACGACCGTTGTGCTTACCGAACATGCAAAGACCTGTATCGCAACAGGCGGGATGACGGTGCTTGCGAAGAAGCTGGATCACAATGTGAAGATCTTTTCGGAGTGGAGCGCAGGCAAATATATGAAAGGACGCGTGGGCGACTATCTTATGATCCGGGATGGCAACCCATCGGATGTATATACAATGGACGGAACGATTTTTGAGGAATGCTACACAAAGGCAGGACAGCAGGACGGACATGCGGTAAAGGCGGTCATTTTTGATCTGGATGGAACTCTGTTATACACATTGCAGGATCTTGCGGATGCAGTTAATTATGCGCTGCGCAAGCATACGATGCCGGAGCGCACGCTTGAGGAGGTGCGCAAGTTTGTGGGAAACGGCGTAGAGCTTCTTATGATCCGCGCAATCCCGGACGGAAAGGAGAACCCGGAGTTTGAAGAAACCTTTGCTGATTTTAAGGCATATTACGGGGAACACTGCAAGGATCACACAGCACCTTACCCGGATGTCATCGTGCTGATGAAGGAGCTTCAGGCAAGAGGCATCAAGATGGCGATCGTATCCAACAAGATCGACTCTGCCGTAAAGGAGCTGGACAGAGATTTCTTCAGAGGTCTTACGCAGGCGGCGATCGGTGAGATGGAGGGCGTCAAGAGAAAGCCGGCACCGGACACCGCACTCAAGGCGATGCGGGAGCTTGGCGTGACACCGGAGGAATCAATCTACGTCGGGGATTCCGATGTTGACATCGCTACCGCAGCAAACGCGCATATCCCGTGCGTTTCCGTGACATGGGGATTCCGGGATGTGGAGTTTTTGAAGGAGCATGGGGCAACGACGCTGATTGATCATCCGTTGGAGCTGCTAGATCAGATCTGATGCATCCGGCTGACGGTATGAATAGCTGCGAACAGATATGGTATTCTTAGGAGGAAAGAACATGGAGAGTAGAATTTCAGGACATACAGGACTTATGGCGCTTATCGGTTCACCGGTCGGACATTCCGGATCACCGGCGATGTACAATTACAGCTTTCAGCGGCTCGGACTGGATTATGCGTATGTGGCGCTTGACATCAAGGAGAACGAGGTAAAGGATGCCATTGCAGCCATGCGGCTTTTCAATATGAAAGGCGGCAACGTGACTATGCCGGATAAGACGGAGGCTGCAAAGTACATGGATGAGCTTTCCCCTGCCGCACAGATCATCGGCGCGATTAACACCATCGTAAATGAGGATGGCAGGCTGACCGGGCATATCACGGATGGAGAGGGCTTCGTCAACAACCTGAAGGATCACGGGATCGACATCAAGGGCAAGAAGATCACGGTTGCCGGAGGCGGCGGTGCAGCCACAGCGATCCAGGTGCAGTGTGCGCTTGACGGGGTATCGGAGATTACGATCTTTAACAAAAAGGATGCCTTTTTCGCAAGAACCGAGGCAACGGCGGAGAAGATCCGTGCAGCAGTTCCGGGAATCGTTGTGAACGTATACGATATCGACGATATTGCAAAGATGACGGAGGAGATCAAGAGCAGCGATATTTTTGTCAACGCGACGATCGTTGGCATGAAGCCGCTTGATGATCAGAGCGTGGTAAAAGATCTTTCCGCTTTCCGTCCGGGACTTGTCGTGTGTGATGCGGTGTACAACCCGGAGGCGACAAAGCTTCTTCGCGAGGCGAAGGAAGCCGGTTGCACCTGTGTCGGTGGAAAAGGAATGCTCTTATGGCAGGGCGTTTCTGCATTCAAGCTGTTCACAGGCAAGGACATGCCGGTGGAAGAAGTAAAAGAAAAGTTTTTTGCATAGAAGGAGAGAAATCAATATGGAGAACATTTTTTTGATCGGATTTATGGGAGCAGGAAAGAGCACAATCGCAAGGACGCTTCAAAGGAAGCTGTCAATGCCGCTTGTTGAGATGGATGCCCGGATTGTACAGGAGCAAGGAATGAGCATTAACGATATTTTCGCAGAATATGGGGAGACACATTTCCGGGATCTAGAGAGTCAACTGATTCTTACGCTTGGCAAGGAAGGCAACACGATCGTTTCCTGTGGCGGCGGTGTGGTTGTCCGTCCACAGAATGTAGAATACATGCGCAATGGCGGCAGGATTGTTTATTTAAAGGCGCAGCCGGAGACAATCTATGAACGTGTAAAGGACAGTACCGATCGACCGATCCTGAATGGACACATGAATGTCCCATATATTGCAGAATTGATGGAAAAGCGTCGGGAACTGTACGAGAACGCAGCGGATATTGCCATCCAGACAGATGGAAAAAGCCGTGAAGAGATAGCAGAAGAAATTATAGCAGCGATTACAGAATAATTGGAGAATTATATATGATATTTGAAGCGGGAAATAAGGTATTTACTTTTTTATCTAAACTGGTGGATGCGGTGGTGTTGAGCGCACTGTGGCTGATTTTCTGCATTCCGGTGTTTACGATAGGCGCGTCATCAACGGCATTTTATTACACAACGCACAAGGCGCTTGTGCGCAGCAGAGGCTATATCTGGAGAACCTTCTGGGAGAGCTTTAAGTCGAACTTTAAGCAGGCAACGTTAACCTGGCTGATACAGCTTGTGGTGCTTGTGGTGCTCGGACTTGATGCCATGATCATGCGCAGCATGGCAAGTCAGGGAAGCACACTGTACACGGTGCTGCTTTATATTTTCTATGTGCTGATCGCGATCGCAATCGTATGGTGCTATTACACGATCGCTTACCAGGCGAGATTTGAAAATACGATACGCAACAGCATGATAAATGCAGGGGTGATCGCATTCTTAAATCTGCCGTGGTCATTGCTGATCTTTGCGATTTTTGTGTTGGCGGTACTGATCGTTTTCACGATACCGGTCTTTATTTTCCTGATCCCGACGGTACAGTTCCTGCTGTATGATACGATCCTAGAGCGTATTTTCCGCAAGTACATGAAGCCGGAGGACTTAGAGCGCGAACTGGAAAATGACGAACTTGATAAAAAATCCGATATTTTTTAAATTCCCCGGTTTATGACGAGCATATCTCCGGTCTGAAGGCGGACGTTGCCGTTTGGAATGATGACCTGCCCGTTACGCTGGATCATGATGACGATCTCGTTCTTTCTGCGGGGAAGGTCGGACAGCAGCATATTGTTGTAGGTATCTTCCTCGTCAATCACCTTTTCCACCAGCCGGATACCGCTTACCTCATCCGGGGTGGTAGCGCTTAAGACAAGCACATCACCGCGCAGGATATCGGTTTCTCCGTTTGGAACGATATTCTGCCCGTCACGCTTGACGAGAACGATCAGTGTCTCCGGTGGGAGTGTGAGATTTTTGAGCTTGCATCCGCACCACGGATGATTGTCCGGGATGGTAAACTGGATGAATTGGATGTCAACCTCCTCAGCGTAGTCGTTGAAGGTTTTCATGACATCCGAATGCTGGTCGATCATATCGAGCTTGTGCGACAGAAACGGAAGCAGCGAGCCTTGAAGCAGGATCGAGAACAGCACGATCATGAATACGATATGGAAAATATCATTTTCCGTGTCAACGGCAAGGTATGCCATGATGGCGAACACGATGGAGGCTGCTCCGCGAAGTCCTGACCAGGAGACGAGGATCTGCTGTGACAGCTTGCTCTTAAATGGAGTAAGCACCAGTGATACCGCGACCGGGCGGGCAATGAGTGTAAGCCACAGAAAGATGAAAAACGCAGGCACGATCACATGCGGAAGCTGGGACGGAAAGGCAAGGAGTCCGAGCAGGAAGAAGATCAGCATCTGCATGAGTCCGGTCAGACCGTCGAAGAAGTTGACCAGATTTTTCTTGTTGTTGATCTCCACATTTCCGAGAACGATGCCGACGATATAGGCACTCAGGAAGCCGTTGCCGCCGAAGTAGGACGGAAGCGCATAGGACAGCAGGGCGATGCCGACAACAAAAATGGTGTCGAAGCCAGCAGTCTGGAACTTGATGCGGCGCAGCGCCCAGATAGAGGCGGCAGCGATCAGCATACCGAACAGCGTTCCGAAGGCGATCTGCTTGATGATGAGAACCACAATGTCGGACACCCCGGCACTGCCCTTGGCAATCGAGATAAATGTGACCGTCAGCATATAAGCACACGGATCATTACTGCCGCTTTCCACTTCGAGAAGGGAGGCGGTATTGTATTTTAGGTTAAGCTTTTTGGAACGAAGGATCGAGAACACAGAGGCGGCGTCCGTGGAGGCGATAAGCGCGCCGATAAGAAAGCTCTCTGTCCAGCTGATGTGAAGCGCAAAATGGCAGAAAACGCCGGTAAGCATACAGGTTATGACAACCCCGATGGTGGATAGCAGCACTGCCTTGACCGAGACAGATTTCGCACGCTTCCAGTTCGTTCCGAAACCGCCGTAGAACATGATAAAGATCAGGGCGATAGAACAGATCTGTTCCGCGAACGCATAGTTGTCAAACGGGATTTTCAGGATGCCGTCCGAACCGAATACCATTCCAAGCACGATGAACGCTAAAAGCGTCGGGATGCCGATGCGGTTGGAGAAGCGGTTGAGCAGTATGCATGCAAAGATAACGAGCGTAGTGATAAGCAGGTATGTGTTCATGAAGTCCCCCTTTTGAATTGTTTAGGTATATTTTAAGGGAGCATAGCTTGTTTTGTCAAATGAACCGTGCATAAAACTTAAAAAGAAAACTATTTGGTATTTATTATTTAGTGTTGACATATAATAGAAGATGAACTAATATTTTATTATTAGTAAGAGGGAGTAGTTAGCATCTTCGGGTGCAATAATAGTCGTCATCACGCCGAAAGGCCGGTTATTATTG
>CAVDTR010000046.1:0-15328 GCA_963612015.1 Lachnospiraceae bacterium | reverse complement strand
AGTTAGCCTGATGCTCGTCGGAGCAATGATCGCAACAATGTTTGCAGGATGTGGCAATGGAGATGGAGGAGCAGGAGCAGCTTCCACAGAAGTAGGTAAAACAGATTCCGCAGATGCCGGCAAAGAAGTTTCCATTTCGTTTTATACCACAGAGACAGGCAAAGATGACATGTTCCAACAGCTGATCGCTGATTTCGAGTCAAAGAACCCTGGGATCACAGTAGAATATATCGCAGCAGGTGATGACCAGCTACAGCAGTGGATGGCATTGTATTCCAGTAATGAAGGTCCGACGGTATCACTTATGGATCCAATTAATATTTACGAGAACCAGGAAAGAATGCGTGAATTAACAAACGAGCCATTACTGGATAATATCGAGGAATCCGCTCTTACAACAATGACATTCGACGGAAAAGTATATGCAGCACCTGGTACAGCGGCAGGAATCGGTATTCTTTATAACAAAGCAGTATGTGATGCAGCAGTCGGAGGAGATTTTGATCCGTCTTCGATCAAAACAAGATCTGATTTGAAGGATTTATTTGATAAGATCGAAGCAACCGGAGTTGCAGCAACCTGTGTGACAGGTGTGAACTGGTCAATCGGAGCACATTATCTCTGCCAGACATACGGAGCAGCAATCGGTTCGACAGATGAGAGAGTTGCTTATGTAAACAGCATTATCAGTGGCGATACAAAAGAGATCGACAGTGATGTATTTAATGGATATATGGATACATTTGATCTTCTCGCAGAATATAACTATAACAAAGCAGATTCATTAGTTGGCGATGTTAATATGGATGCACAGGCATTTGCAACAGGTGCGTGTGGAACATGGTTCATGGGAGACTGGGCATGGACATATCTTGCAGACATTGTGGAAGATGGAGCAGAATTTGGTTTATTACCGATTCCGCACAGTGATGATGCAAATGATGTGATTAATCAGAGCATTCCAACATCTTATGCAAAAGGATATTGTGTAGATGCCAGCCAGAATACAGAAGAACAGCAGGAAGCTGGTGTGAAATTCATTGAATACCTTACTTCTGATGCAACTGCAGAGCAGTTAATGGCTGAAACCTGTGGACAGGCGTTACCATACAAGAATGCAGATGTAACAATTGAAAGCCCATTAGGATTATCAACAGCAGATTACATTGCAAAAGGACTTACCTATGATTTCTATGGAACACCAAATCTCTGCCCATCAGATATCTGGTATGAATGCGGAGCATATATGTGTGAATATCTTGCAGGTGCATGTGACAGAGATACACTTGCATCAGAATTAGATGCTTATTGGCAGAAACAGGAAGCAAGATAATTGATATATGTAAAAAGATGTGGGGAGGGAAACTTCCCCACATTTATTTCATGACAATAGAATGTTCGCGGAGCGTGCATTCTATTGTTTTAAAGGAGAAAGCGATGAATAGAAAGAAAAACAAAAATTTAACGAATGTTTTACAGTTCGCAGGATTTGGTTTTCCGGCACTTTTTGTCTGGATGACAGTTGTGATCGTCCCGTTTATCTATGGAATCTGGATCACGTTTACAGACTGGAATGGTCTGGCAATGCACATTAATTATGTGGGGCTTCAGAATTATATTGATGTATTTAAGGATGCAACCTTTGTGTCTTCTTTCCTGAAAACGGTAGTTTATGCACTGTTTACGGTTTTGGCAAGTAACATTATCGGGTTTGCACTGGCACTTGCTGTGACAAGCGGGATTAAAGGACAGGGATTGTTCAGAACGGGATTTTTTACACCGAATATTATTGGTGGAATTATTCTTGGATATATCTGGAACTTCATTTTCTCTTATGCATTAACCGCGTTCGGTAAAAGCATTGGAGTAGAGTGGATGTCTACCTCATGGCTTACCAATCCGACAAGAGCATTGATTGCCCTAATTATTGTAAGTTCCTGGCAGATGAGTGGTTATCTGATGGTAATTTACATTGCAGGATTGACAAACGTTCCGAAAGAGCTGATCGAAGCTGCCCGCGTAGACGGAGCAACCGGATGGCAGACGATTCTGAAAGTAAAACTGCCGTTAATCCGTAATACAACAGCAATTTGTATCTTTTTATCGATCTCACGTACCTTTATGTCATTTGATATGAACCTGTCACTGACAGCAGGAGGACCGTATAAATCAACGGAGCTGATCGCGTATAAGATTTATCAGACAGCGTTCACAAGCATGGAATTCGGAAAAGGACAGGCACAGGCAATCGTATTATTTGTGATCGTTGCGACAATTTCATTATTACAGGTTTACTTCACGAAGAAAGGGGACGACAAATAATGACTAAGACAAGAAAAAGAGTAGTTTTTCTGATCACACTCGTGGTTTTGATTTTCTTTATGGTACCGTTCTGGGTACTTGTGCTTAACTCTTTTAAGAACACAAATGAATTTATTACGGCACCATTTGCACTTCCAGAGGCGTTGAGCTTTGAAAACTTTAAGGTAGCGATCGCACGAATGAATTTCTGGTCTGCATTAAAGAACACAGCCATCATTACGGTCGTTGCCGTTGCTGTCAATATGCTGATCGGTTCTATGACAGGATATTTTTTTGCAAGGAAAAAATGGAAGATCAACAAGATCATATTTGCAGCATTTCTGGCATCTATGGTTGCACCATTTCAGGTATATATGATTCCATTGGTTAAAATATATGCCGGTAAATTTGGATTATCCAATAACTTACTTATGGTTGCGTATATTGCAGTAGGATTAAACCTTCCGTTTGCAGTTTTCTTATATAAAGGATTCGCAGAAGGAATCCCGGAAGAGTTAGATGAAGCAGCCAAAATTGATGGCTGCAGTTTTACGAAAACTTTTTTCAGTATCATTATGCCGTTACTGAAACCAATCATTATTACCGTCACAGTGTTTGTAGCGATGGGAGTATGGAACGATTTCCTTATGTCCAGCTTATTTTTGACAAAGCAGGAAACAAAAACACTGGCAATTGCAATAAAGACATTCCTTACCAATCATACTGCAGAGTATGCACCTATGATGGCAGGCTTGCTGTTAAGCATTTTACCAGTGCTGGTCTTCTACCTGTTTGGGCAGAAATACATTATTGAAGGTGTTGTGGCAGGAAGTGTGAAAGGCTAGTCGTTTAAAGATGCCAGAAATACACCCGGGGTACAGCCATACAGTTTTTTGAAAGTCGTAATGAACGACTTGATATTAGGAAAGCCGTTGTCGAAAGCACATTGTGTCAGGTTTTTCTGACCATTGGAAAGCTGCTCTGCAGCATGACCAACGCGGACAAAGTTAAGGTAGGAATGAAAATTTACACCAAGAGTCTCTTTAAAATGTCTGGAAAAATAACTTGGCGTATACTGAAAATATTCAGCAACGTCTGATAAAGACAGATTCTCCTGATAATGTTTTTCAATGTAATCGGAAAAAGAAGAGACGAGGTGTAGTTCCTGCTTGCCCGGAACAGAATAAGAGGTATCTTTTTTGATACAATACATGGATAACGGGGCAAGTATTTCATAAATCCTACTCATGAGGAGAAACTGATACTCAGGAGCGTTGGTATCCATATGGAAGATTTCAAGAGAAATTGCTTTTATCTTTGTAGTTAGTAAGCTGTTATCAGGATTATAGAAAAAGACATTTTTTCCAAACCATTTTTCAATAAAAGGTAATGAAAATAAAATGCTGATTCCAGTGAAGGTATCAGAAAGGTTGATATAACGGCAGGAGTGTAATTCACAGCTGTTGATCAGCAGCCAGTCTGATTCTTTAAAATCAAAATTATTACTTCCGGAGTTAAAACGGATACTTCCGGTCAGTGTTACGGTAAGCTCGATGCTTCTGTGAAAATGAAGGGGAGAATAAATATAGTTACCAGCCAGATTGTGGCGGTAGATTTTGACAGGAACCAGGGAGACAATATCGTTATGCGCTTCGTATAACTGAGACATATACGTTCCTCCTAAATTATCATGTGTCTCATAAAAAAGACACTATAAGCACCAAATGTTTGCAGATATGTACATTCTAACATATAAAAACAGAAAAGTCATAAACAAAACCAGAGAAAAGTTTTTTTGGAGTGAAAAAACACATCAGAAAATTGAAAATATATCACTTCTTTTTGAAAGAAAAACAAATAACATCCGGGTATAGTTAAAATAGAAAAATAAGCGAGGTAAAACAACATGGCACTATTACAGGTCAATACATATTCAGTGGCATTAAGCCGCATTATCACATTCCACATTATCTTACCGAATGATGCTCCACCGGAGATGCTTTCCGGAAATACATATTACGAGAGACCAGTCAAAACATTATATCTGCTTCATGGCTTCTCAGGAAGCACACAGGACTGGCTGACCGGAAGCCTGATCCAGGAGTTGTCCTTAAAATACAATCTGGCGGTAGTTATGCCTGCAGGTGAGAACAGTTTCTATCTGAATGGAAAAGGAACCGGACGTGGATATGAGACATTTACAGCAGTAGAGCTTCCGGCATATTGCCAGAAGACCTTCGGACTGTCAGACAAACCGGAAGATAACTTCATCGGAGGTCTGTCGATGGGAGGCTTTGGAGCAATCCATACGGCATTGAAATATCCGGAGCATTTCGGAAAAATGTTCGGTTTGTCTTCTGCTCTGATCGTGAATGGAATCAAAGGGATGAAACCGGGAAGCCACAACGATATTGCAGATTATGACTATTACGCACAGATTTTTGGAGATCTTGATAAACTCGATGAGAGTGAAAACAATCCAGAATACCTTGTGACAGCGCGGATCAGAAAAGGAGAGATTATTCAGCCGGTTTTCATGGCTTGTGGTACAGAAGATTTCCTGATTAATGAGAATCATGAATTCCGCGATTTCCTGTTAGAAAATAAAGTAGATCTTACGTATAAAGAGAGCACAGGAATCCATGAGTGGAAGTTCTGGAATGAATATTTAGAGCCTGCAATCCGATGGCTGTTAGACATAAAATAGATGATTGGACAGAAAGCAAATTTATTGTAACGAGTAATCATAACAAGAAGTTTTAAGCTCAAAAGGATAAGGAGAGAATCGAAGATGAAATCAATTGCAGAAATCACAAAAAATATGACAGACTGGCAGCCACCAGTGATCCCGGAAGATATCGCACATGGGGATATGCCGGGGGACAAGGTTGAGATCGGGGAAGGACATGTGCAGAAAGCAAATGTGATTTTCAAAGAGTTACTGCCAATGTTAGCAGAAGCTTCCCAAAAATCTGAAACAGGAAAGGTAGTTCTTACCGTCTGCGGAGGTTCCGGAGTTGGTAAATCAGAGATTGCTTCTCTATTATCTTTTTATCTGAAAGAAGCAGGAATTGGCAGTTATACTTTATCTGGAGACAATTACCCACACAGAATTCCTGTATACAATGACGCAGAGCGTCTTCATACGTTCCGTGAGAGTGCATTAAAAGGAATGGTAAAAGAAGGAACCTTTACAGCAGATCGTTTTGATATTATCCATGAGTTCCAGAAAAATGGGGATGATGCCAATCCAAAGCATGCAGAGGAATACGACTGGTATGAGTCTTACTTAAGAAACGGAAGAGAAGGATTAAAAGGTTACCTTGGAACAACGAATGAAATTGGATTTGACGAGGTAGAAGAAATTGTCAAAGAATTCAAGGCAGGAGCAGATGAAATCTGGTTGAAGCGAATGGGAAGGGAAGATACTGCGTTATGGTACGAAAAAGTAGATTTCTCCCAAATTCAGGTACTTGTGATCGAGTGGACACATGGAAACAGTGATAATTATAAAGGAGTGGATATTCCAATCTTATTAAACAGCACGCCACAGGAGACACTGGCACACCGCAGGGCAAGAAACAGGGATGGTGCGACAGACAGCCCATTTACAATGATGGTGTTGGAGTTAGAGCAGGCAATGTTGGAACGTCAGGCGCCGAAAGCTAAAATTATCATCGCGAAGAGTGGAGAACTGTTGAGTTATGAGGAATATTGTAAACAGATGGAGGAGGGAAGATAGGGTATGAATATCGGACCAATGTTGAATGCCTATCCGGACAGCATGGGTGGCACGCTAGATGATATCGCAACGTTTTTACAGAAAACGGAGATGAAGGATGTTTTTTCTTCCTGTTATGTACTTCCGAGCCTGTTCCACACGGATCTGGACAGGGGATTCTCTGTGATCGATTATTCCCTCAATAAGATGCTTGCATCCAGAGAGGCGCTGGATAAGTTAGAAGGGCTTGGAATTGATCTGAAACTTGATTTTATCTTAAACCATGCATCGGTGTTATCAAAACAGTTTCAGGATATCATTAAAAACGGTGACAAATCTGCATACCGTGATTTCTTCATCGACTGGAACAAGTTCTGGGAAGGCTGTGGAGAAATGACAGAGGATGGTTATATCCAGCCGGATCAGAAATATATCAAGGACATGTTTTTCCGTAAACCGGGGCTGCCAATTCTGATGGTGAGATTCCCCGACGGAAGAGATGTTCCATACTGGAACACGTTCTATCAGGAAGTGACTTACCGTACAGTTGACGAGCAGGATCTGATGCAGGCAGCAGGGGTGCAGTATACGGAAGCAGTGATGCTGGCAGAAGTGTTAAATACGCAGACAAAAGAGGGAAAGAAACCGGCTGCGATTCTGGATGATTCCGAAAACAACAGTGTTGTCAGCTATCTGTCTGACGAAGAAAAACAGAAAGTTATTGATTACATGGAAGCCAGAAGAAGATATTTAGGACAGATGGATCTGAATATCAAATCCCCGCTTGTATGGGAATTCTATGAGAATACATTAAAAACTCTGGCTGGATATGGTGCAAAGATCGTGCGGCTGGATGCCTTTGCCTATGCACCAAAAGAGCCAGGTGAGAAAAACTTCTTAAATGAGCCAGGAACATGGGAACTTCTTGAAAAGGTACGGAAGCTGGCAGACAAATACAATCTGACGCTTCTCCCGGAGATTCACGCAAGTTATGGTGAGAAAAATTATGAGCAGATCGCAGCGAAAGGCTACATGACCTATGATTTCTTCCTGCCGGGACTGATCATTGATGCTTTGGAAAGTGGAGATGGAAAGCATCTTTCTGACTGGGCAAACGAATTGATAGAAAAGGATATCCATACCGTCAACATGTTAGGATGTCATGATGGCATCCCGCTTCTGGATCTGAAAGGATTATTGTCCGAAGAACGTATCCAGAACCTGATCGATACGGTTGTCGGAAGAGGCGGATATGTGAAAGACCTGCACGGACAGAAGAACATGTACTATCAGGTAAATGCGACTTACTACAGTGCACTCGGGGAAGATGATGCAAAGATGCTGCTCGCGAGAGCATTGCAGCTTTTCGTGCCGGGCAAACCGCAGATCTGGTATCTGGATCTTTTCGCAGGAAAGAACGACCACGAGGCAGTCAAGCGTGCCGGAGCAGGCGGACATAAAGAGATCAACCGCACGAACCTTACAGTAGCACAGATGGAAGAGGCATTGAAACAGCCGGTAGTGGCAAGACAGTTAGAGATGTTACGTTTCCGCAGTAACTGCCCTGCGTTTGCGAAAGAGAGTGAGATCACAGTTCATGCGGATGGCAGCAGGATGGAATTTGTATGGGAGAATGCGGGATATCAGGCAAAACTTACTGCTGATCTGAAAACATTTACATATGAGATTACAGAGTGTACACCAGACGGACAGGCGAGGATTTTGTAATTCCTAAAAACTTTTTATAAATACTGTACTTTGACAGGTCTGTAAATGATAAATGCAGACCTGTTAAAGGATACAGAGCAGAAATTTCAGAATAGAATGAAATAAAAAGGGAAAAGAACATGAATTATAATATAAATGAACAGAAATTAGGTTTTGACCGTGTTCTTCCATGGGAAGGGCAGGTCTCGGCTTTGGTGAAAGAGGGAGAACATTATTTCCTTCAGATTAAGGCACCGGAAGCAAAAAAAGTAGCGTTCTGCATGAACGAGGAAGAATTTCCATGTACCAGAGAAGAAGATGGTATCTGGAGACTGGAATATACCTTAAGGGTTGGGATCCAGTACGTGCAGCTGAAAATTGATGATGTGGAAGTTATCACACCGTTACTTCCGATTACCTATGGATACAGCCGTCCTTACAATTACGTGGCACTTGAGGTAGAGAACGAAGATTTTTACCAGATTAAGGATGTGCCGCATGGCAGCGTGCGCAGGGAATACTTTTTCTCAGAGGTTACCGGGGAATGGGAGAGCTGTATGGTGTATACACCTTATTGTTATGAGGAGGAAACAGACAGAGACTTTCCAGTACTTTATCTGCAGCACGGACATGGAGAAAATGAGATCGGCTGGACAGCTTCTGGAAAAGTGAACTTTATTCTGGATAATCTGATTGCAGAGAAGAAAGCCGTCCCGATGGTCATTGTTATGAGCAATGGCATGGTTCAGACGGTAAATGAAGAGGGAAAAAGAATTGTGAATTTCAAGTTTTTCGAAAAACAGCTTCTGATAGATATTATTCCATATATTGAGAAAAAATTCCGTGTGGGAAAGACGAAGGAAATGCGTGCAATGGCAGGGCTCTCCATGGGTTCCTTGCAGACAAGTATTACCGGATTTCTGCATCCGGAGTATTTCAGTTCGCTTGGCATTTTCAGTGGATTTGTGACAGATTTTATACAGGGAAGTCCGATGGATCAGGCTCATACAGAAAAAAGTAAGAACGAGCACTTACAGATATTAGAAGATGCAGAAGCATTCAATCAGACATTCGATGTGTATTTCCGCGCAATGGGAGATGTGGATCCATTCTGGGAACATTTTGCACATGATGATGAGATGTTACAGGAAAAAGACATCCGGCAGATACGCAAAGTGTATCCGGGCAGCCACGACTGGAATGTATGGCGGATGTGCATCCGGGATTTTGTTCAGTTGATTTTCAAGTAGTAAAAATATATAGTCTGGAGATAAAAAATGGCGTTTTTGCAAATTGATTATAAATCAGAAGCCTTGATGCGTGGGGTGAATGTGAAAGTAATTCTTCCGTCCGATGACATGGCAGGAAAATGGGAACCACCGTACAAAACATTATATTTACTGCCGGGTTACAGTGCGACAGCAACGGAACTGATCACTTACCTTGGACTGAGAGGACAGTCAGAGTTGAAAGGGATCGCGATCGTTCTGCCGGACGGTGAGAACCTGTTCTATCAGGATATGCCGGATCGTATGACATTTTATAGCACTTATGTTGGAAAAGAGCTGGTGGAAGTGACAAGAAAGCTGCTTCCATTATCCACGAAGAGAGAGGATACTTTCATCGGAGGAATCTCTATGGGCGGTTATGGAGCACTTTATAACGGATTCAGATTTCGCGATACATTTTCCAAGGTAGTTGCATTCTCTCCGGCAGCGGATGCCTATATGCTTCTGGCAGAGACCGGGGCACCTGGATTTTCCAGAGCACAGTTTGAGGGGATTTTTGGAAATAAAGAAGCGTACTATGGAAGCGAATGTGACATGTGTACACAGTGGACAAGAAAAGATGTGGATAACAAACCGGAACTGTTTCTGTGCTGTGGAAAAGAAGATAGGGCAGTCTATAGTGCTGTAGAAAAATTAGAGACGGCGTTGCAGAAAGAGAATATTCCGCACATTTACCGTGGTGGACACGGTGACCATGAGTTTTATTACTGGGAGCAGATGATGGATCCGGCATTTTCTTTTCTGGCAGGAATTGAGGAAGGCACGAAGGATAAGCTTGTGATTCCGGAATAGAAATTGCAGATCAGATGGAATAAGATATGAAATATCGGATTGAAAAATTAAATGAACAGACATGGTGTATAGAGGAATACAATGAAACTGCAAGTGCTTATATGTATCTTCTTACAGGAACAGAGAAAGCACTGCTGATTGATACCGGCTTTGGAACCATACCGTTAAGAAAAATCTGTGAGGAACTGACCAATCTGCCGGTTACGGTGGTACTTACACATGGACATGTAGACCATATCGGTGGAACCGGTGCATTCGAAGAAGTCTGGCTGGCAGAGGAGGATGCAGAGCTTTATAAGGCACACAGCAAAGAACGGGTACGTCGTATTTTTACACAGGATACGCTGCTTCCGGTAAAAGAAACGTGTCACTATTTTTCACTGGAGACGGTATTTGAGTTGGGAGACAGGGAAATCCGTGTGGTAAAAACACCGGGGCATTCCGTTGGTTCGGTCTGCTTTCTGGATGAGAAAAACAGATGGATGTTCACCGGTGATACCTGCTGTAAGGCACATGTATTGCTGCAGATGGAATATGCGGCAACAATGCAGGAATATCGCAAATCATTACAGACATTGATTAACATGGAACCATTCTATGATATCACATGGCCTGGGCATCACAGCAAGCCGGTCGAAAAGCAGGTGATCCATGATTTCCTCACAGCTGTGGATGGAATTCTGGATGGAGCGATGGAAGGCAGAATGGTGGAGCTTCCGATGGGAAGCGCGAGGCTGTTGGAATATAAAGAGATTGGAATTGAATATTAGATGATGCAGCGAAAGCCGCCGGAGTTACGCCATATTTATTTTTGAAAAGTTGGATAAAGTGACTTTCGTTGCAGAAGCAGAGCGTATAGCTGGTTTCATTTATGGACATTCCAAAGGCGAGCATCTGCCGGGCTTCTTTTAGCTTCTGGTCTAAAATATACTGGTGGAGCGGAGTACCCGTGTCCTTTTTAAACGCGCGGGAGAGATAGTCACGCGAAACATGAAGCTCCCTTGCAAGATCTTCGATCCGGAGCCGGCTATGAAGATTTACATGGATCAGGTGCATACACGCATTGACCAAAGGGCTATATCCTTGCGGGATTGCGGCATCCCTTACCTTGATAGCGAGTTCGATCGCTTTTTCACACAGATAGTCAATGCACGTTTCCATAGTCTGGAGCAAATCAATTTTCTGGATATACACATCACTTAGCTGAAAGGCTTCACTTTCATCTAACCCACCCAAAATCGCATAATGGATGGCAACGGCGATAGTCGACACCGCCCAGTAGTGGGTTTCTCTGGAGGGATTGTCGGACATGTGTCCGATCACAAGCCCACAGCTCCGGTACAGATCCAGCGCCGCCGTCACACCGTCGATATCCCCCATTTTGATAGAATTGAATAATAAAATCTCATAGCGGAACGGCGTGTGCGTTTTCCCGGTTTCTCGCGCATCATATAAAAAGTTTTTAGAGGAATTTAAAAATTCGTAGCCTATTCGCGCCTGTTCTTTTGACATTTCGCGGACATCCTTTCTATCTAAAATATAATGATACAAAAGTCAAACGGTCATGAGTTGTTCCCCCCGTCACCCCTTAAATCATATCATAACTTTAATACAACACAACATAAAAATGATATAGACGGCATCATACACATGTTAAGTTGTTATTAGGAAAGGACAGGATCTTTGCATTTACTGCAAAGTCCGTAAGAACGTGATTTAAGTGTGAACAGGTAAAGGGGGAATTTTATGGAGAAAGATCTGGAGAAAAAGTGCAGGCTTGTGACCGGATACGGAGCGTGGCACATCGGGGACAGCCATGTGTCGGACGGACCGCACGGAGTGCGGGCGCAGGAGGATGGAGCAAGGAATAACGATAGCTATGAGGCGACCTGTTTCTCGACAGCCAGCAGTGCTGCCTGCTCTTGGGATACGGAGCTGATCGGGAAAATGGCAGAGGGGATCGCCAAGGAGGCAAAAGAGCTGGGCGTGTCGGTAATACTCGGACCGGGCGTGAATATCAAGCGCTCGCCGCTTTGCGGAAGAAACTTTGAGTATTATTCGGAAGATCCGCTTTTGGCGGGGGAGCTGGCGGCATCATATATCAGCTCGATGCAAAGCTGCGGGGTGGGAACCTCGCTGAAGCATTTTGCGGGAAATAGTCAGGAAACCCACCGGATGACAGCAAACTCCATGATCGATGAGCGGGCATTGCACGAAATCTATCTGGCAGCATTTGAAAAAGCGGTAAAAAAGGCAAAACCGGCGACAATCATGGCAAGCTATAACTATGTAAACGGTACGCCTGCCTGCGAAAACGCATATCTTCTAACACAAACGCTGCGAAATGAATGGGGATACGAGGGACTGGTAATGAGCGACTGGGGTGCCTGCGTCGACCTTCCGGCGTGCGTTGCGGCGGGAATGGACGTGGAAATGCCGGATAGCAACGGCAACCATATAAAAGCACTCATGGATGCCGTGCAGAGCGGCAGGCTGCCGGAGGAAGCACTCGATCGCGCAGTCGGGCGGATCGAGACGTTAAACCGCGCATATAAGCAGAACAAAGTAATTCCAAAAGAACAGAAGAAAATTTCTGAGAAAACAAGAAGCGAAAATCACAAGCTGGCAGAAGTTGTGGAGGAGAAGAGCGCAGTCCTTTTAAAGAACGAGGGCTTTCTCCCATTGAAAACGGGAACGGAAATTCTCATCATCGGGGATCTGGCAGGAGCGCCACGCATTCAGGGTGGCGGGAGCAGCCATATCCATACGGAGCGGATCGATCCGGTTCTGGAGGCGTTCCGGCAGAATAAGGCAGATGTCCGGTTTGCCAGAGGATATAAGAAAACAACCTTAAAAAGGGATAAGAAGCTGGAGCGGGAGGCAATCCGGCAGGTACAGTTTGCCAAGGAGCAGCAGATCCCGGTGCTGTTTTTCGGAGGACTGACAGATATTGCAGAGGGAGAGGGCTATGACCGGGAGAGCTACGATCTGCCGTTAAATCAAGCCGCATTGTTGGAGCAGCTGCTGGCAATCAACGAAAACATAGGCTTTATTTCGATCAGCGGCTCACCGTACAACATGGAGCTGCCGTCAAAGTGCAAAACTCTGTTGCAGCTATATCTCGGCGGCGAGGCAATGGGGACTGCCTGTGCAAGACTGGTCATGGGAGAAGCCAATCCGTCCGGAAAGCTGGCGGAGACGATCCCGTATCGTGAGACGGATGTGCCAAGCTATGGATTTTTCGGAAAACAGGGCGAACAGGGAAGCCATCCGGATGACGTGGAATACCGGGAAAGTATTTTTGTTGGCTACCGGTACTATGACACGTTTGGCGTGCCGGTTCGTTACTGCTTTGGGCATGGATTAAGCTACACTCACTTTGTCTACTCCGATCTTACAGTCTGTAAAAATGAGAACCAGAGCTGTCTCGTTACGTTTTCGGTGGAGAATACCGGAGAAGTTGCGGGAAGCGAGATCGCACAGGTGTATGTCAAAAACCCGGATACCGATGCATTCCGCGCAAGGCGGGAACTACGGGGCTTTGTAAAGCTTCGGCTAGCTCCGGGCGAGAAAAAGCAAGTGCAGCTTCTGCTGGATGACAGGGCATTTTCGGTGTATCAGGAATCGCAGTTTCAGGTGGTCGGCGGCGAATACGAGGTTCAGGTCGGGGCATCCCTGCAGGATATCCGCTTGTCGCAGCGTATAAAAATAGACGGTGCTGCATACAAGGGCGCGCTCACGTTAAAGAGCAAAGTACCGTTGTCACAAAGTGATTTTGATCGGATATACACTTATCCGCGCACACATTTTTCCAAGCTGGCTCCGGGAGAATTTACGACAAAAAATTCTTTGGCGCAGATGAAACCGTACTCGAAGCTGGCGCGCAGATGGATCGCGATCGGGATGCTCGCAGCAAAACTCATGTATTTTCCAAAATCGGGCAAAGACCCGGAGGTGCGGATGATGCTCGAAGGGATTCTGGAGGGAAATATCGACAGTGTATGTAACCAAAGTAATGGAATTATAAAGTACGCCACGATCCAAAAGATCGTAGCTTCGGCAAACAAGGGGGAATAACGTATGAGGGATAAACTGGACGCAAGAACAAAATGGAGTTATTGCATAGGCGCAACGGGAAGAGATGCGGCGTATGCACTGGTGAGCATGTATCTGATCCTTTATGTGCAGTACACGATGAACCTGACCAGCGCGCAGTTTGCCGTGATAAGCGGTGCGATGATCGCGTGCATGGTGTGGGACGCGATCAATGATCTGCTGATGGGGATCATTATAGAAAATACGCATTTTAAAATGGGAAAATTCAAGCCATGGATCTTGATCGGTTCGATCACGAATGCCATCGTCATTGTCTGCCTGTTTACGATCAGACCGAGCGGATGGGGATTTGTCGCATTTTACAGCCTGTTCTATCTGCTGTGGGGCATGACGTACACCATGAACGACATTGCATACTGGGGCGTTCTCCCGTCCTTAAGCTCCGATCCGGGGACGAGGGATTCACTTGTTACCATTATGAGCATTTTTGTATGCATCGGGCAATTTTCGGTTGCGGGAGTCGTGCCGGTCGTCATAGCGGGAAATGCTGTGCAGGCATACCGCGTTGTGGCGCTTGTCGTAGCGATGGCACTTATCGCGTTCCAGATGCTGACGGCGTTTGGAATCCGGGAGAGGGAGCGTGCAGAAAACGCGGAGAAGTTATCATTAAAAGATATGTTTCGCATTTTTGCCAGAAATGATCAGTTGGTAGCGGCAGGAATTGCTTCCATCTTCTTTAACATAACCTGTAACATCCTGATCATCTTCGGCGTGAATTTCTTCTACATCGAGTACGGCTATTCGGAAAGCGGCAACCTTGTGTTCTACTTTACCGTTATGTATGGGCTTGGAATGCTCATCTCACAGGCGAGCTATGCGTCCTTGGCAAAACGTTTTTCAAGGGAGCGGATACTTAAGGTGTGTTTTGTTGCACTATTGATTGGGTATGCGTGCTTTATGGCATTTGGTTATGTGCTTCCGAAAAATGTGATACTTTTGAATGCCATCGGATTTGCCATTTTCTTCTTTCAGGGACTGATGAACCTTGCGATCGTTGTCATGATCAACAACACCATAGAGTACGATGAGGCAAGATTCCACGAGAGGCACGATTCGGTGATCTCAGCGGTGCGCTCCTTCAGCGTGAAGCTGGCGGGCGGTATCAATCAGGGATTGTCCACGCTGGTGCTCATATTGAGCGGGATCTATGCCAAGAGCCAGAGCATCAGCGCGCTAGAGATCGAGGTAAACAGAGGCGAGCTGTCCAGCGAGCAGGCGCTTGTGCAGGCGAATACATATATAGGGGAAATCTCCTTCGGACAGGGCTTCGTGTTCCGGCTTGGCATGGTGCTGATACCGGTCGCGGCGCTGATTGTGTCCTACACCATCATCCGCAGGAAATATCACATTGATGAAGCCGAGTACGAGCGCTACTGTATGCAGAGCCGCCACAAACAGTAAC
>CAVDTR010000045.1:0-15547 GCA_963612015.1 Lachnospiraceae bacterium | reverse complement strand
AGTAAGATGCTCTTTTGAGTAGTTATTATCTCTTTAAGGTTACGACTACATGGCGGAATGGCTCTTCGCCCTCGCTGTGAGTGGTAACATATCTGTCATTCTGTAAAGCAGAGTGGATAACTCTTCTCTCGAATGGGTTCATCGGCTCAAGAGAAACAGGTCTCTTTGTTCTCTTAACCTTGTATGCAATGTTCTTTGCAAGATTCTCAAGAGTCTCTTTTCTTCTTTTGCGGTAATCCTCGGTATCAACCTTAACCTTGTAATAATTCTCGGAATGCTTGTTTACTGCAAGATTGGTAAGATACTGGAGAGAATCAAGTGTCTGACCACGTTTTCCGATCAAAAGACCCATCTCAGCGCCCTTTAATTCAACGTCGATCATCTTCTCCTCTTCGTCAACCTTTACAAGAATCTCAACCTCCATCTGCATAGCTGCAAATACCTGTGAAAGGAAATCTCTTACGCTTCCCTCAGCTGACTGCTTCTTGCGGATCTTGATGACTGCATTCTTGCTTCCAATTCCCAGGAAACCGTTGCTTCCTTTTTCAATTACCTCATATTCAACCTGATCACTTGTTGCGCCAAGAGTAACCAATGCTTCTGTCAAAGCATCATCAACTGTCTTAGCAGATACTTCAATATAATCCATGATAACTCCCCCTATTATTTACGGCTGTTACGCTCGTTGTAATCTTTAACCATATTTGCTCTCGCTGCCATGCTGCCTGCCTTGGCATTCGCCTTCTTGGCGTTGGCATGCTCAAGTTCCAACTCCTTCTGTGAAGAAGAAACATTGACCTTAGCCTTGTTCTCAAGAGTACGGGTATTGATAGCTGCTGCATTGCGGATCTGATTCTCGGTAATGCCCATCTTTTCGCGCTTCTTCTTTGCCTTCTCCTGATTTTTCTCGATGATATCATCTAAGTTCAGGTTCGCGATGTGCTTGTTGATAAGTACCTGCTGTACGGCACGGACAACAGCACCGATGATCCAGTAAATACCAAGACCAACCGGAACGGTAAAGCACATGAACAATGAGATCAAAGGCATCATGGTGTTCATGGTCTTCATCTGCTGAGCCATCTGGTCATTGCCGGTATTCTGCTGCGGCATCATCTTAATGTTGATCATCTGAGTCACATAAGAAAGAACCGGGATCAAAAGAGCAAGGATTACAAAACCAAACGTGTGATTTGCAATACCATTCTTGATGATATACCAAGGTGTGTCGGAAATATTCAACTTGATAAAATAGTTGAACTTCTCAACGTGGGTAAGCGTATCGGCAATCTGTGTGCCGAGGTTCGGAAAATAATCCGTCATCTTTGTCCACGCATCGGACGGAAGCTTGTACAGGATATCAACAATGTAGTTTGATAATGTGTCACCGGACGCAGCGCTAAGCTTGTCCGCAACGTTGCTTGCCATGATAGAGCTTGCGGTTGTTATCTTATTATCTGTAACAATCTGTGTCATGGTATCAACAAATCCGTCTGTACCGATGATTCCGTTTACGAGTCCGCTGAAGTTGTCCTTAACGGAAGTAACGTAAGCAGGAACATTGTAAAATACACGATACAATGCAAACAGGATCGGCGCCTGGATCAAAAGCTGTAAACAACTGCCGCTCGGAGAAACACCATACTTCTCATATATGAGACGGGTTTCCTCGTTCATCGCCATCATGGAAGCCTGATCCTTCTTATTCTTATACTTATCCTGGATTGCCTTAAATTCAGGCTGCATTTTCTGCGATAACTTTGAGAACTTCTGCTGCTTGATTGTAAGCGGAAGTAAACATAAATAAATGACAATGGTAAGTAAGATAATACTTAAACCAATGTTCTCGATTCCAAACAGCTTATACATTCCAACGTATATGCCGTTCATGACCCATCCCAGTAACTTGGCGATCGGTCCTAAGATTGCACCATCATAAGCCGTCAAAACAATGCCTGACATAAAAATCCTCCACTATGGAACCGGATCATATCCTCCTTTTGAAAAAGGATTACATCGCATAATTCTCCACGCTGCCATCGCACCGCCCTTGATTGCCCCATACTTTTCCACTGCTTCAAGACCATAACAGGAACAAGACGGAAAATAAGGACACTTTGTTGTTTTCAGTGGGGAAATATATTTTTGATAAAATTTAATCAATGCAATTAAAATTTTCTTCAAATGATTCCATCTTCTTTTCCAAATTAACGAACTACGATACTTTGAAGACCTCCAAGATGCAAAAGCGCTTTCTCAATATCCCAATAGGTTGCGCCCTTTGCAGAAACTCTTGCGATGACTACAATGTCTAAACCACTATTAAACATGTCTTCGTGTAGTCTGTAACTCTCCCTGACAAGTCGAGTTATGTGATGTCTTATAACACTATTTCCAACTTTTTTGCTAACTGATATTCCAATTCTGTTTTGATTGGTCTGATTCTCCAGAACATACATCACAAGGTATCTGTTGGCAACAGACCTTCCATTTTTGTACACTCTCTGGAAATCACTGTTTTTCTTTAATGAGTCTGAAAATTTCATGCAATTTCCTCCGTCATAAAAGAAGAAAGACCACAAAAAATGTGGCCTATGCTGATAATTTCTTTCTGCCTTTTAATCTTCTTGCTGCTAAAACTTTTCTGCCGCCAGCAGTCTTCATTCTTGCACGGAAACCGTGAACCTTAGATCTCTGTCTCTTCTTTGGCTGGAATGTCATCTTCATCTCGTATACACCTCCTCTACGTTAAAAAACATCGATACAATTATAACAAAAAAACTGATAAAGTCAAGGAAAATCAAAATAAATAAAAAAAAGTTATCCTCATACTGTGGATAACTTGTGGAAAAATTGTAGATACAATCGGTACAAATTGTTTAAAAACACACCAAGGCAGGAAAAATAAGGGTGTATAACTTTTCTCGCGTTTAAACGCCCTTTAAACATTGATTAAAATAGAAAAATAGTGTAGTATAGTATATGTATGATTATGGGTTACTATCCTTTTTAAAACGTTAATACGGAGAAATAAGAGTGGAAAAAGTTATTGAAAAATGGGAAGAAATAATAAATACCGTTAAAAAGGAGCACGAGCTGAGTGAAGTATCGTTTGATACCTGGATTCGTCCACTCGAAGTATATGGCATTGACGGCAACAAATTATATATCTTAGTTCCATCCGAGCAGATGGGACTTAGCTACATTTCCAAGAAATATTACCTTCCTTTAAAGGTTGCGATCGCAGAGATCACCGGAACTGAGTATGATATCGAGTTCATCCTGCCGGATCAGACAGACTCACTTTCCATCAAAGGAAGTAAAAATAAGAACAAAAAGCAGATCTCCGCGAAGGCTGACCGTTCCAACCTCAATCCAAACTATACGTTTGATACCTTTGTCGTTGGCAACAACAACCGTTTTGCGCAGTCTGCATCTCTTGCGGTAGCCGAATCACCAGGGGAGGCTTACAATCCTCTCTATATCTATGGAGGTCCAGGACTTGGCAAGACGCACCTGATGCATTCCATCGGTCACTTTATCTTAGATCAGAAGCCGGACACCAAGGTTATCTATGTAACCTCCGAAGAATTTACCAACGAGGTTATTGAGTCGATCCGTAATGGTAACGCTTCTTCCATGACGAAGTTCCGCGACAAGTACCGCACAGTCGATGTACTTATGATCGACGATATCCAGTTTATTATAGGAAAAGAGAGTACGCAGGAAGAGTTCTTCCACACGTTCAACGCCCTCCAGACACAGGGAAAGCAGATCATCCTCACCTCGGACAAGCCTCCGAAGGAGATGGAGACCTTAGAGGAACGTATCCGTTCCAGATTTGAGTGGGGACTGATGGCAGACATCGGAGTTCCGGATTACGAGACTCGTATGGCGATTCTCCGCAAAAAGGCTGAATCTGACAACTTCAATATCGATGATGATATCCTTGATTATATTGCCAACAATATCAAGTCCAACATCCGTGAGCTTGAGGGCGCATTAAATAAGCTTCTGGCTTACCACAATCTTGAGAATGTCAACATCACGATGGAGATTGCCGAGAAGGAGCTTGCCAACATCATCACTCCGGACAAGCCAAGGGAGATCACTCCACAGCTTATCATCGAGGTTGTTTCGGAGCATTTCCACATCTCGGTTGACCAGATGATGTCCAAGAACCGAAGCAGTGACATCGCAAAGCCAAGACAGATTGCCATGTACCTGTGCAAGACGATGACTTCAAGCTCCCTTGATGCGGTCGGTGCTCTCCTCGGAGGAAGAGATCACTCCACCATTATCCACGGAGTGAAGAAGGTTTCCGAGGAATATGACAACAATGAATCCACAAGAACCCTGATCGAGACGATCAAGAAAAAGATCAATCCGAACTAGTTTCTTCCTATTATAATATAGTTCTAAATTGACCTTTTACAAATAAACTTATTCACGTTTATCCACAGTGGACATTATGTTATTAAAATGGACATCCTTCCTTCAAGTTGAAGTTATCCATTTTATCCCAAATGAGTTCCAGTAGAATCCAACAGGTTTATCCATTACTTAAAACCTTTTATTTATTGGACAAACAGGGGTTATACACTTTTGCACACCCCCTAATAATAAGATTATTAATTTTCAAATATTTATTTATTGCCAGGAAGGAGTTTTTCAATGAAGCTGATCTGTTCAAAATCAAATTTATTACACGGAGTCAATATCGTTTCAAAGGCTGTTCCAACCAGAACAACTATGGCGATCCTTGAATGTATCCTTATAGATGCATCTGCAGGGGAGATTAAGCTGGTCGCAAATGATATGGAGCTTGGAATCGAGACTATCATAGAAGGAGAGATCGCAGAGCGCGGTGTGATCGCACTGGATGCCAAGATCTTTTCCGAGATTGTCCGCAAGCTTCCGGACAGTGATGTGACGATCGAGACAGATGCTTCCTTTAAGACAGTCATTACCTGTGAAAAGGCAAAGTTCAATATTGTAGGTAAGTCCGGTGATGATTTCTCTTATCTTCCTTTCATTGAGAAGAACGAGTCCATCGTGATCTCACAGTTTACCTTAAAAGAAGTCATCCGTCAGACCATTTTCTCAATCGCTGACAACGACAACAACAAGCTGATGACCGGTGAGTTGTTCGAGATCAACAACAATCAGTTGAAGGTCGTATCCTTGGACGGACACAGGATCTCCATCCGCTGCATTGAGATGAAGGACATCTACGATCACAGAAAGGTCGTTGTTCCGGGCAAGACACTTCAGGAAGTCAGCAAGATCATTCCGGGTGGAGTGGATGATGATGTGATCATTTACCTGACCAACAACCATATCGTATTTGAGTTTGACAACACGACCGTTGTTTCCAGACTGATCGAGGGCGAATATTTCAAGATCGACCAGATGCTCTCTTCTGATTACGAGACCAAGGTTAAGGTCAACAAGAAGGAACTGCTTGACTGTATCGACCGTGCTACCCTTCTTGTAAAAGAGGGCGACAAGAAGCCAATCATTATGAATGTGACCGATGACAACATGGAGCTTAAGATCAATTCCTTTATCGGTTCCATGAATGAAGATATTGACATCGCAAAAGAGGGCAAGGATATCCTGATCGGATTTAACCCGAAGTTCTTTATCGACGCGCTTCGCGTTATCGATGAGGAGGAGATCAGCCTTTACATGGTCAATCCGAAGGCACCGTGTTTTATCAGAGATGATGAGGGTAAGTTTATCTATCTGATTCTTCCGGTCAACTTCAATACCGCAGCAAATTAGGAGAAGCTATGATAACTGTTCAGATCAGACAAGAAGATGAATTTATAAAGCTTGGACAGGCACTCAAGAAAGCCGGACTTGTCGAGTCCGGTCTTGATGCCAAGATAGCGATACAGGACGGACAGGTTACCGTCAACGGGGAAGTGGAATATCAGAGAGGTAAAAAGCTCCACGGCGGCGAGACTGTCTGCTTTGATGGAGAGACACTTCAGATCGTAAAATGATTATCAAATCCATAGAACTCAAAAATTTTCGCAATTACGAAGATTTGAATATCCAATTTGACAAAGGCACCAATATCCTCTATGGGGATAATGCGCAGGGCAAGACAAATATCCTTGAAGCTGCATACCTAAGCGGGACAACAAAGTCCCACAAGGGGAGCAAGGACAAGGAAATGATCCGTTTTGGAGAGGAAGAGTCCCATATACGCACTGTAGTTGTCAAAAATGAAAAAGAATATCAGATCGATATGCATCTTAGAAGCCGGGGGGCGAAGGGTGTCGCAGTCAACAAGATTCCGATCAAGCGGGCGAGTGAGCTGTTTGGCATCCTAAATATCGTATTTTTCTCGCCGGAGGATCTCAACATCGTCAAGAACGGTCCTGCAGAGAGAAGAAGATTTATCGATTCCGAGCTTTGCCAGATCGACAAGCTCTATCTGTCCGATCTTACGAAGTACAACAAGATCCTAAACCAGAGAAATGCCCTGTTAAAGGAGATAAATTTCCGCCCAGGTGCGGCAGATACCCTTCCGGTATGGGATGAGCAGCTACTTGAATACGGCAGGCGCATCATTAAAAGCCGCAAGCAGTTTATCGAGGAGTTGAACGAGATCATCCACGATATCCACTATAAGATTTCCGGCGGCAAGGAGAATCTGATATTAAAATATGAGCCGAATATCGATGACATCTTTTTTGAAGATGAATTATCGAAGGCAAGGAACAAGGATTTAAAGCTGTGTCAAACGACAGTCGGACCTCACAGGGACGATATGCTTTTTTCAAATAACGGTGTAGATATCCGCAAGTTCGGATCGCAGGGGCAGCAGCGCACAGCGGCATTGTCCTTGAAGCTATCTGAGATCGATCTGGTCAAGCGCGTGATCAACAATACACCTGTGCTGCTTCTGGATGATGTTTTATCCGAGCTTGACAGCAGCCGGCAGAATTATCTGCTCAACAGTATCAATGATATACAGACAATTATCACCTGTACCGGTGTGGAAGAATTTGTAAAGAACCGGTTCGAGATCAATCAGATTTTTCAGGTGATCGACGGAAAAGTATATGATAAACATATCCAATCCGAGGATGAGGAGGAGCATTCATGAGCGAAGAATTACAAAATAATCAGGAATATGGAGCGGACCAGATCCAAATACTGGAAGGTCTTGAAGCAGTCCGCAAAAGACCTGGTATGTATATCGGAAGCACGTCTTCGAGAGGTTTGCACCACTTAGTCTACGAGATTGTGGATAACGCAGTCGATGAAGCACTTGCGGGATACTGCAAGAATATCGAGGTGACGATCGAGGCGGACAATTCCATCACTGTACAGGATGATGGTCGAGGAATCCCGGTCGGAATGAACCACAAGGCAGGAAAGTCTGCACTTGAGGTTGTATTTACGGTGCTTCATGCCGGCGGTAAGTTCGGCGGTGGAGGATACAAGGTATCCGGAGGACTTCACGGCGTAGGTGCGTCCGTTGTAAATGCGCTTTCCACCTGGCTTACAGTCGAAGTATACAAGGACGGACAGGTTTACCAGCAGACCTACAAGCGCGGCAAAGCAGATGATGCCGTAAAGGTTATCGGAACCTGTGACAAGGAGCTTCACGGCACAAAGGTTCACTTCTTGCCGGATGATACCATTTTTGAGGAGACGGTCTATGACTACGATACCTTGAAGCAGAGACTTCGTGAGACTGCATTCCTTACCAAAGGACTTTGCATCACGATTGATGATGTGAGAGAAGAAAAGCATCATCATGTTTTCCAGTATGAAGGCGGTATCAAGGAATTTGTACAGTATCTAAACCGTGGCAAGGAAGCCATGTATGAGGATGTTATCTACTGTGAAGGAACAAAGGATGGAGTGTATGTCGAAGTTGCTTTCCAGCACAATGATTCCTTTAACGATTCGACATTCTCTTTTGTAAACAACGTTATCACGCCGGAGGGTGGAACACATCTGACCGGATTTAAGAATGCGCTTACAAAGACATTCAACGCTTATGCGAGAGAAAATAAGCTTTTGAAGGATTCTGATCCGGCGCTTACCGGTGATGATATCCGCGAGGGACTTACCGCGATCATCAGTATCAAGATCGAGGAGCCTCAGTTCGAGGGACAGACGAAGCAGAAGCTCGGCAACAGCGAAGCTCGCGGAGCCGTTGATTCTGTTGTATGTGAGAAGCTTACTTACTTCTTGGAGCAGAATCCACAGATTGCAAAGGATATCTGCGAGAAATCCCTGCTTGCGCAGAGAGCGCGCGAGGCTGCAAGAAAAGCGCGTGATACCGCAAGAAGAAAGGGTGCGCTCGACGGGGCTGCTCTTCCGGGAAAGCTTGCTGACTGTTCCGATAAGGATCCAAAGAATTGTGAGATCTTCATCGTAGAGGGAGACTCCGCAGGCGGTTCCGCAAAGACTGCAAGAAGCCGTGCAACACAGGCAATTCTGCCGCTGCGTGGTAAGATTTTGAATGTAGAAAAGGCAAGACTTGACCGTATCTATGACAATGCCGAGATCCGTTCCATGATCACTGCATTCGGTACGGGAATCCATGAGGATTTTGATATCAGCAAGCTTCGTTATGACAAGATCATCATTATGACGGATGCCGATGTCGATGGTGCGCACATTGCAACACTGATGCTCACATTCTTATACCGCTTTATGCCGGAGCTTATCAAGCAGGGACATGTGTACCTTGCAACTCCGCCACTGTATAAGATCGAGAAGAACAAGAACGTCTGGTATGCGTACAGCGAAGAAGAGTTAAACAGCATTATGACAGAGATCGGACGTGACCAGAACAACAAGGTTCAGCGATACAAGGGGCTTGGAGAGATGGATGCGGAGCAGCTTTGGGAGACCACTATGGACCCGGAGCGCCGAATCTTAAAGAGAGTAAATATGGATGAAGAAAATTCATCTGAGATTGATGTGACCTTTACCACCCTGATGGGCGATAAGGTAGAACCAAGACGAGAATTTATTGAAGCTAACGCAAGATACGTTCAGAATCTTGATATTTAAGGAGGGAAGTTTTAAGTGGATGACAAGATTTTTGACCAGATACAGCATGTTGATCTGAAGAAAACAATGGAAACTTCCTATATCGATTACGCAATGAGCGTTATCGTAAGCCGTGCATTACCGGATGTCAGAGACGGTTTAAAGCCTGTTCAGAGAAGAATCCTTTTCTCCATGAACGAGATGAACAACACTTACGACAAGCCACACAAGAAATGTGCGCGTATCGTAGGTGATACAATGGGTAAATACCATCCGCATGGTGACAGCTCTATTTACGGAGCACTTGTCAACATGGCACAGAATTGGTCCATGAGATATACACTTGTGGATGGACATGGTAACTTCGGATCTGTGGATGGAGACGGAGCTGCCGCAATGCGATACACAGAGGCAAGACTTTCCAAGATCGCTTCTTACATGATCGATGATCTGAACAAAGACACCGTTGATTTCGTGCCTAACTATGATGAGACTGAGCGTGAACCTAGCGTTCTTCCATCCCGTTTTCCGAATCTTCTGGTAAACGGTACGACTGGTATCGCAGTTGGTATGGCGACCAATATCCCGCCGCACAATCTGACAGAAGTGATTAAAGCAGTTGTAAGGCTGATCGATAACGATATAGAGGGCAAGGAAACGACTATTGATGAGCTGATGGCTATCATCAAGGGACCGGATTTTCCGACCGGAGGTGTTATTATGGGTACTTCCGGTATCAGCGAGGCATACCGCACCGGACGCGGCAAGATCCGTGTTCGTGCAGTTACCAACATTGAGCCGATGGACAACGGCAAGAACCGCATCGTTGTGACAGAGCTTCCGTATCTGGTAAACAAAGCCCGCCTGATCGAGAAGATCGCCGAGCTTCACAAGGATAAGAAGATCGACGGAATCACCGACTTAAGAGATGAGTCCGATCGTGAAGGTATGAGAGTTGTGATCGAGCTTCGCCGTGATGCCAATCCGAGCGTAGTTTTGAATCTGCTCTATAAGCATACACAGATGCAGGATACATTTGGTGTAAACAACCTTGCACTTGTCAATGGAGAGCCGAAGGTACTGAATCTCTATGAGCTTTTGAATTACTATCTGATCCATCAGAAGGATGTTATCACCAGAAGAACAAAATTCGACCTGAACAAAGCAGAGGAGCGCGCCCATATTGTACAGGGCTTGATCATTGCGCAGGACAATATTGACGAAGTAATACATATCATCCGTTCCAGCCAGACGACACAGGAAGCAAAGACACGACTCATCGAGCGTTTCTCACTTTCCGATGCACAGGCGCAGGCAATCGTTGATATGAGACTTCGTGCTCTGACCGGATTGGAAAGAGAGAAACTTGAAGCAGAGTATGCAGCTTTGCAGAAGCAGATCGAGGAGTTGAAGGCAATCCTTGCCGATGAGAAGCTGCTTCTTGGTGTAATCAGAGAAGAAATTCTTGCGATTGCAGACAAGTACGGTGATGATAGAAGAACGCAGATCGGTTATGATGAGTATGATATGTCTATGGAGGATCTGATCCCGGAGACAAATACCGTTATCACCATGACAAAGATCGGTTACATCAAGCGTATGAGTACCGATAATTTCAAGAGCCAGCACCGTGGAGGCAAGGGAATCAAGGGTATGGAGACGATCGAGGATGACTATATCGTGGAGATGCTCATGACGACCTCCCATCACTACCTGATGTTCTTTACCAACACCGGACGTGTATACCGCATCAAGGCATACGAGATCCCGGAGGCAAGCCGCACCTCGCGCGGAACGGCGATCATCAACCTTCTTCCGCTTCAGCCTGATGAGAAGATCACAGCGATGATCCCAATCAAGGAATATGAGGACGACAAGTATCTGTTCATGGCGACCAGAAAGGGTATTGTCAAGAAAACCTCCGTCAAGGATTATGAGAATATCCGCAAGAATGGACTTGCTGCAATCAATCTCCGCGATGACGATAAGCTCATCGAGGTTAAGATCACAGAAAAAGACGAAGATATTATGCTCTTCACAAGATTTGGACAGTGTATCCGGTTCAACGAATCCGATGTGCGCCCGACCGGACGTACAACGATGGGCGTGATCGGAATGAATCTCGTACCGGATGATGTTGTCATTGCGATGCAGACCTCAACAATGGGCGATGCAGTAATGATCGTTTCTTCCAACGGACTTGGAAAATGTACATTGATCTCTGAATTTTCTACCCAGAACCGTGGTGGTAAGGGTGTGAAGTGCTACAAGATCACGGAAAAGACCGGTAACCTCGTCGGAGTAAAATCCGTTGAGCAGGAAGATGAAGTAATGCTCATCAACACAGAGGGAATCATCATCCGCATCAGAGTCAGTGATACCACACTGCTCGGACGTATCACGTCTGGCGTGAAGCTGATCAACCTCAAGGAAGGTGTCAGCGTTGCAAGCATTGCAAAGGTTGTAGAAGACAAATCATTGATTCCACCGGAAGAACCGGCTGAGACAGAAGAATAGCAGCAAAAAACCGGCTTTTCATAGCCGGTTTTTGTGTAAACAGAAAGAGAGAAAAGCGATGATCAGAGAAATCAACACAGACGTTATCACAGAAAATATCAAAGAAATGTGCATTGAAGCCAATCACTTTTTATCTGAGGATATGGACGCAGCACTAAAAAAAGCCACTGCGGAGGAATCTTCTGAGCTTGGCAAGAAGATATTAAACCAATTACAGGAGAACCTAAAGATCGCGGGAGAAGAGATGATCCCAATCTGTCAGGATACCGGAATGGCAGTATTTTTTGTTGAGGTAGGTCAGGATGTTCATTTTACGGGAGCGGCAATCGAGGATGCCATCAATGAGGGTGTCCGCCGGGGATATACGGACGGGTATCTGCGCAAATCTGTCGTGGGTGATCCGATCCTCCGCGAGAATACCAAGGATAACACACCGGCAGTCATCCATTATTCCATCGTGCTGGGAGATAAGGTTAAGATCACGTTCGCCCCGAAAGGATTCGGAAGTGAAAATATGAGCCGCGTGTTCATGTTGAAGCCTGCAGACGGAATCGAGGGTGTAAAAAATGCAATCCTTACCGCAGTAAAGGACGCCGGGCCAAACGCCTGCCCTCCGATGGTCGTCGGAGTCGGGGTTGGCGGAACCTTTGAAAAATGTGCGATTATGGCAAAGAAAGCACTTACCCGTCCGGCAGAGGAACACAGCGATATTCCATATGTAGCAGAGATGGAAGAGGAGATGCTTACCAAGATCAACCAGCTCGGCATCGGACCGGGAGGACTTGGCGGAAAGACGACCGCACTTGCAGTCAACATCAACACATACCCGACGCATATCGCAGGACTTCCGGTAGCAGTCAATATCTGCTGCCATGTAAACCGCCATGCAGTCAGAGTAATATAAAATGAAGGTAAATTTTCAGAACCCAACCTCCAAAATGCTTCGCATTTCGTCGGTGTGGTGTATCCGCCAAATAAAATTTCAAAATCAGCCTTAGAAATGCAAGCATTTCACGTCCGATTTATGAAATTTTGCTTGGCTCTGAACAATTACAAATGGAGAGAAAATATGCAGCCAAATGAATTACTTCGGATCATGTCCGTAGCAGAAAAATTAAAATGCAATACCAGACATTGTTACACATCCTCCGGCAGACACGAAAGCGTGGCGGAGCATAGCTGGAGGCTTGGACTTTTTGCGATGCTCGTCGCAAATGAATTTCCGGAAGCAGATATGGACAAGGTCATCCGCATGTGCCTGATTCATGACCTCGGAGAAGCCTTCACCGGGGATATACCGTCATTTGAAAAGACAAAGAATGACGAGGAAAAAGAAGAGAACGTGCTCGATGAGTGGGTAGCGTCTTTTCCGGAGCCGGATCGCTCCCAGTGGCAGGCACTCTATGAGGAGATGAACGCATTAGAGACGAAAGAGGCAAAAATCTATAAGGCACTCGACAAGATGGAAGCGCTTATCCAGCATGATGAGTCGAATATTTCTACCTGGATTCCGCTCGAATATGAGCTGCAATTTGAATATGGCAAGGAAAATGTGCAGTTTTCTCCCTATCTGCGCAAATTGCGCGAGGAGATCGACCACATCACAAGTGAGAAGATAGAAAAAGCAAAAAAAGCGAAGAAAACTAAGTAAGGAGAATAGCATGGAAAAACATATCCAGACACCAATCACGGAGCAGACAACTGCCGATCTGCACAGTGGCGATTATGTATATATCACAGGTTATATGTATGTTGCGAGAGATGCCGCCCACAAGCGGATGATAGAGGCACTCGACCGCGGGGAGGAGCTTCCGATTGACATCAAGGATGCGACCATCTACTACATGGGACCGTCGCCGGCGAGAGAGGGCAGACCTATTGGATCGGCGGGACCGACAACTGCGACACGCATGGATAAATATGCGCCGACGCTGCTCGATTTGGGGCAAAAGGCAATGATCGGAAAGGGCAAGCGTTCCAAGGAAGTCATCGATGCGATCATCCGCAACAAGGCAGTCTATTTTGCAGCAGTCGGAGGAGCCGGTGCACTGTTATCAAAGTGCATCAAAAGCTCGGAAGTCATCTGCTATGATGATCTCGGCGCAGAGGCAATCCGAAAGCTCTATGTAGAAGATTTTCCGGCAATCGTTGTTATCGACAGGGACGGCAACAACCTGTACGAAACCGCAGTCAGGGGAGAATAGAAAATGGATCTGTATATTCCAATCAAAAAGGGATTGCCGGCAAAGAGCATTTCTTTTTATTGTAAAAAGGCTGATACCAGGGAAAAGGTCATGGAGCTTCTGATCCCGGTTGATATGTATGCCGTGGACGAGTATCATGCGGATTACTATGCGCCGCTTCCACTTGAAAATGTAACGTCGGATATACTTGTCATAGAAGGAGAAGCACCGGAAGCATTTTTTAAAGCAATCCAAAGTGAGAAGCCGCAAGCTGATAGCTTAAGTGATAAAAAAGAGGAAAACAGACCATCGATCCATTTTACGGCAAAAACCGGGTGGATCAATGATCCGAACGGACTTGTATATCAGGATGGGACATACCACCTTTACTTCCAGTACAATCCGTTTGACATCGCATGGAACAATATGTGCTGGGGACACGCCGAAAGTTGTAATCTGTTTCACTGGCAGCAACTAGAGACGGTTTTGTACCCAGATGAAAACGGAACGATCTTTTCCGGCTCCGGTATCCGCAATGACCGCGGAATGTTCGGACTTCCAAAAAATGCGCTGCTGTTTTTCTATACTTCAGCAGGAGATACATTCACGCAACGCATGGCGTACAGTCTGGATGGCGGAAAAACGCTCGTCAAATTTCCGGAGAGCTGTCTGGAGAATAAGGACTGTAAAGAAGACCGCGATCCGAAGGTGTTCTGGCATGAGACATCCGGCGCATATATCATGGTACTCTGGCTGGAGGAGACGGATTTTGGCATCTATCGCTCGACAGATCTTACCAGTTGGGAGCAGACAGACCGCGTGACGCTGCAGGACGCATGGGAGTGTCCGGAGCTGGTAGAAGTACGTTTTGGCGACGGAAGCACGCGCTGGGCTTTTTTCTGTGCCGACGGCTTCTATTTCTGGGGCAATTTTGACGGGTATCATTTTGTGACAGATCATAAGAAGCATTGTCTGTATTTTAACAAGAACCTGTATGCCGCGCAGACCTATTCCGGGATCAATAGGGAAACCATCTTTGTTCCGTGGCTTCGTCTGAAAAACACCGGAGCCGATTATACCGGTGCAATGGGAATCCCGCGCACGATGACCGGCGTACACACAGCGCAGGGAGATGTGATCTGCTGCAAACCGATCATCGCAGACGAAAAGAGACGGGAAGAACTCGTATCAGACAAAGATAACGTTACCTATATGGAATTTACCCACCCGGAAGATGGGACAGAACAGACTTCTATTATAATAGAAGAAGCAGAGATCACATATAACTGGGACAACGGAGAACTTGCGGTCGGACAGCAGATCTATCTGACAACCGACAGCGCGGATAAGTTATCCCTGATAAAAGACGGTAATATACTCGAAATCTTTATCGATGACGGAGTTTTAAGCGGTGCCTTCTTAACTTTATAGAATATTTCTTTATGGATAACTAGGCATTTGGGGCATCTGTTGAGAAAAAGTAAATAAATAGCTTTTTGTCATTGACAAACCAAAAAAATTTTAGTATAGTAATCTATGCGTCACGAAAGTGAACAATTTTATATTGGAAAATATGCAGAAGTACTCAAGTGGCCGAAGAGGTGCCCCTGCTAAGGGTATAGGTCGGGAAACCGGCGCGAGGGTTCAAATCCCTCCTTCTGCGCTCCATTTTCCGGTAATAAAATTGTTCAAAATTTTTTCAAAAAGTTGTTGACAGATGAAAAAATAAGTGATAATATATACGAGTTGCCGCTGATAACGACAACACAGAACATTGATAACTGAACAGTGAAAAACCTTGAAAGATTCTAATGAAT
>CAVDTR010000044.1:0-15931 GCA_963612015.1 Lachnospiraceae bacterium | reverse complement strand
GCAGGAACGCGCACTTGGCAGCTGCCATCGAATTAGCTTACAGTTTGGAGGGCAAACCTAACATTTTTGTAAGATTTCTCCCGACGAAATACATCCTCACCTCTAATCCTTTTTACTCAAATCTTACCGGACTGTGGTGGTGGTCTTTACATAAAGCCACTATGATATGTCAAGACAGTTACGGAGGAAATTATGAGAAAGAAAGCATATCAAACAAGACAAATAGCAAGCATTTTTGTGTTTGTTCTTCCAGCACTTATCCCACTTGTGGTCTTTTGGATCTATCCGATCATCCGGTCCATCTGGATTAGTTTTACGGATTGGGATTTTATGACACCTACATATCATATCGTATTTTTTAAAAACTACATTTCCCTATTTAAAGACGCGCGGTTTTACAATGCGCTGTGGAATACCTTGGTATTCACGGTTGGAACTCTGGCTCCGACAATCATAATCGGACTGATGCTGGCGGTGTTTTTGCAAAAGCCGTTTCTTGGAAGCGGTGTTATGAAATTTATCCTGTTTTCACCGTGGGTTACACCGACCGTTGCGATCTCGATCGTGTGGACGTGGATCTTTCAGCCGGACGACGGGCTGGCGAATCTTGTGCTCTCCCTTGCAGGGCTTCCGGCACTCAAGTGGATCAGCAGCTCACAGACGGCAATGCTGTCGGTCATCATCGTGACAGTGTGGAAGAGCATGGGATACGCAATGATCTTTTACTTATCGGCATTAGAAAAAGTGCCGCAGGAGCTATATGAGGCGAGCGCGCTGGATGGTGCAGGAAAATGGAAGCAGTTTGTGTCCATAACGCTTCCGAGCATCTCGCCGACGACATTCTTCTTGATGATAATCACAATGGTCAATTCGCTTCAGGCATACGACCAGATACAGATTCTGACACAGGGTGGACCGAGCGGCAGTACGCGAACGCTTTTGTATATGTACTATCAGCTTGGATTTAAGGAATTTAAAATGGGACAGGCTACTGCGGTTGCAACTGTCATGATAGTGATCACGGTTGTATTATCACTGATACAATTTGGTGCATCCAAAAAATGGGTAAATTATTAGGAGCAGATCATGGTACAAAAAATTACAATCAGAGATGGGATTGATGCAGCAATCAAGTGGATCGTACTTCTTGCAGCTGGAATATTTACGGTGTTCCCGTTTATCTGGATGATGGTAAGTGCCTTAAAGACAAAGGCAGAAATTATGGATACGAGTGCTTTTTTTCCAGAAAAATTGCAATGGGAAAATTTCGCAAGCATCCTGTTTGCATCACCAATTTTGAAATATATCGTTACAAGCCTGTGGGTGTCCATTGTTATTGTGGCGATCCAGCTTATCACCGGAGCAATGCTTGCCTACGCTCTTGTGTTCATGAAGTTTAAGGGGCAGAAGCTGCTGTTTGCAATTATCATGGGAACTTATATGCTGCCGGTAGCGGCAACCTATATTCCGAGCTATATCATATTGGCACACGGAAATCTGTTGAATACCTACATGGGACTGATCATATCAAGTACGGTCAGCATTTTTGGAATCTTCTTGTTACGGCAGGCGTTTATGCAGGTGCCGGACGGAATGGTGGAGGCAGCCAAGATCGATGGCGCTTCCCATACGCAGATTCTTTGTCATGTGGTCTACCCGATGACAAAATCTTCGTTTATTACATTTGGATTGATGAGCTTCATATCAACATATAACAACTATATGTGGCCTTCCTTGATTACCAATGATTCAGATAAATACATGGTGTCGCAGGGACTGAGAAGCTTCTTTATAGAAGGTGGGGCCTACGGAACGGAGTGGGCGCTTGTGATGGCCGCAAGTGCTGTGATCGTTCTGCCACTTTTGGTATTGTTTGCTTTTGCACAAAAATGGTTCATCAATGGAATCGGTGGAGACACCGGAATGAAAGGATAATTTTTAGAGAGGAAAAAGAGATGAAAAAAAGAATGATTGGCGCAATCCTTGCAGGAGCAATGCTTGCAACAACGATTGTGGGATGTGGTAACACAGGAACTGCTTCAACGGGTGACAATGGGGCAAGCCAGAAAGAAGAGAAAAATACCGCAGCAGTGACTACAGACGGAAAAGTGGAGGTTGAGTTCTGGTATTCCGGCGGAAAGACTGCGGTAGGCATCGTTCAGGAAATTGTCGATGCATACAATGAATCACAGGACACTTATGTTGTAAAAACGGTTACACAGGCAGATTATAGCGAGACTTACGAAAAGCTTCAGGCAGGAATTGCCGGAGGAGCAGCACCGGATGTCGTACTGCTTGATAAGGGATCTTCAAGAAGCCTGTCTGATAAGGGATTAATAGCAGACCTTAGCGAGCGTATGAGTGCAGATCCTGATTTCAATGAGGATGACTATGTTGCAGCCTTTTTTGATCAGGTAAAAGACGGAACCGGAAAAATCTTCGGTATCCCTGCATACGGAACGACACAGGTTATGTACTATAATATCGCAGCTTTTGAGGAAGCAGGCGTTGATCCGCAGAGTATTAAGACCTGGCAGGATCTGGCACAGGCAGCGGCAAAGATTAAGGCTGGCGGCACCTATACCTATGGCTGGGAGCCAATGTGGGGACCGGATAACCTGATCGATGCAGCAGTTTCTAACGGGGGCTCCATTTTCAGCGAGGATGGACAGACAGTAACCATCAACTCACCTGAGTGGGTGGAAGTCTGGGAAGCTTTCCGTACATGGATTCATGACGACCAGATCATGGCGATTCATTCCGGTGGTCAGGGCTGGGAATACTGGTACAACACGATCGATGATGTACTTCTGAACGTAGCAGGCGGATATACCGGATCTTCAGGAGATCAGGCAGACCTTGATTTCTCAATAGTCGGGGCAATCGAACAGCCGGCATGGAGTGACAGCACCGAATCAAGACCGATGGCAGTTGCCCTTACCATGAGCGTTGTAGCAAGCTCATCCGAGGAGGAGCAGGCAGGCGCGTATGATTTCATGAAATATTTTACGAATGTGCAGAATCAGGCAAAGTGGTCTATGGGAACAGGCTATGTTCCGGTTAATTTAAATGTAATGGATGATGCGGATTATCAGGCATATACAGAGGAAAATCCGCAGGCACTCGTACCATTCAATCAGGCTTCACACGGTGCGGTATATCCGTTTGACCCGACAAGCGGTGCAATCTACGATGCATTAAAGATTGCCGCAGACAAGATCGAGATCGATGGAACCTCTGCACAGGAAGCACTTGACGAGGCACAAAAGACAGCGCAGGCAGCGCTCGACGAGGCATTAGGAAAATAAATGAAGCATGTGTTTGAGTTTTCCATAAACAAAGACGTGCAGGCAGTACAGACGGCATCCTTCGAGGTGCCGTCTTGTTATCCTGCGATAAGTATCTGTCACAACATACCGAACAGGCTGGCACTTGTGGTAAACATAGTCATAGAGGACAGCAGGAATAGAGTGCGGTTTCAAAAGCAGCTCGGTTACAGTGAATCCCTGATCGGGCTTGGAGCACACAATGAAGAGACGACGATCGGCGGAATCCCTGGCGTTATAGAATCCGGAATCTGGACAGTCAAAATCTATGTCGCAACGGAATATGTCAGGAAATATATGCCGGAGGGGACGGTCAATTTTGTTCTCATTATCACGGATGGAGCTGCAAAGATCACGGAGTATCTGGGCGAAGAGGTCTGGTCAGATCCGGATTTTGCTTATACGGGATATGATTATGAGAAGGTTTATAAGTGTGGGAGAAGCTGGTACAAGGGAGATTTTCATGCACATACACGCCTTTCGGATGGAAAAGATTCCCCAGAGTGCGTCATGGAAAAAGCTCATTTGATGAATCTGGATTTCTATACGGCAACCGAGCATAATGTGATGCACACCGGCTGGCCGAAAACAGATGTGCTGGTTCTTCCGGGGGTTGAGATCACAACACCGTTTGGACATGCAAATCTGTTCGGACTTCGGGAGAGACCGGCGTTCATAGAAAATGTTATGAGAGCGGACAGTGGGGAAGAATTTTTTAAAGTATGGGATAACATTGCGCACTGGTGTGAAGAAAAAGAGGTTCTCTTTAGCATCAATCATCCATTTTTGTATCTGTGGAAATGGGAATACATGCAGCTGCCGCTGAACAAGGTATCATGTCTTGAAATCGTAAATGATCCGACTTATGAGGCGGTTGAAAAGGCACATGCGAAGGAGGCAAACCAGCTTGCAATCCGCATGTCAGATCTTCTGTGGGCGGATGGCTACCGCATCTGCGCAATCGGCGGAAGCGACTCACACAACCATCTGAATGAGTATTATGATGGCGCGACGGAGCCGTCCATTGCAGGTGACCCCGCTACATGGCTGCCGATGGAGTGGCTGTCTGCACAAAATATCAGCGATCATTTGAAAAAATGTCATGCGTGTGTGACCAGATATGTGGATGCGCTGGAGCTGGAGCTCTATGCGGACGATAAACGTCTTTTTCCGGGAGACCGCATGGATGAGCGGGTGCGCAGCGTGAGGTGGCAGATCATGTTAAAAAGCAACCGCTGTGTCCCTTACCTCTTTGCGTGGATAAATGGAAAACGGGTGGAGCTTTCCCTGCATACGGAGGACGGAGCGTGCTATATGGGGGCGGGTGAGCTTGAGTTACCTGAGGAAGAATACAGCTGGATACGTTTTGGCGCGGAGTCAGAGCGGGGCGGGTTTATGATGTATGCAAACCCAGTCACAAGGGGAACGCGGCAGCATGAATTGATTACGTTTGGTGATGTAAAGGACAGACTTGGAATATGAAGGTAGAGGGAATTTTATTTGATAAAGACGGAACGCTCATCGACTTTGACAAGGTGTGGGGCAGAGCAGCAGTTCCGGTGGTTAGACGACTCTTTGCAGCTTACGGCATTGATGATTTGGCGGAGTATCGGGAGAGGGTTCTTGACAGTCTGGGAGTCTACTGTGGAAAGATCGATCCGAACGGTGCTCTTGCGTGGAAAACCTATCCGATGATCGCAGAGGAGCTGCTACCGGTTTTCAGGCAGATGACAGACAGCCCACAGCTTTGCCAGGAAAAGCTTGCCGCAGATATTGGCATGTTTTTCGAGGAGGAGCTTTTTGAAAGCGATAGTCCGATCGTGGAGACGGCAGACCTTTCGGGATTGATGGAGTTTTTAAAGCAAAGAGGCATAAAACTCGGAATTGTAACGACGGACACCTACAATGCGACCATGCGGTGCTTAAGAAAACTGGGGATCGCATCGTATTTTTCGTTCTTTTCCATGGATCAGATGCCCGTTCCGATGCCGGTCAAACCGGACGGGAGAATCATAAAAAGAGCGGCGGAATATTGGGGTGTGAATCCGGATCAGATCCTTGTGGTCGGAGATACGCCGAATGACATGCGGTTTGCCCGCAATGGCGGAGCAAGAGCTGCTGGCGTGTTGAGCGGCACCGGAAAATTGCAGGACTTGGAACCGGTTGCAGACTATGTTGTAGAGTCTGTTGCGGAGCTGCCAGACATGATCTGCCGGATGGAATTGGGAGTACAGAGGTGAAACAGATGACAGGATATCTTTTATTGACGGTCGCTATTTTTTCCGAGATTGTCGGAACCGCGTATTTGAAGCAGACGGAGGGATTTACAAGACTCGTACCGTCGCTGATCTGCATCCTGGCGTATGCAGTATGCCATTACAGTTTTTCGAGGTGTCTGCTGAGGATCAACTTAAGTGTCGGATATGCGATCTGGTGTGGCGTGGGGCTTGTCATTACAACGTTGGTCTCAATCCTGCTATATAAAGAGAAGATTACTGTGACCGGGATCATCGGTCTTGCTTTGATCACGATTGGCTGTGTCATGGTAAATGGTTTTGGAAGTAAATAGGAGCTGGCGGACGAAAGTTGTTTGGCTTTCCTCTATTGACGATTGCCGCGGAACATTCTATAATTCGGTGGATTGATAGCAAAAGAGGGCTCTAAAATGGAACAGTCAGACTTATTTGGAACAGAAAAGATCAGTAAAATATTGCTTCGGCTTGCGCCGCCGGTCATGCTCGCGCAGCTGATACAGGCGCTATATAACATAGTCGACAGTTTGTTTGTTGGGAAATATTCAGACTCCGGTCTGACGGCACTTTCGATCATCTATCCGATCCAGCTTTTGATGATCGCGTTTGCGGTGGGAACCGGAGTCGGGATCAATACGATCATGGCGGCAAAGCTCGGCGTAGGCGACAAGGACGAGGCGGAAAAGTACGCCGGAGTCGGCACACCGCTGGCGATCGCGCTGTGGTTCATCTTTGCGGTCGTCTGCTGCGCGATCATGCCATTTTATGCGAGAATGTCAACCAATTCCGAGGAAGTCATCCGCGACGTAATCGTTTACGGAAGAATCGTCTGCGTATTCAGCTTCGGGCTTTTTCTGGAAAGTATCTGGACAAAGGTTTTGCAGTCCAATGGGGATATGCGCACGCCGATGATCGCACAGATCCTTGGCGCGGTCACCAATATCGTGATCGATCCGCTGCTGATCTTCGGTATGTTCGGGCTGCCGGAGCTTGGAATTGCCGGCGCGGCGATCGCTACCGTGACAGGACAGATCGTGGCAGCACTTGTCGTAAGGAAAAAGGGCTACCGCAGGTCGCCGGCGAGACAGGTATATCCGCGCTGCATTGCGAATATTTTTAAGCTTGGATTGCCGAACATCCTGATGCAGTCTGCATACACTTTTTACATACTTGGTCTGAATCTGATCCTTGCCACATTTTCGGATCAGGCAGTCACGGCACTCGGACTGTATTATAAGTGGCAGACCTTCTTCTTTATCCCACTCGGCGCGATGCAGACCTGCATCGTCCCGGTCATCAGCTACAATTATGCCGCCGGCATGATCGACCGCTGCAGAAAAACGCTTCGGGAGTCGGTCATATTCGGACTTGTGCTGATGGGTGTCGGAACGCTCTGTTTTGAGACGATCCCGGCGCAGATGCTTCATGTATTTACCTCGGATACGCGCGTGATCGAGATAGGCAGCGTCGGCTTCCGGTTTATCGGAGTCAGCTTCCTGCCGCTGGTTACGTCGCTGATCTTTCCGGTATTCTTCCAGGCGGTCGGATCGAGCCTGAAAAGCTCACTGCTTACAGTGATCCGCACCGTTGTGCTGTTTGTGCCGCTGGGGTATATTTTTTCAAGATTCGGACTGACGTGGTTCTGGATGACATTTCCGGTCACGGAGACAGTGACAACACTGGTCGGACTGCTGTTTTACCGCCAGTTTTTGAAAAATAGGGTATTACATTTTCGAAAATAGTATGCTATAATCGCATCGCTAACTAAACATGGTCTTAATTGGAAACGCACAATCCTCCCGGATGATAACGAACAACACATAGAAACAATCGTTATCACGAAGGAGGATATTTTTATGCCTAAAAACAAATTTCAGGATGTTGTATTTACCATTATTATGGCAACGATTATGGTCTACGGAATGGTAGTCTACAACGTGGCGCTCAACACCGGAGGCGTGAGCGGACAGACGTTTCTGCTCGCACTTCACGAGCTGCCGGTCATGGTTCCGGTCGCATTCGTGTTAGAGTTCTTCATTGTCGGAAAAATCGCACGAAAATTAGCGTTTACCGTTATGCGCCCGGACGACAGACCGCAGTTCATCACATACGCCATTTCCATCTGTATCTGCTGCATCATGTGTCCGACCATGAGCCTTGTCGCTACGATCCTTTTCAAGGACACCAAAACATTCGGTACATGGGTGCAGACCTGGGGGATGAACTTTCCGATGGCGATTCTGTATCAGATGTTCTACTGCGGACCGCTTGTAAGGCTGATATTCCGGACGATCTTCCGCGAGAAAAAAGAGAACTAGCAAAATTACCAGAAACATGCATAAAAACAATGAAACGATAGAGAAAATCTATCGTTTCGTTGTTTTGTACAATTATCTCAATCCACCGCCGTTTAACACAAACTGTCGAAAGCTTCGCACGGCAGGCGACATATATACCTGATCGTCATTGACCATATAGAAATTGCGTTCCCAGATCGGAGAGCTGATCTGTATGATTTTGACGTCCAGCTTCATTAGCATATCCATATACGGCACGACCGCAATCCCGAAGCCTTGTGCCACAAGTCCTGCAATTACCTCGTCTTCTTCTGTTTCATAGGCAATCTGAGGCTTGTCCCCGATTTTGTCAAAAAGCCGGTCAACGACATTGCGCATACCTGAGTTTTCTGAAAAAAAGATGTGTGGGTATGGCAGGGACTCTGACAATTCGATGGAGTGTTTGTGTGAAAGCGGGTGATAGCGCGGCACGATCAGCACAAGATCCTGCTTTTCAACAGGGATGGATGTAAAATTGTACTCAGCCGGCGGCTGTGAGCAGAAAACAAGATCATATGTATGGGTGGTAAGCCCATCCAGCAATTCCGAAGTAATTCCCGTATGATAAGAAAACTGAATCTCCCGGTCCGGATTCTCCGCAAGGAAACGAGCACTGATGCGTGGGATATAATCAATCCCCAGTGTGCGCAGCAGTCCCAGACGGATGAGTCCGTCCCCCTTTGCAGTCCGCTGCAGGGAGGCAACTCCGGCATCTAACGTGTCAAGCGTGTGCTGGGCACAGTCTAAAAATTCTTCCCCAAACCGCGTCAGAGTCGTGTTTCGCCCGCTTTTTTCAAAGAGAGGAACCCCAAGCTCCGATTCGAGCTGGCTGATCGCATGGCTTAGGCTGGGCTGCGTGATGCAAAGCTGCTCTGCGGTCTTGGTATAGTGCTGAACGTGGGCAAGCTTCACGAAGTATCTTAACTGATATAAATTCATGTAAATCCTCCTGCAAATCTACTGGTCTATAAATGGCCTGTCATTCCCTTTTGGTCAATAATAGCATATTTTATAGATAAAATCTATTGATTTATAAAAAATATTGATTTGTATCTATCTTAAAACCCAGATAAAGTAAAGGCAGATGAACGAAAGAGAGGAGAATCAACTTTATGAACCAAGCTACGGAATCCAAAAGATATTATCCGACAGCCTTAGCCCTGTACATTACATATTTTGTATTGGGTATTGCTGCTTCCATCATGGGACAGTACAAACAGAATTTTGCAGCGATGTGGAATGCGGGAACACTCGCAGACGGAAGCTATGATGTTTCAAGTGTCGTTGCTGTCATTGCCGCAATCGGTCTCGGACGTCTGATTGCCTTCCCAATCGCAGGTCCGCTTTCTGACCGGCTTGGCCGCAGACTTTCCGCACTTATCGGATGCGGATGCTACACTGTCTTTCTGCTGACTATTTCTTTCTGCCCGAACATGTATCTGGGATACGCACTGGCAATACTCAGCGGCGTGGCAAATTCATTTCTGGACACAAGTATTACACCTTCCTGTATGGAAATCTTCAAGGAAAAAGGAACGGTTGCCAACATTTTCACAAAGCTGTCTGTATCACTCGCGCAGTTTTTACTGCCATTTGCCATCAGCTTTGTTGCAGTAGAAAACCTGCCATTCCACACGATTTTCTTATGTACAGCAGTTTTGATTTTTGTGGACGGCATATTTTTAGCATTTTTACCTTTCCCTCCATTTGAAAAAGCAGAGAAGGGCAAAGCAAAAGAAAAGGATCATATGAAATTTACGCCGGCAGCAATCGTTCTGATCTGTCTGGGCTTTACAAGTTCTTCTACGTTTATGATCTGGATGAACTGTAATCAGGAGCTTGGTCTTTTGTATGGACTGAGTGATCCGACAAAGATCCAGTCATTTTATTCGGTTGGAATCATCTGTGCACTGTTTGTAAGTGCGGCATTGTTAGCCCGCAATGTGCCGCCGGTCAACATCCTGATCGGATATCCGCTTATGGCGCTTGTTACACTGGCAGCCATCTACCTGATCCAGAAGCCATTCATGTGTCTGCTCGGCGGATTCTTAGTTGGATTTTTTGCGGCAGGCGGAGTGCTCCAGCTTGTAACAGCAGTTGCCAACCAGATGTTTGAAAAGCACCGGGGCAAGATCACCTCAATCGTTATGATCGCATCAAGCGTGGCAAATTATCTGACGATCAGTATCGCCGGTGTGCTGACCCGCGTTGGCGGTGTGCAGGGACCAAGATGGGTACTGCTTTTTAACATGGCACTGACACTCGTAGGAGTGCTGCTTGCAATTCTGCTCAAAAAACTGCAGAAGGCAGAAAACAAATAAATTATTTTTTTAAGAGGAGGAATTTGAGATGTCAAAGAAATACCCACTTACGATTAGCTCTTGGACACTGGGAGATCAGTGCACCTTTGAAGAGCGTGTAAAGGCTGCCAAGGAGGCAGGCTTTGATGGAATCGGTCTTCGCGCGGAAACCTATGTGGACGCATTAAACGAGGGACTGTTCGACAAGGATATCCTTGCAATTTTAGAGAAGTATGATATGAAGGTAACTGAGGTTGAGTACATTGTGCAGTGGGCAGAGGAGAACCGCTCCTATGAGCAGAAGTACAAGGAGCAGATGTGCTTCCACATGTGTGAGCTGTTCGGTGTAAACCACATCAACTGCGGTCTTATGGAAAATTATTCTGTTGAACATACCGCACAGAAGCTGCGTGAGCTGTGTGCACGTGCCGGAAAATACACAATCGGTGTGGAGCCAATGCCATACAGTGGACTTCCGGATGTAAAGAAGGCATGGGCGGTTGTTGAAGCTTCCGGCTGTGACAATGCAAAACTGATTCTTGATTCATGGCATTGGGTTCGTGCAGGTCAGTCCTACGATCCATCTGTTCTTGCGGATGTTCCGGCAGATAAGGTTATTTCCATTCAGATCAATGACGTACAGGCACACCCATATGCAGCATCCATTCTCCGCGATGAGTCCATGCATGACCGCATGATGCCGGGAACCGGATATGGCGATACCGCGGGATTCATTAAAATGATCTTGGATAAAGGCATTGATCCGAAGGTAGTCGGCGTTGAGGTTATCAGCGATGAGGTGCTTTCACACGGTGTAGCAGAAGCAGCAAAAGAAAATTACGAAGCAACAGCCGCTGTACTTGGCAAAGTATGGCCGGCAGTATTAGAGGCATAAAACAGGAGGAAAACTATCATGGCAAATCAGATTACAGGACACACAAGACTTTACTGTCTGATCGGTTCCCCGGTCGGACATTCCGGAAGCCCGGCGATGTACAATTACAGCTTTGAGAGCGTTGGAGAGGATGGAGCTTACCTTGCATTTGATGTACCGCTCGATCATCTGTCAGAGGGTATTGCAGCAATTAAGACCTTTAACGTAAAGGGATTTAATATCACAATGCCGGACAAAACAGCAGTTATTGAGTACTTAGATGAGGTAACACCGGCAGCGCAGTTGATTGGCGCATGCAATACCGTTACAATTTCCGAGAGCGGCAAGATGACCGGACACAATACAGACGGAATCGGCTTTGTACGCAACCTTCAGGAGAATGGTGTTGAGGTAAAGGGTAAGAAGCTCGTTGTGCTCGGAACCGGTGGTGCAGCGACTGCCATCTGTGTACAGGCAGCACTTGACGGAGCAGCAGAGATTGCTATCTTTAATCCGACAGATTCCTTCTATGAGAATGGCTTAAAGACCGTAGAGCGTCTTTCTAAGGCAGTACCGGGATGCCATATGAGCATGAACGATATTGCAGATACAGAGCTGCTTAAGAGTGCCGTTGATAATGCAGATATTCTTGTCAACGCAACCAAGGTCGGCATGAAGCCGATGGAGAAAGAAACACTGATCGACAAGTCATGGTTCCGTCCGGAGCTTGTTGTCGCGGATACTGTATACAATCCGCGCGAGACACGCATGATCGTGGAAGCAAAGGAAGCCGGATGCAAGGCAATCGGTGGAATCGGAATGCTTCTGTGGCAGGGTGCTGCAGCATTTAAGCTCTTTACAGGCAAGGATATGCCGGCAGAGGAAGTCATGGAGAAATTTTTCTCATAAAAAACGAATCGTGGGGAGAGTAGAAATATGAAGTTTCCAAATATGTTTAGTCCTATCCGCATCGGCAATGTAACTGTGCCTAACCGTTTTGTTGTGCCGCCGATGGGAAATAATTTCGCAAATACAGACGGAACGCTCAGCGAGCGTTCCAAAGCCTACTATCAGGAGCGTGCCAAGGGTGGCTTCGGTCTGATCACAATCGAATCTACAGTAGTCTATCAGGAGGCTAAGGGTGGTCCAAGAAAGCCATGTCTGTTTTCTGATGATACGGTTGACAGCTTCCGCGTTGTAGCGGATGCTTGCCATGAGTATGGCGCAAAGGTATCGATCCAGCTTCAGCATGCAGGTCCGGAAGGCAATTCCAAGCTTACCGGCTATCCGTTAAAGGCTGCAAGCGCAATGCCGGCAGCCTGCGGAAGAGAAGTTCCTGAGGCGGTATCAAATGAGGAGCTTTATCGCATTATCGAGTGCTACGGAGATGCAGCAAGACGCGCACAGCAGGCTGGAATTGACATGGTCGAGGTACATTGCGCACACGGCTATCTTGTCAGCACATTTATTTCAGAGCGCACGAACCACCGCACCGATGAATTTGGTGGGTGCTTTGAGAACCGTATGCGTCTGCCACGCCTGATTATCGAGAATATCCGTAAGAAAACAGGCGGCAACCTTCCTATTCTCTGCCGAATTAACGCAAGCGATGAGGTCGAAGGCGGACAGAGCGTACAGGATGCAGCAGCCGTAGCGGCATATCTTGAGGAGGAATGTGGTGTTGACGCGCTCAATATTACGCGTGCCGTACATCTTCATGATGAGTTCATGTGGGCACCTGGAGTGACTCACGGCGGCTTCAATGCTGATCTTGTCAGCGAGATTAAGCGTGCGGTGACTATTCCGGTGATCGCGGTAGGACGTTTTACCGAGCCACAGTATGCGGAGCTTCTGGTTAAGCAGGGTCGTACAGATCTGGTTGCATTCGGCCGTCAGAGCATTGCAGATCCGGAGCTTCCAAATAAGGCAAGAACCGGACGTCTTGAGGAGCTGATGCCTTGTATCGGTTGTCTGCTTGGCTGTGTTCCGAATATGTTTGCCGGCAAGCCGGTATCCTGTGCGGTCAACCCTTGCGTTGGACGCGAGAAGGAAATTACTCCGGCTGAGACTGCAAAGAAGGTTGTAGTTGTCGGCGGAGGTCCTGCAGGTCTGTATGCCGCTACACTTTGCGCAAAGAAGGGACATACTGTAACGCTTCTTGAAAAGGGCGCTGAGCTTGGTGGAAGCTTCCGTATCGCATCTTTCCCAACCGGAAAGGGACAGCTTTCTTCTGCAATCCGCGCGATGATCGTGCGATGTGAGAAGGCAGGCGTTGATATTCGCTTAAATACAGAAGCAGATGAAACTACTTTAAAGGAGCTTCAGGCAGATGCCATCATCCTTGCAACCGGTTCGACTCCTCTGATCCTCCCGATTCCGGGATTGAAAGAGAGCGGATACGTAACTGCACAGGATATGCTTCTTGGTAAAGCAGAAGTTGGTAAGAAGGTGCTCGTTGTCGGTGGTGGAATGGTTGGATGCGAAGCTGCGGAATATCTTGCAGAGCGCGGACATGAGGTTGCCATCATTGAAATGAAGGACGTGATCGCAGCGGATGTTGTTGCAGAGAACCGCAGATACATGTTTGAAAATTTCGAGCGCAATCATGTACAGCTTCAGCCGGGTGCAAAGGTCGGACAGTTCTATACGGACGGTGTCGATTATACAATGGCAGACGGAACTGCCGGAGCTCTTCGCGGATTTGACAATGTGATCCTTGCAATGGGAACACGCAAATACGATCCGCTCAGCGAAGCAGCGGCATCAGCAGCCAAGGAAGTGGTTGTTATTGGTGAAGCTCTGCAGTCACCGGGCAACGCAGTCATTGTAACAAACAATGCATTTGAGGCTGCCAAGGCAATCTAGTTATCGCAGTAATGTAAAAAAACAGGTCAGTTACTGACCTGTTTTTTTTGTGGAGTGGAAGATGTCACCTTAAAAATTACAACGTGTCTCTTTTTTCTCTGGGAGAATGCTGCGCGTGTTCCAGATACAGATAAAATCCAACATTCAGTACGATTCCGACAAACGTGGAAACCGGGGCAGCGAGACCGATCATGGTCAGGCTGGCATTTGGCTGGATACTCATTATGTATGCAAACGGCAGTCGGACCAGAAGCGTCTGGATGAGTCCCTGCACCATAACCCAGAGAGTCTTGTCGTTGCCGTTGAAGTAGCCGACCATGCTGAAAAGGATGGCGGTCACGATTGTCTCCGGCGCGAAGCCCTTTAGGTATTCAAAGCCCTTTTGTACGACAGCGGCATCTGTGGAGAAAAATCCGCACAGCAGATTGCCCTTAAACAACACAAGTGCAAATACGATGCAGCCGACGGCAAGACCGATGCCGATTCCGGTAAACATGGACTGTTTTGCGCGTTTCGTCTTTCCGGCACCGATATTCTGCGACACGAAAGCCGCCATTGACTGCATCAGGGCGCTCGGTACGAGCATGGCAAAATTTACGATCTTGCAAGCGACACCGTAGCCGGAGGACGCTTCGAGTCCGAGGCGGTTGACAAATGCGCAGAGTGCTAAGAAGGAGAGCTGCGTCAGAAACTCCTGAAGCGCCAGCGGCAGCCCGATCTTGAGGAAGATGGGACACTGCGGATTTAAGCGGAAATCGCTTTTTTTGATGGTAAACGGAAGCTTTTTCTTAATAAGAAGCATCACTGCAAAAACAACGCTGAGTGCCTGTGCACAGACGGTTGCGATTGCTGCACCGACAGCGTCCATGTGAAGCCCTGCAACCAGCAGCAGATCGCCGATGATATTGACGATGCACGCAACGAGAACAAAGAGCAGCGGTGATTTGCTGTCGCCCAGTCCACGGAAGATCGCGGACAGCAGGTTGTAGGCAACAATAAAGAAAATACCGCCGCCGCAGATGCGGACATAGCTGGCGGTCAGATCAACCGCTTCTTCCGGTGCCTGCATGAGCACGGAGATCGGATGTGCAAAGCCGACCATCGCGATAAACAGTGCAACGGAGATAAGCGTAAACACAACCGCCGCGCCGCCGATGACCGCGCCAATCCGCTCCGGGCGCTTCTCGCCGAGATAGCGTGCGATCAATACGGTAATACCCATCGCAAACTGGATCACAACAAAGGTGACAAGGTTTAATACCTGACTGCCCGTAGATACTGCGGAAAGACCGGAGGTGGAGCCGAAGCGTCCTACCACCAGCAGATCCACCGCGCCGTACGCTGCCTGAAGGATCAGCGCACCGAGAACCGGCATCATAAAAGCAACCAGCTTTTTGGGGATACTTCCCTGTGTAAAATCAGCATTTTTATCGTTCATAATGTTCTCTCCTTTCACACATGATCCGGTAAAATTTTCCGATCGTCCGGATCATGCAGTCTGCTTCTTCCTCCGAAATATCGTCTAAATAAGGGGAAAGCTCGCTAAAATACTGCAGGTCATACTTCTGTGACAGCAACCGTCCTGCTTCGGTGCTGGAGATGTAGGTGACACGCCCGTCATCCGGGGAGTCTTTTTTTACAATAAGCCCCTTCTGCTCCATATCCTTTACTGTTCGGGTGACACCCGGACGCGGAAGCTGCATCGCGTCACTGATGTCGGAAACCTTCACCGGAATTCCCTGTTCCTCCAGGGAACGGATAACATCCAGATATTGGATATACGAGGGCATAATGCCCTTAGGCAGCGGCGGGAGCATTTCCCGGATGCGCTTTGCCTGATAGCATGCGTCAAACATGCGCTTTATTTTTTCGTTGGTCATATATGGATCTCCTTGTATATAGTTATCAAAGATAATTACCAATGTTAATTATATAAAGAAAATACAAAATGTCAAGAACAAAGCGTATCATGCCGTTT
>CAVDTR010000043.1:0-16802 GCA_963612015.1 Lachnospiraceae bacterium | reverse complement strand
CTTATGGGTGCAATTAATAAAGCAAAACCTGCTAGCTTAAAGGGTCAGTATATTAGAAGTGCAGTTCTTACTTCTACTATGGGACCTGGTGTTAAGTTAAACGTAGTAAAGATTACTCAGTAATCACAGGAATGTAAGGGATTTCGTCGCGGCGGAGGGCTGCGGCAGCCCCTTATCAAGTAACATAGACCTATACAAGCAAGTTTTGCGGAAAAGTAATTGACATCCGTAATACATTTTGTTATACTAACAACGCATATTGCCGAAGACAGTAGGTGCCGTAAGGCGTAACCAAGAGGCCTACCGAGGGATTTGAGATGACAACATCTTAAAGTGAACGAACACCTCTCTGTCGACTGGCAGAGAGGTTTTTTATACCTCATGTCATTATGCAAATAAAATAAGGAGGTAATAAATCATGCCAAAGGTTGAATTGAAGCAGCCAATCGTTGAGGAGATTTCCGCAGCTATCAAAGACGCAGCTTCCGTAGTAGTCGTTGACTACCGTGGACTTACCGTTGCTGAGGATACACAGCTTCGTAAGAACTTAAGAGAGGCAGGAGTTACTTACAAGGTATACAAGAATACCTACGTTACTCGTGCAATCGCCGGAACTGAGTTTGAGAGCTTAAAGGAAGTCCTCGAAGGACCAAGCGCATTCGCAGTATCAACTGAGGACGCCACAGCACCAGCTAGAGTATTAGCTGATTTTGCTAAGAAGGCTCCGAAGCTTGAGATCAAGGCTGGTGTTGTAGAAGGAGCCTTCTATGATGCAGCAGGAATGAGCGAGATCGCTACAATTCCAAGCAGAGAGGTTCTTCTCTCAAGATTACTTGGAAGTATGCAGTCACCTGTTACAAATCTTGCTCGCGTTCTTAATCAGATCGCAGAGAAGGGTGGCGCAGCAGATGCCGCAGTAGAGGCAGCTCCGGCTGAGGAAGCTCCTGCAGCAGAAGCAGCAGAGACTCCGGCTGAATAATCCGGACATCATCCCGAAAGGGTAACAATGCGGCGAGACCGCAAGACACATAATTCGCCGTAAGACGGCGGCAAATCTATTAAATGGAGGAAAATAATAATGGCAAAGTTAACAACAGCTGAGTTTATCGAAGCTATCAAAGAGTTAAGCGTATTAGAGTTAAATGACCTTGTAAAGGCATGTGAAGAAGAGTTTGGCGTATCTGCAGCAGCAGGCGTTGTAGTTGCAGCAGCAGGTCCTGCAGCAGCAGCTGAGGAAGAGAAGACTGAGTTCGACGTAGAGCTTACCGCTGGTTCTGGTGTACCGGTTATCAAGGCTGTTCGTGAGATCACTGGTCTTGGACTTAAGGAAGCTAAGGATCTTGTTACCGCAGCTCCTAAGATGGTTAAGGAAGGCGTTTCTAAGGATGAAGCTGAGTCTATCAAGAAGCAGCTTGAGGAAGCAGGCGCTACCGTTACTATTAAGTAATATTAGCGATAAGCAGACTGAGAATAACGTAAAAAAGGCAGCCAGCGCACTTGTGCGCATGGCTGCTTTTTTTACGTTATTTGAAGGTGCAACGAAAAACGAGAAGGCAACGCCTTCGAGTTTTTTGATGCGCTCAGTCTGCGTGATTCGGCGACAGCCGGAAAGTGAGATGGAGCGAAGCGGAATCGAGCTTTTCTCGTAGCGAAGAACATTACTTGTGCGCATGGCTGCTTTTTATGTTTATATGTGTTCATATTTATAATTATCTAATGAAAAAATACAACGCATAAGAAAAAAATTAAAATTCCGCTTGCAATCCTTGACTCTTTGTTATATAGTATAGGTTGCACTATTGTGGTGCAGTAGGTCTTGCTATGCTCATTTTTAGGGAAAACCCTTGAAAAATGCGCATTTTAACAATCTGACTACTGACGTCAATTTTGCGGTTGGAAAAATCCACAAGATATAGTCGATGGAAATATTTTTTTCAACATCATCTAGTTTATATCCTAGATTTAAAATAAAAACGAGAGGTGAAACGTCGATGGAGAAAAACAGAATACGTCCAGTCAAGGCTGGAAAAGGCATGCGTATGAGTTACTCAAGACAAAAAGAGGTTTTGCAGATGCCAAACCTGATTGAGGTCCAGAAGGACTCTTATCAGTGGTTCTTGGACGAAGGCTTGAAGGAAGCATTTGCAGATATCTCTCCGATCACAGATTACAGTGATCACTTGAGTCTGGAGTTCGTTGATTTTACATTGTGCGAAGACGATGTAAAGTACACGATTCCGGAGTGCAAAGAAAGAGATGCAACATACGCTGCTCCTTTAAAAGTGAAGGTACGACTTCACAACAAAGAGACAGATGAGATCAACGAGCATGAGATTTTCATGGGTGATCTTCCTCTTATGACAGAGACCGGTACATTCGTTATCAACGGAGCAGAGCGTGTAATCGTAAGCCAGCTGGTACGTTCACCGGGCATCTATTATGGTATTACCCATGACAAAGTAGGTAAGACCCTTTATTCCTGTACCGTAATCCCGAACCGTGGTGCATGGCTGGAGTACGAGACAGATTCCAACGACGTTTTCAGTGTAAGAGTAGATAGAACCCGTAAAGTGCCGATTACCGTGTTCCTCCGTGCTCTCGGAGTAGGAACCAACCAGGAGATTGTTGATATGTTCGGCGAGGAGCCGAAGATCCTTGCATCTTTTGGCAAAGATCCGGCAATTTCCGAAAAAGAGCCACAGGGAAGCTATGAAGCTGGTCTGTTGGAGTTATACAAGAAGATCCGTCCGGGCGAGCCTCTTTCCGTAGAGAGCGCAGAGAGCCTTGTCACCGGCATGTTCTTTGATGCAAGACGTTACGATCTGGCTAAGGTTGGCCGTTACAAGTTCAATAAGAAACTTGCACTCAAGAACCGCATCAATGGACATGTTCTTGCAGAGGAAGTTCTTGACCCGGCTACCGGAGAGGCAATCGCTGAGGCAGGAACCACCGTGACAAGAGAGCTTGCTGAGCAGATCCAGAATGCCGCAGTTCCGGCTGTATGGATTCAGACAGAGAGCCGCAATGTCAAGGTGCTTTCTTCTATGATGGTTGACATCAGAAGCTGGATCCCGGAGATCGAGAACCCAAGAGAGCTTGGAATTACCGAGCTGGTTTACTATCCGGTTCTTGCTCAGATCATGGAAGAGCATGATTCCCTTGAGGATCGTATCGAGGCGATTAAGAGAGATATTACGGATCTGATCCCGAAGCATATTACAAAAGAGGATATCTTCGCATCCATCAACTACAATATGCATCTGGAGTGGGGTATCGGACATGATGACGATATCGACCACTTGGGCAACAGACGTATCCGTGCAGTCGGAGAACTGTTGCAGAACCAGTACCGCATCGGACTTTCCCGTCTGGAGCGTGTGGTTCGTGAGCGTATGACAACACAGGATCTTGAGGGAATCTCCCCACAGAGCCTGATCAATATCAAGCCTGTAACTGCGGCAGTCAAGGAGTTCTTCGGATCTTCCCAGTTGTCACAGTTCATGGATCAGAACAACCCACTTGGTGAGTTGACACATAAGAGACGTCTTTCCGCATTGGGACCTGGCGGTTTGTCCAGAGACCGTGCCGGATTCGAGGTTCGAGACGTACATTACTCCCATTACGGACGTATGTGCCCGATTGAGACCCCTGAAGGACCGAACATCGGTTTGATCAACTCTCTTGCATGCTACGCAAGAATCAATGAGTATGGTTTCGTAGAGGCACCGTATCGTAAGATTGATCACAGCGATCCGAAGAACCCGGTGGTTACTGAGGAAGTTGTATACATGACAGCCGATGAAGAGGATAATTACCATGTAGCACAGGCAAACGAAAAGCTGGACGAGGAAGGACATTTCGTTCGTAATTCCGTATCCGGTCGTTACCGTGAGGAGACCCAGGAGTACGATAAGCACATGTTTGATTACATGGACGTATCTCCAAAGATGGTATTCTCCGTTGCTACCGCACTTATCCCGTTCCTGCAGAACGATGATGCTAACCGTGCGCTGATGGGATCTAACATGCAGCGTCAGGCGGTTCCACTTCTTACCACAGAGGCACCAGTTGTCGGTACAGGTATGGAGACAAAGGCAGCGGTTGACTCCGGTGTATGTGTGATCGCAAAGGCAGCAGGTACTGTCTTAAGCGCAGAGTCTAACCGTATCGTTGTAAAAGAGGACGATGGAAACAAGAGAGAATATATCCTTACGAAGTTCTCCCGCAGTAACCAGTCCAACTGCTACAACCAGAGACCGATCGTATTCAAGGGTCAGCATGTAGAGGCTGGCGAAGTAATCGCAGACGGTCCTTCTACCTCTCAGGGAGAGCTTGCTCTTGGAAAGAATCCGTTAATCGGATTCATGACCTGGGAAGGTTACAACTACGAGGATGCTGTTCTTCTTTCAGAGCGTCTGGTAGAGTACGATGTTTATACATCTGTTCATATTGAAGAATACGAAGTAGAATCCCGTGACACGAAGCTGGGACCGGAAGAGATCACCCGTGATGTTCCGGGCGTTGGCGATGACGCACTCAAGGATCTTGATGAGCGCGGTATCATCCGTGTCGGCGCTGAGGTTCGTGCCGGAGATATTCTGGTAGGAAAGGTTACCCCGAAGGGAGAGACCGAGCTTACCGCAGAGGAGAGACTTCTCCGTGCAATCTTCGGTGAGAAGGCAAGAGAAGTGCGTGATACTTCTTTGAAAGTACCGCACGGCGCTTATGGTATCGTTGTTGATGCCAAGGTATTTACAAGAGAAAACGGCGATGAATTGTCACCGGGCGTTAATGAGTCTGTCCGCATCTACATTGCACAGAAAAGAAAGATCTCTGTCGGCGATAAGATGGCAGGTCGTCATGGTAACAAGGGTGTCGTTTCCCGCGTGCTTCCGGTAGAGGATATGCCATTCCTTCCAAACGGCCGTCCACTCGACATCGTTTTGAATCCACTTGGTGTACCTTCCCGAATGAATATCGGTCAGGTCCTTGAGATCCACTTAAGTCTTGCGGCAAAGGCACTTGGATTCAACATCGAGACTCCGGTATTTGATGGTGCAAAGGAAATTGATATTCAGGATACGCTTGAACTTGCAAATGATTATGTAAATATGCCGTTTGATGCTGAGGAAGCAGCAGATGGAGAGGCAACCTTCTATGACAAGTACAAGGATACCTTAAATGACGAAGTTATGAAGTATCTCTCTGACAACAGAGAGCATAGATCACTCTGGAAGGGCGTTCCGATCTCAAGAGACGGAAAGGTTCAGCTCCGTGACGGACGTACCGGCGAATACTTTGACGGCAAGGTTACCATCGGTCACATGCACTACCTGAAGCTGCACCACCTGGTTGACGATAAGATCCATGCACGTTCAACCGGTCCTTACTCTCTCGTAACACAGCAGCCGCTCGGTGGTAAAGCACAGTTCGGTGGACAGCGTTTCGGAGAGATGGAAGTTTGGGCTCTTGAGGCTTATGGTGCTGCATACACCCTTCAGGAGATCCTTACCGTTAAATCCGATGATGTTGTCGGACGCGTTAAGACCTACGAGGCAATCATCAAGGGTGATAATATCCCTGAGCCGGGTGTTCCGGAATCCTTCAAGGTATTGCTCAAAGAGCTGCAGTCCCTTGGTCTGGATGTCAAGGTACTCGATGAGGACCGCAATGAGGTTGAACTGATCGAGACCAGCGAATATGGCAATACAGATATCAATTCCATCATTGGAAATGACAAGGATTATGCATTTGAAGACAGCGAGTCCTTCTCGCAGCACGGATTCACAAAGCAGGAATTTGATGCGGAGAATGAGGAGCTTGTAGATATCGAAGAGGATGAGGCTGATCTGGATGACGAAGAGTTCTTCGATGATGCAGATGCTGACTATGATGAAGAGTAATTAGGAAGGGAGTGCCATAAATGCCAGAAAATAATACTGTTGAAATGAATCAGGCTATGTCGTTTGATGCAATTCAAATCGGATTGGCATCACCTGAAAAGATCAGGGAATGGTCACATGGTGAAGTAAAAAAGCCTGAGACCATCAACTACCGAACATTAAAGCCGGAAAAAGATGGCTTGTTCTGTGAAAAGATTTTTGGACCTACCAAGGACTGGGAATGTCACTGTGGTAAGTATAAGAAGATCCGTTATAAAGGCGTTGTCTGCGATCGTTGCGGCGTTGAGATCACAAAGTCAAGCGTTCGTAGAGAACGTATGGGACATATCGAGCTGGCAGCTCCTGTTTCCCATATTTGGTATTTTAAGGGTATCCCGTCCCGTATGGGATTACTCCTTGACTTATCTCCGCGTGTACTTGAGAGAGTTCTTTACTTTGCTTCCTACATCGTACTCGATGCAGGCAACACCTCTCTTGGATACAAGCAGGTACTTTCTGAGGCTGAGTATCAGGAAGCAAGAGAGCAGTATGGCAATGCATTCCGCGTAGGCATGGGTGCAGAGTCTATCCGCGAGCTCTTGGCAGCAATCGATCTGGATAAAGATTCCGAGGAATTAAAGTCAGAGCTTGAGACCGCAACCGGTCAGAAGCGTGCGAGAATCATCAAGCGTCTCGAGGTTGTTGAAGCATTCCGTGAGTCCGGTAACAAGCCGGAGTGGATGGTAATGACCGTTATCCCGGTTATCCCGCCAGATCTTCGTCCGATGGTTCAGTTGGATGGTGGACGTTTTGCAACATCCGATCTGAATGATCTGTATCGTAGAATTATCAACCGTAACAACCGTCTGAGAAGACTTCTTGAGCTCGGCGCTCCGGATATCATTGTCCGCAACGAGAAGAGAATGCTTCAGGAGGCAGTTGATGCGTTGATCGACAATGGCCGTCGTGGACGTCCGGTTACCGGTCCTGGAAACCGTGCGCTCAAGTCACTGTCTGATATGTTAAAGGGTAAGGGAGGACGTTTCCGTCAGAACTTACTTGGAAAGCGAGTTGACTACTCAGGACGTTCCGTTATCTGTGTAGAGCCAAAGCTTAAGATTTATCAGTGCGGTCTTCCGAAGGAGATGGCGATCGAATTGTTCAAGCCTTTCGTTATGAAGGAGCTTGCCACAAACGGAACCGCACACAACATCAAGAGTGCAAAGAAGATGGTAGAGAGACTTCAGCCGGAAGTATGGGATGTTCTGGAAGAAGTTATCAAAGAGCATCCGGTTATGTTAAACCGTGCTCCTACACTGCATCGTCTTGGTATTCAGGCATTCGAGCCGATTCTTGTAGAAGGTAAGGCAATTAAGCTGCATCCACTTGTATGTACCGCGTTCAATGCCGACTTCGACGGAGACCAGATGGCTGTCCATCTTCCACTTTCCGTAGAGGCACAGGCAGAGTGCAGATTTATGCTGTTGTCTCCGAACAACCTGCTTAAGCCATCCGATGGTGGACTTGTAGCTGTTCCTTCACAGGATATGATCCTTGGTGTATACTATCTGACCATGCGTAAGCTGGCAGACCACAAGGATGAGCCGGAGATGGTTGCACAGGCAGTATCTGATACTGTTTACAACGATATCGAGGAACTGAAAGCATTGACCACACCGGATGCTAAGACCGGAAAGGCTCAGCTCGGCTTACATGATCTGATCTGGTTCGAGGATACGACCGATAACAATCGTCGTGTGCTTTGCAAACCGATCGACCTGCTCGGACGTTACTATGGCAGCGTAAACCTTGCAATGCTCGCATACGAGAATAAGGAGATCACGCTTCATCAGAACATTTATGTTTACCGTACCGTTACCTTAGAGGACGGCACACAGAAGTCTGGTTTTGTACAGACCACAGTTGGTCTTTTGATCTTCAATGAAAATATTCCGCAGGATCTTGGATTTGTTGACCGTTCCAACCCGGACAACGCACTTCTTCCGGAAGTAGATTTCCATGTTGGTAAGAAGCAGATCAAGAAGATCCTTGAGAAGGTTATCAACATCCACGGTGCTACAAGAACCGCTGAGGTACTTGATAACGTAAAGGCTATGGGATACAAGTATTCCACACAGGCAGCCATGACCGTATCCATTTCCGATATGACCGTGCCACCACAGAAGCCACAGATGATCGAAGATGCACAGAATACCGTAGACCGTATCACTAGGCAGTATAAGCGTGGTCTGATCACAGACGAAGAGCGTTACAAAGAAGTTGTTGAGACCTGGAAAGAGACGGATGATGAGCTTACAAAGGCACTTCTTACCGGACTTGATAAGTACAACAACATCTTCATGATGGCTGATTCCGGAGCCCGTGGTTCCGATAAGCAGATCAAGCAGCTTGCCGGAATGCGTGGTTTGATGGCTGATACAACCGGTAGAACAATCGAGTTGCCAATCAAGTCAAACTTCCGTGAAGGTCTTGACGTATTGGAGTATTTCATGTCTGCACACGGTGCTCGTAAAGGTTTGTCCGATACCGCACTTCGTACCGCAGACTCCGGATACCTTACTCGTCGTCTGGTTGACGTTTCTCAGCACATTATCGTTCGTGAGTCTGATTGTTGTGCAGGAACCGGCAGAGAGATTCCGGGAATGGTTGTTAAGGCGTTCATGGAGGGCAAGGAAGAGATCGAAAGCCTTCAGGAGCGTATTACCGGAAGATTTACCTGTGATACTATCTACGATAAGGATGGCAATGTGATCGTTAAGAAGAACCACATGATCACTCCAAGACGTGCCGCTGCTGTAATGAGCAAGGGCGTTGACGAGAATGGAGATCCGATCACCTCTGTTAAGATCCGTACCGTTCTTACCTGCCGTTCCCATATGGGAGTATGTGCAAAGTGCTACGGCGCGAACATGGCAACCGGTCAGGCAGTACAGGTCGGTGAAGCAGTCGGAATCATCGCTGCACAGTCCATCGGTGAGCCTGGTACACAGCTTACGATGAGAACCTTCCATACCGGTGGTGTTGCTGGTAACGATATTACACAAGGTCTTCCTCGTGTAGAGGAAATCTTTGAGGCTCGTAAGCCAAAGGGTCTTGCAATCATTACCGAGTTCGGTGGTGTTGCAACCATTAAAGATACAAAGAAAAAGCGTGAGGTTATCGTGACAAATCACGAGACCGGAGAGACAAAGGCATACCTGATTCCTTACGGATCAAGAATTAAGATCATGGATGGCGCAGTGCTTGAAGCCGGTGATGAGCTGACAGAGGGTTCTGTAAATCCGCATGACATCTTAAAGATCAAGGGCGTGCGTGCAGTTCAGGATTACATGCTCCGCGAGGTTCAGCGTGTATACCGTCTGCAGGGTGTAGAAATCAACGATAAGCATATCGAGGTTATCGTGCGTCAGTGTTTGCAGAAGATCCGCGTAGAGGAGAACGGAGATTCCGATCTTCTCCCAGGAAGCATGGTAGATGCGCTTGAGTTCTTAGAGCTGAATGAGAAGCTTGAGGAAGAGGGCAAGACACTTGCTCAGGGTACTCAGGTACTCCTTGGTATCACCAAGGCGTCCCTGGCAACCAACTCCTTCCTGTCAGCCGCATCCTTCCAGGAGACCACCAAGGTTCTTACGGAAGCAGCAATCAAGGGCAAGGTTGACCCACTTATCGGTATGAAGGAGAATGTAATCATCGGTAAGCTGATCCCTGCCGGAACCGGTATGAAGAGATACCGCAACATCCGTCTGGACAGTGATATCAATGAGGATGATGAGTTATCATTCGACGATCTGGACTTTATGGAAGAAGAGGAAGAGGTTGTTACTCCGGAAACGGAAGAAAGCGATTTAATTCCTACTGTTGAAGTAGAAGAGTAATCGGCTTTTCCAAGAAACCAGAAGCTATAATGGCGCTCCCCGTTTCAATCGAAGCGGAGAGCGTCATTTTTTTAGGAGGAAAAATGGCTGCTACGGCAAAGAAAAAGGCAAAAAAAGAGAAGAAGCAGTATTTTAATGATCTGCTGCTGCCGATCATTTTTACGCTGTGCGTGCTCCCGTTTACCGTGAGGCTGAAAGAGTATGATTACGGCTATGGTGATTATGCATGGCATTCCGAATACAGTGTACTGCAGGATCTGTATACCTACTACCGGATGTGGTTCTTTCTGATTATAGTTGCGTTCGCGACCATAGTGCTGCTGTTTCGGATGGCATTATACAAGGAGAAAAACAAATCGGCGAAGGTGTTCATCCCCTTTGCGGTATACCTTGGATTTGCGGCGCTGTCCTGCATTTTTTCTGCAAATCCAAAGGCGGCATGGCTTGGAAATATTCCGGACATGGAGGGCTTTCTGGTGCTTGCCGGATATGGGATCATCGCGTTTTACACCTATCAGATCATGGAGACGGAGCGGGACTATGCGACCGTTTACAAGGGGATGGAGATCAGCTTTGCGCTGATGAACATTATCGGCTGGATGCAGGTATTTATGAAAGATCCGCTGCTGTTTCCGGCGATCCAGAAGCTGATCATGTCGGAGGAATACTACGAGTATTATGAGGGGCAGATGTACAATATCTTTACCGGCAATAATGTCTCACTGTCGTTGTACAATCCGAACTATGCGGTTATCTACCTGATCATGTTTGCGTGCGTATTTGCGGCGGGCACACTCTATTCCAAGGAGAAAAAGCTGAAGATCGTTTCTGCGGTTCTGCTGATCGATGCGCTGATCCTGACTTGGTTTACATACAGCCGCGCCGGACTGGTGGCATTGCTTGTGGTCGGGGTTATGTGTATCGTGATGTATTTCAAGGGAACCGGAGCGAAAAAGCTGTGGTATGCCCTGTACCTGACGGGTGGACTACTGGCGCTGGCGGGCGCATTTGTCGCAGTTGATCTTGCAGTCTTTGACGGACATTATGTTCACCGGATGATCGATGCAAAAAAGGATAACCAGCTTAAGGATATTCTCACGACCGGACAGGGCGTGCAGATCGACTATGGTGATGAGAGCTTTTTGCTTTCGCTTACCGATGAGGAGACGGGAACGGTTCTTCGGGTGACGGATGCGGCAGGCGCAGAGTGTGCGGTTCTCACGGAAGCGGATGAGGAATACCGTCTCCCAATCGCGACGGAATGCGAGGTCAGTGTTGCGCAGTGGGATGACCGACCGTGTATTTTCCTATATATGTATGACAATCTGCTCACCTTCGCGAAGGAGGACGATGGCTATGCCTACATTACCGCCTGGGGCAAAGAGGATCAGATGGTCGCCGTGGAACACGCGGACGCAGGCGGACTGGAATACCTTGGAAGCGGACGTATTTATATCTGGACGCGCGTTCTGCCGATGCTAAAGCATTATCTCCTGATTGGAAGCGGTCCGGACACCTTTGCGGAGGTGTTCCCGCAGAACGATTATGCCGGGAAGCTGGTCTATGCGGAGAACCCGGCGCGTATCATGGAGCGGGCGCACAACGATTACATGATGAAGTGGGTGCAGACAGGATTTTTCTCTGTCGTGGCGCTTATCATTTTCTACATATTTATTCTGAAAAAAGGCGGCATTTTCTTTAAAAGGGAAGGCTGGGAGCACTCCGCAAAAAATATAGTAGCTTTCGGGTGCCTGCTCGGCTGTGTGGCATATATGGTATGCGGGCTGTTCAGCGATTCGACGCTGTACACTTCCCCGGTATTTTATGTGTTTGCGGGGATCGTGCTGTCTGCTACAAATAAATAGACAAGGACTGCCGCGCGACAGATGTTATATGTTGCGGGCAGTTCTTTTTCAGTTTTATAGAAAAAGTGCAACAAGGCAACTCTTTGTTTTATATTATTGCATCCGCTTGACAATAGGACTATAATTGGAACATAAAAATATAGGAGGAAAGAACTATGAAAATGATCAAAAGAAGAATTGCTATTTTCTTATGCATGTTGATGGCGTTCACAACAGTGGCAGCATTTGCGCCGGTCGCACAGGACTCGGTACAGGCGAAAACAAGATGGGATTATACCTTCTGGGCAAGATATGCTTTTAATGAGGAGACGACGAAACTGTCTGAGGCAAACGAGTTTCTTGTTGTCGCAAAGGATGTCAAGGATTTCAGTATCAGTAACCTGTTATATGGATATGCCCTCTCTGAGGATGGCGAGGAAATAGCGTATAACGGAGATAACCTCACCGGTGTCAAATACGAGAGCAAGAATCCGGATATCGTAGCTATTGATGCAAAGACCGGTAAGATCACTGCAAAAAAAACAGGAACAGCCCTGATCAAGATGACATGGAAGGGAAAGAAGATTGCCGGTGCGATCAAAGTCGTAAATGCGAGCGAGATGAAGAAGTACCAGACAGAGAACAAGGAACTGATCTCTCTGTGCAAGAAGGTAAACAAGGTTTATGCCGGCAAGGTTACCGCAAAAAACGCTACAAAGCTGATCAAGCTGTTCAAAAAAGGGATCAGTGATAATACATATTTTGAGTTTATCAAGTGTGTCTACCATGACGAGTCAAACGGTAATTACAGCATTGAAAACTATGTATATTCCGTGGACACCTACAAGGCAATGCAGGTACAGACGGAGTTCTATGAGTATACGAATTCTGTCAGCCCGTTTTCTACCAGAAGCAGCAACTGTTTCAAGATCGCTTTCATAACCGGAAAGGGTAAGAACGTAACCGCAACACTTTCCAAGAAGGTTTCGCAGAACCAGTTGACCGCTGCACAGTATTCCTCTTACTGGACGGATGAGAGCGTTCTCGGAAAATCAAGCTATACGTTTGATATCTATGTGAGAAACACCAAGACAAACGATATTATGCCGGCAAAGGCAACCATCAAGAAGAACTCAAAGGATATAAAGATCGTGTGCGATGAGAGCCTGAAAAAAGGAACAAAGTATGAACTGGTTCTGACAGAATGGTACGATGAATGGTATGAGTCGATGAACTGGATCCACACCGGAGTAAGTACGTTTACTGCAAAATAGCGGATAGACAGATAAATAAGGAATAAAAATCTCCCTGCGGCGCGCAAGTGTGTGCTGTGGGGGGAGTTTTTTTACGCTTTTTTTTCATGATTTCAAAAATGTGCGGTAAATACAAGGCTTTCGGGAAGTTTTTTCTTGACAAAGGACGGGGAAATTTATATAATACTTTAGCGTGCATACAGTTGCGCAAATTTATCTAACATTATAGGAGGTGAAAATAATGCCAACATTCAACCAGTTAGTAAGAAAGGGACGTCAGACTGCTGTTAAGAAGTCTACCGCACCGGCTCTTCAGAGAAGCTACAACTCTCTTCAGAAGCGCCCGATCGATGCTTCTTCTCCACAGAAGAGAGGAGTATGTACAGCTGTTAAGACTGCAACCCCTAAGAAGCCTAACTCAGCTCTTAGAAAGATCGCCAGAGTACGCCTTTCCAACGGAATCGAAGTAACATCTTACATTCCGGGTGAGGGACACAACCTGCAGGAGCATAGCGTTGTTCTGATCCGTGGTGGCCGTGTTAAGGATTTACCAGGTACACGTTACCACATCATCCGTGGTACCTTAGATACCGCTGGTGTTGCAAACAGAAAGCAGGCTCGTTCTAAGTACGGCGCAAAGAGACCAAAGGCAGGTAAGTAATTACCAAAGTAATGTATTTCACAAACAGAAGCTTATGGTTAGTGTTGGGATTATTTTAGGATAAAGCCTGCACGAACACATTAGAGAGACACATGTGAGTACCGATGATTTAACAACAAATAATAGTTAAGGAGGGAAGTAACGTGCCACGTAAAGGACATACTCAGAAAAGAGACGTATTAGCAGATCCTATGTACAACAGCAAGGTAGTTACCAAGCTTGTCAACAGCATCATGCTCGATGGCAAGAAGGGCGTAGCTCAGAAGATCGTATACGGCGCATTTGCTAACGTAGAAGAAAAGACAGGAAGACCAGCTCTTGAAGTATTTGAAGAGGCTATGGGCAATATCATGCCATCTCTTGAAGTAAAAGCAAGACGTATCGGTGGTGCTACCTATCAGGTACCTATCGAGGTTCGTCCTGATCGTCGCCAGGCATTAGCTCTTCGTTGGTTGACAACTTTTTCTCGTGCAAGAGGAGAGAAGACACAGGCAGAGAGACTGGCAAACGAAATCATGGATGCTGCAAACAACACTGGTGCAGCAGTTAAGAGAAAAGAAGACATGCACAAAATGGCAGAGGCAAACAAGGCATTTGCTCATTACCGTTTCTAATCTGTTTTTACAGATTGGAATGCGCCGCAGGACGCCGGATGATCTCCGTCGGCTGCGGATATGCATAAGCTAACAAATATAGGAGGAAAAAACCTTGGCTGGAAGAGAATATCCACTTGATAGAACAAGAAACATTGGTATTATGGCCCATATCGATGCTGGTAAGACAACATTGACAGAGCGTATTCTTTACTATACCGGTGTTAATTACAAGATCGGTGATACTCATGAAGGTACTGCTACTATGGACTGGATGGAGCAGGAGCAGGAAAGAGGTATTACCATTACTTCAGCCGCTACCACTTGTCACTGGACATTGGAAAAGGAAACAAAGCCAATGCCGGGTGCTCTGGAGCATCGTATCAACATCATTGATACTCCGGGACACGTTGACTTTACAGTAGAGGTTGAACGTTCCCTTCGTGTACTTGACGGCGCCGTTGGTGTCTTCTGTGCAAAGGGTGGTGTAGAGCCTCAGTCTGAGAACGTATGGCGTCAGGCTGATACCTACAACGTACCGAGAATGGCTTTCATCAACAAGATGGACATCCTTGGTGCAAACTTCTACGGAGCTGTTGATCAGATCCGTACAAGACTTGGAAAGAATGCCATCGTCCTTCAGCTTCCGATCGGAAAGGAAGATGATTTCAAGGGAATCATCGACCTGTTCGAGATGAAGGCTTACATCTACAATGATGAGAAGGGTGACGATATCACTGTAACAGATGATCTCGGTGATATGGCGGATCAGGCAGCAAAGTATCACGAAGAACTCGTTGAGAGGTGCTGCGAGCTTGATGACGACCTTATGATGATGTACCTCGATGGAGAGGAGCCGACTGTTGAACAGATGAAGGCAGCTCTTCGTCTTGCTACATGTGAGTGTAGAGCAGTACCTGTATGCTGTGGTTCTGCATACCGTAACAAGGGCGTTCAGAAGCTTTTGGATGCTATCCTTGAGTTCATGCCTGCACCAACCGATATCCCGGATATCAAGGGTGTAGACTTAGAGGGTAATGAAGTAACCAGACCTTCATCCGATGATGCTCCTTTTGCAGCATTGGCATTCAAGATCATGACTGACCCATTCGTAGGAAAGCTTGCTTACTTCCGCGTATATTCCGGAACCTGTAAGTCAGGATCTTACGTTTTAAACGCAACAAAGGATAAGAAGGAACGTGTTGGACGTATTCTTCAGATGCATGCAAACAAGAGAGCAGAGCTTGACATCGTTTACTCCGGTGATATCGCAGCAGCAGTAGGCTTTAAGTTTACTACTACCGGTGATACCATCTGTGACGAGCAGCATCCTGTAATCCTTGAGTCTATGGAGTTCCCGGAGCCGGTTATCGAGCTTGCGATCGAGCCAAAGACCAAGGCTGGACAGGGTAAGATGGGTGAGGCTCTTGCGAAGCTTGCAGAAGAAGACCCTACTTTCCGTGCTCATACCGATCAGGAAACAGGCCAGACAATTATCGCTGGTATGGGTGAGCTCCATCTGGAGATCATCGTTGATCGTCTTTTGAGAGAATTTAAGGTAGAGGCAAACGTTGGTGCTCCTCAGGTAGCATACAAGGAAACCTTTACAAAGCCTGTTGATCAGGAATACAAGTACGCAAAGCAGTCCGGTGGACGTGGACAGTACGGGCATTGTAAGGTTCGTTTCGAGCCTATGGATGCCAACGGAGACGAACTCTTCAAGTTCGATTCCGAGGTTGTCGGTGGTGCAATCCCGAAGGAATACATCCCAGCTGTTGGCGAAGGTATCGAGGAAGCTACAAAGGCTGGTTCCCTTGGCGGATTCCCAGTTGTAGGTGTTCATGCTACTGTATACGACGGATCTTACCATGAAGTCGACTCTTCTGAAATGGCATTCCACATTGCTGGATCTATGTGTTTCAAAGAGGCTATGCAGAAGGCTGCTCCAGTATTACTTGAGCCGATCATGAAGGTAGAAGTAACCATGCCGGAAGAGTACATGGGTGATGTTATCGGTGATATCAACTCACGCCGTGGACGTATCGAGGGTATGGATGACCTCGGCGGTGGAAAGATCGTTCGCGCATACGTTCCGCTTGCAGAGATGTTCGGATACTCTACCGACCTTCGTTCTAAGACACAGGGACGTGGTAACTACTCAATGTTCTTTGAGAAGTATGAGCCGGTTCCGAAGAATGTTCAGGACAAGGTTCTGTCCAGCAAGGACAAATAAGATATGAATCCATACGCAATCCCTTAATTTCAAGGGATTGCGTGTAAAAAGAACTTGAAAATGTGCGGATTATTTTATATAATCTAAGCAGTCAGGTTTATTAACTAAATCAAATCCGCCCATAGGGCAAATTTAAGGAGGACGTTTCAAAATGGCAAAGGCTAAATTTGAGAGAACCAAAGCACATGCTAATATCGGTACCATCGGTCACGTAGATCATGGTAAAACAACTTTAACTGCAGCTATTACCAGAGTATTAGCTGAGAGAGTACCAGGAAACGAGAAGGTAGACTTCGAGAACATCGATAAGGCTCCAGAAGAGAGAGAGCGTGGTATTACCATTTCTACTGCACACGTTGAGTACCAGACTGAGAAGAGACATTACGCACACGTTGACTGCCCGGGACATGCTGACTACGTTAAGAACATGATCACTGGTG
>CAVDTR010000042.1:0-17327 GCA_963612015.1 Lachnospiraceae bacterium | reverse complement strand
TCCTGTGAGACCTGCCCCTCTGCTCGCTCTACGGTTACAAGTTCTGTGCTTCCGTCCGATTTGGTTAATTTTCTTCTGGTCGGGTACTCGGAAATTCGATTTACCCATGTTTTCAGATTAAATCCCATAAGTGTTTCCTCCTTATAATAAAAGTCCTACATCTTGTCCTGCATATAGCCCCTCTCCGGCGTAATGTACAAAGTTGGAATTGTATACCTCGTATATGTCAGAGAGTATCTTCTCGATAGCATTCAGCTTCTGATATGTGTTGATCGGCGGTGCCGGTACTGTTGGGGTGTCCGCGTGCAGGTACCCGACCGCGCGCAACGCTGCCACATTCTTCAAAAGGTTATCAAAATAGGCTGTGTCCGGATACCGCGGGAGATTATCCCGGTATGTGACCAGCGACACATTCAGTAGCTGCGCGAGAATAAAACAGTTGTTTTCATTTCTCTTCACATCTGATACGTTAAAAGCACCTTTCATCCCTTGCAGCCATTCTGTCTTTTCGGCATCCGTCATGTTCTGCCATCCGGCACTCTGAAGTTCCTGCACCCGGTCTACATCCTCTTGCGTCCGGTCGAACACGAACCAAGGTAGGATGTATTCAACCGTATTTTCGTAGGTGCTCTTGTTTCCGGCTTCATCGTACATTTCGATGTAAATGTGATAAAGGTTATCCTCCGCCACATTCACAGTTGCGCGCCATCTGACCGGATATGCCTCATCCTGCACAAAAACTGTCTCAACACCATTTACCGTTCCGGCAACGTAAGTTATGTCTGTGGACAGTTCAAAACTGATTGTTCCAGATGCCATCAGCTTACCTCAACCGTAATTGCTACACTTGCACTTGTGCTTACCGGATTCGGCGCAAGTGTGATTCCCTTTAATTCTGGCACTGTGGTATCAAGCTTGACACTCAGTGTAATGCTTGTTGTCTGTCCCGCGCCGTCCTTTGCGGTAACAACGAGGCTGTTTGTCCCCTCGGCAAGCGTAACTGCCTTGGTAAAACTTCCGTCGGTTCCAACTTCAACCACACCAAGGCTTGTACCATTTAATGTTATAGTCAGCGTAATCGGACTTGACGTTGCATCATTGGTCTTTCCTGTCACATTCAAAGCTGCTTTATTCGTGACAAGTCCAGCGGTCGGAGACGAAATCGTCAATTTAGGCGGCACAGTATCGATTGTGAACGTCGATACAACCTCTGTTGCAACATTACCATCATTATCCGAAGCGCTGATTGTAATTGTATGGGTTCCGTCCGTAAGAACACTCTGCGGCGTAAATACAAACTGGTAGCCATTCGTGATCCCCGTACTTGTCATTCCGGTGCTTGATGCTGTATATGTCGTGCTATCCACCTTAAGCTTTACAGTAGACAGATTCACGCCACTTCCACCGGCTTCATCCACAACATTAAATGTGATCGGCTGCTTGTTATTTGTAACATAGGCATCATTTGACGGTGACACTAACGTGATCGTTGGTTTCATAGTCTCTTTAACGACCAGTCGCAATGCTTCTCCCAACGTGGCATCCGTAGCATCCTTGGTTACAACCGTCCCCGCATCGTTTGTCACTTCGATCTTGACGGGATAATACTTACTGGACAGATTATAGGAAGTGACTGCCGGAGCGGTAATCGTTCCTACCCACTTTCCATCCGTCAATGTAAGATTCGTCCATGTCCCATCAATCTGCACCCTTACTTTTGCTATTGCCATTAAATCACTCCTATCTCCTGCCCGGCTACCAACTCATAGGCTCCGGCTCTGGCATACTTTGTTTCCGTGTAAAATGTATCAATATCCTCCGCTACTACCGTGATATCAACCTTCGCCTTGGTGTTGACGGATTGCGCCGATAGCTTGGCACTATATATAAGAGGTCTTTTTTCCATCAGATAATCACATCCCCTCCCGTATATAATTCTGTGCCGGCAAATATATCCTCTGTGAGTACCGTAGTATATCCACGGCAAGACGCAGTTGCAATATAACCGCCGGTCAAGTCGATACTCTGACTTTCAATCAGAGTTGTTGCCATCTTCCCGCTTATTGACCGGATATTCACCCAATCGCCAACACCTTCGCCGTCCGTCAGATACCGCATGTCCAACTTTTTCCGAAGTACATGGTAGCTGAGGAGCTTATCTGCAAGCGTATTAAGATATTCCGAGTTGTACAATGTAATACCGCTGTACGCTATCACATTCTCCGGTTCCCCAGCATCCGGATTCTCCACATTTTTCTGAATGGAAAATGCGTTCCCCGTATATTTACGCCCGGTAATAATGCATTCCCCGGAATCCGGCATATCTATAATCAAGTAATTCGTCTTTACCTCAACAAGTGTCCCCTGTGATGCTCTGATTTCGGAATATGGCTCGGAAAATGTAATCGTAGTTCTTCCGCTCGGAAGAATCCCCTTAAAAGCTTCGGTTTCGTCCGTCTCAAGACTATACTTATTGCATTCGATCGATACCCCAGACACGTACGCATCCAAGGTGACCTTTGTATTTCCGTTGAACTTCCGATCCGTTCCTACCGTCGCGCTGACATATCGATCCGGTCGATAGATCTTTATGGTGTCGCTCCGGCTATCATCCGCCACAGCTCCGCAGGCGAAGCACACTTGCTGAATAGCAGATCTGCAAGTCTGTACGCCAAGATATCCACTTAACAGCATGTTAGCCACATCTTCATCGACCGTATACTTTGTAATGCCGCAGGCTGTAAATATGGCTTCCAGAATTGTGCCAGCCTGTTCCCCATCATATATATTTCCAGCATAGAATGTATATTTATCGGTAAGCCCAATCGCATCGATCATTGTAAAATTGGCAATGTTATCTGAAAAAGAGAAATCATCAATATAAAATGCCCCAGAAGGATACAGCACCCCATCCTTGTATTCGGAAAGTACAACCTCCTGCGTTTTTTGCACGCTGTTCCACGCGCCGTTCTCATTCTCTGCATCAAAATCATTGTCCACATCAAGAATCGAGATTGCCGCCGTATTGATCGGAAGCGTAGCCGAAGTGACATCGATATCCTCCTGCACCGTTGCCGTTTGAACAATATCTCTATCCCATATGATGTACTGACCATACAATATATATTGCAATTTGACGTACCGCGATGGAAGCCTAGTCTTTATAAATTCAACAATAAGCCTTCCGTAGTTCTGCACCTGCTTCTTGCATACATACGTCAATGCATCAGGATAAAAGGTTTCCGCCATCAATTTGACACCCTCAATGGAGTACCAGGTAATCACAAGCTCCGCTGGATAATCCTCCGCGAAATATAACGTGATCCCGGAGGAGGAATGCGGCTCGGTAAAATCGATCGTGATCTTTGGATTTTTATCAAACGTGCAATCATCTTTCGATTCAGCATCGCTCCAAAATCCGATATCTCCGGGTGCATCCGGCAGTACCGTTTTACTCCCATCTAGGATAAATTCATTCAGCTCAAGAGTTCCATAATCCGCCTGCGCCGTTTCCGATTTGAATATACTTATATCTCCGCATTGCTGATTATCCTGTGTGGTAACCGTTGCATCTCCAAGCGCGGTAACATCTATGAACTTCATTTCCGCTCTGCAATATGTCTCACTCATAGGCTACCCCTTTTTGTACGGCTTCTTGGAAACCATGTTCCACGTCAGACCTGTGTACTGCGCTCCGGTATCAAGCACCTTCTCCACCTCATCCGCAATAGAGGAAAAATAGCCGTAAAACTCAAACTGCTTACTCGCATCCGGCAATATAACCTTATGGAAACGATTCGTGCAATCTGTAATGTGCTCGATCAATTTATCATAGGTTTCCGGATCATCAATCGTTCCAATCGTAATCGTGTAATTTTTATAAAGCCCGATCGTCTCGATCTTGATGTCTCCATCTTCGGAACGCTCCGCATACTTCTCAAGGAAGTCCATGTTACGCGCGATCGAAACAAAGGGGATGCTATATGTAATTCCGTCTATAATAAGACCTTGTATGTACTTTTTCATAGCGCCCCCTTTTATGTAAATGATATCCCTATGCGCGCCTGCTCTGCCTTGCTGTACGGATTGAGCAGCCGTGCAAATGTAGTTCCGTCTATCTGCAGGTATACCGGTCCGTTATTTGCCTTCGGGATCTTACGAGCAATGCGATCCGCGAACTTATCGAGGTACTGGAGATTGTTTTCGAGCGGCAGCACTGCCTCTCTGCCCGCTTCTCCTATGCGCGCCAAGGTGCTTCCGGTTGTGATTCCTCCGGTTGCAAGGCGTGGAATTGAGATTTCATTCACGGTCGGCAGATTAACACCCATCTTGTATTCTTTGCCGGTAAATGGATTCTTCACGTCAAAACTCAGCTTATTCAGACCATTGATTACCGCATTGATGCCCTTTATCATTCCATTTGCGAAATCTTCGATGCCGGAAAGCATCTTGTTGATAACACCCTTTACGCCGCTCCACATAGTCGAAAATGCAGATTTGACAGAATCGCGCATCTCCTCAGTGGGACCGACGATATTATCTCTGATATCCCCGAATTTCTCCGTGAGCTTATCTTTAAAATTCCCAACCTTTTCTTCGTTGTCCCCCCACAGATTAGAAAGGTGTGTCTTAATGTTTTCGCGCGCACTCTCAAATTTAGAACCGGCTTTTTCCTTGATAGAATCGAATTTCTCTACAAGGTTATCCTTGAATGCCACAACATTTTCTTTACTATCTGACCAGAAATTCGAGAGATGAGTTTTGACATTCTCTCGCATATCCTCGATTTTAGAAGATGTTTTTTCCTTGATGGAATCAAACTTCTCTACAATTTTATCTTTGAACTCGATAATCTTCTCTTTACATGCAGTCCATATGCCAGATATTCCCTCTTTTAATCCATCAATAATATAGCCTCCAAGTTCTTTCATTACGGTTGACGGAGAATGGATTCCGAAATGCTTTTTAAAACCTTTAATAAATGGATCAAATATATTCTCTTTTATCCATGTTCCAATATTAACAAGCGCATCTTTTATTCCTTCAAGTATTCCACTCGCTACACTTCCACCGGATTCCTTTGCCTTATCGATATATTCCTCGAAGTATTCCTTAATCTTCTTATATATATCCTTCACCAGCGAACCCAGTCCCGTTACGAAATCAATCGCGGCTTTTATAGCTGCACCGATCACATTTCCGATAGATTCTGCAAGCGTCGCAAAGTCGAAGCCCTTAACATATTCAACAATCGCATTAAAAACATTTTCTGGAAGGCTTTTCCAATCGACCCCCTCAATCAAGCCGGCTATAAAATCCAATAGAGCCGCAAGAGATGCCGATGCATGTTCAGCTATACTGCTCCAGTCAAGATCCTCAAAGAATCCACCGACAGCCTCCATAACAGCCTTTCCTGCTTCCTCAAAATCGAACTCCTTCAAAAACGTATTTACCGCCTTAAGCGCACTATTCAATGCCTTTGCAATCGTGCTTCCTATCTTTGACCAATTCAGCTCCTTGATAAATCCATTCAGACCGCTTGCCAGCCCTTTTGCGCCCTTATTAAGTTTCGTTTGGAATTTCTCCCAAAAACTATCATTCGGAAGCACCCCATTGATCTTTGTTGCAATCGACTTGCCAACTGCGGTCCAATCTCCAGATTCAATAGCATCCTTTACTTTCTGCGAAAAATCTGATACCGAGGTTTCCAGTTCTTCGGTATTTAACTTTACCTCAGCCGTTGTAGAAGATGACGTGTCGCTGCTATCGTTGGAATTGAGGACATTCAACTTATCGAAACTGGCAAGTGCCCCCTGCGCCTTTTTCGTCTCTTTCGTGGTATCGCCCAACGATTTGGCATAATCCTCAGTAGACTTTGCAGCCTTCGTCCATGTATTCTTTCCAGTAAGAGCTGAAAAGAACTGATTGACCTTGTTTGTAGCGTCCACTAGGGCGTTTGTTACTGTAGTTATTGCCGGTAAAAGTGCATTGATTAAAGGTGTTGCAGCAAGTCCAACTGCATTTTTCAGATCAGAAACCGAGTTTTTAAAAGCAGACATCCGCTGGTTGAACTCGTTGGAATACTTCGCGTAACTCTCGATACCAGACTTCATAGATTCGATCATTTTATTAAAGCCTTTTGAAATCCAGTTAAAGACAAATAAGGATAATGTAAGTCCTTTCAAGCGGCTTCCAAAAGTATGAAGCAAGCCATTACTTTTCTTTGCTTTGCTTGCAATCCCATTAAGCGCCCGCTTTCCAGCCTCTCCCAATTTTTGGAAAAGGGATTTGCTTTTAGTAGTCTTTTTCCCGAGCTGTTCTTCTTTGTTAATCGTTTCATTGATCTTGTGATTCAGCTCTTCCTGTCGCTCGATAGAGGTTTTGAGTGCTGCGCTTTTGGACTCATATGCGGAGGTTCCTTTTGGATCCTGATATGCTTCTCCTGATGCCTGTAGCGCTTTCATCTTTTCTTCCACTTCACGTATGCTCTGCCCGAGTTTCTCGGCATCATATTCCATCTTTTGAAATTTACTAGAGCTTCCATCGTCTCCCAAATCAAATGCTTTTTCCTGATTGTATGCTACAGTCTCAAATCTTCGATTCAGCGAAGAGAGCTTCTTTTCCAGCTTGGCATATTCCTCGGTAGGGATTTTCTTCTGCGAAAGTGCATCTAATTCCTTTTTAAGTTTTTGCGTCTTGGCAGTAGCTTTATCGAACTGTGACACCTGGGCTTTCAATTTGTCCGAAGCTTCTTTTGTCTCGATCAAGGTCTTATATCGAATATATCCATCGTATTCTGCCATAAATGCACCCCCCTATCTGTTCCTAAATTCCTGTAAAGCCTCCACCTCGGCTTTCTTTCGCTCCTTGATCTTACGCATCATCTCATCATAAGAATCGATCGCATTTTCCTCTGCTTCCGTGTACTCTACTTTCTGCTCAAGTCCATAGATTTTCTGTCCCGCATATATCGCGTTCCGCTCCTCTTGCGAAGCGTGTTCTCTTGGCTTTTTCGTTCGGATTTCGATTACCTGCTTGAACGATGACAAATCATTTGGCATATTCCAAAGCAGCCAGCAAAACTGCCACCAGTGCATCTCCGATTCTTGTAGATCGATATGATATATGTTCATGAAATCAGCGTAAATCCTGCCTTGATCCACATAGTAGTCCATGAACCGACCACCAGATGGTTCCTCGCATTTGTTGTCATGATTCCAGCCATTGAAAAACCACTCCAGCAACTGTTCCAGTTCTTCCGGCTCATCCGGATATTCCCTCAATCGACCATCTTCATCCGAAAAAAGCAAGCCGATTAAGTAAGCCGTTCGTTCTTCGGGGCTGACCTCATCATCTTCAAAAAGTTCCGCCATCTGTACACCAATCTGGAACCAAGTATTGACTTCATACCCATTCCATGTCGTAGGAAGTGGCTCATACAGCACATTATTGTGCATTGGCAGCCACCTTCGCTTCTTCTATAAGCTCCTGCTTCGTCTTGGTATGCTTTCCTCTCTTATTGGCAGCGTATTTCGGCTTATCGAATCCAAAGAGTTCTTCCATTATCGGGATCAACTGATCAAGAAACTCCATGATTGCGTCAATGGTTGGTACAAAGTTGGGATTGAGCTCATAATTCTGTGAATACATATCATGGAATACATTTGCGCCGAGAAGTTTTTCCACTTCGCCCGCCAATTCACTTAGCGCATCATCTGTTGCTTGGACTGCATTCACCGCATCCTCAATCTCCATAGATTCGTCAAGGTTGATTTCCCCCAGCTTTTGTGTGTGCTCCTTCTGGATCTCCTCTGCACGCTTTAACAGATCTAGGTATTTTGACTTCAATGTGTTATCGTTCTTATCCAAAAGGATAACGGTTGCCACGTTACCGTTTTCATCTGTGATTGCTATCTTTTTAATGCCCGAACTGAATTTAATTGTATTTTCCATTTCTATCCTCCAAATTCCGAGGGCTTATAATCCCTCGGAATACTCTCTCTAATCTTATTCTTTAGCCGCCCATGTAAACTCACCGTCTGATCCGATGGTAATAGTTCCAACTTCAACATCTCCATTGCCGTTGATCTGAATCGCGGAGGTCAGCGTATCACCACCTGCGCCACCAATGCTTGACGGACAAACCGTAACCGGTACGCGGATGCAATCCCCAGAGTTTCCGGTAATGTCAGACTTCAAGAAACGAAGGTAATATGTATTGCACTTTGCCCCAGTCGGGAATGTCTTGAGCAGGGTATCGATGCAGTCCTGCATATCATCCGACAGATAATCGCGGGAAGGTGTCATCGAAAAGGCATATCCCTTTACCGTGTTGCTCGCACTCTTCATGTTTACATACTGTTTGGATTCGGTATTTGGTCCCCAATCCTCCTGCAGCTCGGTAAAACCATCACCCATCTCTACAAGTTTGCTAGTCGATCCCAGCAATAATCCGATGTCCAATAAGGACACCATATTAGTTCTATCCTGTGCCATGTTTTTTTCCTCCTATTTTTTATAGAAATACTTAAGTTGCATATTTACCCCGTAACCAATCTGTTCGGTGTCCTTTTCAACGGTGTACACCACAGAGGTGCGGGATATGGTTTCCAGCCGCATGTGCTGATCTTTAAATTCAATCCCAGCATCTTCCAGCCACTTTGCAAGTTCCTCTAACGTTGCCTGCGCATCAAGTGAGCTTTTGTTCGATGTCGGGCTGCTCCGGAAGATAATCTGGAACGGCATCTGTGCGGTATAGTTTCCACTCACATACTTTTTTAGGTAGCTTGCTCCCTGCAACGGGAATATTCCGATCGAGGTCGTATCGTTCAGATTATTCCAAAGCACGCTCTTATGGTCTGCCTTAAACGCATCCGGGAAAGCCGGGTATTTCATTACAAGCGCAAGCACCGCACTCGCTGCGTTCTCCGCATCACTCACTGTCAAATGCTCTACGGTTTCTGTTGCCATTACACGCCTCCTACCTCAAAATGCGGGAGTATATCCTCGTACTTATCGATTCTGGTAATCTTATAAACGCTGTCGAAGTTATCCCTCATCCACTCATATATGTTGTTCGCCGGGAAAACTACATCCGTCTGATCTCCTCGCACAAAGAAATCTTCTGTCGGCTTGAATGTAAGGTATTTCTCCTTGTCCGAAAGAGCCTCCCAACATTTCGGACTGACATACTGTTTGTCTGAATAATCTTCATAAAAATACAATGTGGCGGAATCGGATGTGGTCACACCGTTCTTAGATATAGCCGCACTATCCTTTTCCACAAGATTTACCTGATTAAGTAAGGTCGGATAATATCGTTCTTCTCCGGTGTCCGGATCTAAAAACCGGTTAAACAATGTAACTGTGTCGTTGTAAAACAATCCAAGCCCCATCATTGCACCCCCGCATACAGCAATCCAGTGCCGGTCAGATATTCGCATACCGTGTCATAACATAACCGGTTCTGTGCCACCTTATCATTCAGCACCTTATCTACAAGCGTCTCATTACTGCCGAAGCTGATTGACTGACCACCGCTGGACATTGACTTGACATTTCCGTTTTTCGGATCAGCAGCATGTGTGGTCTTAAAATCGATCTGATAAAGCAAATCAGCCAGCGCACATGTAGCCATCTGAATCTGTTCATCGAATGCCTCCTGTGCTGTAGCATCGATATGTCCATAGGTCAGCTGATCCAGCTTTGTAGCGGCACGATCCTCCCACTTGGAAAAAAGGGAATCCGCGATGGAATCCCCATAATATTTACCTGAGTAAAATTCAAATGTGGTATATCTCATCTTGGACTCCCCTTTCTACTAACCTCTGGTAATAATCTGCGCAATGTTAATTGCCTTTACCGGGAAATAATCCGGCTTAGTTGTAGAGTTGTTCTGTGCAATTTCCCAGTTAGTTCCGGTTTCCAACTGCGCATTGGTCGGTGATACTACGCCGGTGTTTTTCCATGAAATACCATATGGAGCGAACACCTTTCTCTGCCTGGTATACAACGTAGTTTCACCGCCGTTCTTTGCCGGGTTGCGATCCATCTCCGAAGCGACTTTCACGCCGCAATTTGTGTACTCGATTGCACCATTACCAAGAACATACGTTGTATATTTGGTATAGCCGTCCCCTGCACCCTCAGAAGATTCTGCAACCTCAACAGCCGGCATCGTATCGTCAATGAGTACCACTCTACCGTTTAAAGTAGCAAGCCCCAAATTGCGCTCAATGCCATCTGCATCTGTGTACTTCATGTACTCCAGCAACTTAAGGTTCTCCAGATGTGTGGAAACTACCGAATGCATGATCGCAAGTGAAAAGTTTGCTTTCTTATCTCCGAGGGCTTTCTGCATTGCATTGTTGAGAGTGGTTGCATCGAACATGTTGTTCGTCTCCCCAGTCACATCATAGGTGTGAGCATCTACGAACTTCTTGCCCTCTCCGGTGCTCATAGAAAAGACACCCTTAAGAATACTAAGAAGTGTGTCCTGATCTACATCATCCCAGAACTCAGCGACTTCCCCAGCCGCAGCAGAGTAGTCATCGCCGGAAATGTCAGATACAAAATCCTTTTCCGTCCAGCCCTGCGCTCTGCCGACAACAATACGTCCCATTGAATAATTGCCACGCTCCTCAGCGTCAATATCTGTCTTGCCATCATAGTTCACGGTCTTTCCAGACAAACGTGCCTTAATCAGCGTAGTGATAAAGTTGCCGCCCTTCTGATCTGGCAACATAGATGCATACTCCCCGCGCTCTACAATAGCGCCGCAATGAATCAGCTCATTCATGCGGAGATTCGGTGTTTCGCGTACCGCTGCATCAAATACTTCTCCGTTAAAATTTACTAAGTCAAATAACATAGACTATTTCTCCTTTCCTCTGTTCAAATATGGTGTAATATCCATATCCGGGTACTGATTTTTAAGTTTCATAAGCTCTGCCATAGAAAGCTTCGCTCCATCCTGCAGATTGATGTTTCTACCGAGAATCTGACTGCGCTTCTGCTGTGCAAGAATGTCTTTCTCGTCAACAACGATATCCGGCTTATAATTGCCTTTTTCGTCCTTAACGATTGCGTCAAACAAATCGGAAATGCTCTTGCCACGAGCTTCATCAGAATTAAGTTGCTCGACGAGCTGCGCCTTAATAGCATCAGCAGTAATCGTATTTACAAAATGCTTGTCAGCAAAGAAATCTGTCACAAGCCCCTCAAGCCTTTCCTTTTCGTCTTTCTCCTTACGTTCCTTACGCTCAGTCTCCAACGTGGTGGTAAGCTCTGCAATCTTCTGATTCAGTGTGTCGGCATCAGTAGCGGCACCCCTCAGATCCTGCAATTCCTTTTCAAGATCTTCCTGTTTCTTCCTCAGATCTGCGTTGTCTGTTTCGAGTGTCTGCATTCTGGAAAGCTTCTTTTTTACCTCCGCTTCGCTTAACCACTCTCCTGCTAAAGCCTTTTCAATCTCGTCTGTGATTTCCACCCCGAAGGATTTCAGTTTGTCGATAATAACCATCTGTGTTCCTCTCTTTCTTAAAAGTTGTTAATCCGGTCAGCCCGGCTCGAATGAGCTACTATTTAATCCATAGCTGGCAATTCCAAACAAAAAGCACGCCCCGGAATAGGACGTGCCATTGTACATCCTATAATTTTTCTAGGTTAGCGAGCGGAATCCTGCTATCCGCCCGGTGCTTATTTATTTGTTAATTCTATTTTAGCATGGGAATATAAAAGATTTGTACCAATTTTCGAGTAACAAAAAGACACCTATATTTCAAGGTGTCTTTTCGTGAAAAGAATAAAATGAAGGGTAAAACCATCGAGCAATATTATATTACATCAGATTAGACTTTGATTTGTACCAATTTTTCAATTATCTCTTTGAAGTCTATCATAGATCAGTTGCAATTCCCTGCCGGTATTACTCGGCTCATCGCCATGCTCCAGAATATCGTCGATAATCAGATCATCTATCCTTTCCAATATATCTTTTGCGTTTTCATCTTCTATCAACTCTCGTATATCAGGAATATGTTTTTCCAATACCTGAATATCCTTTTTCTCAATAAACATATCTATCATTTCTCTGTATCGTACTGGTGTTCAAACGTATTAAGAAACATATTCGATCGATTTAATATCACTTTGGAAAAATTCAACTAGCGATCCATCAACATCAACTGTTATTCCAATCTCCTGCCGGTCTTCGTCTGTACGCTCATCCTGATCCGTAACTTCTTGCGGCATTCCGATAAAAACATTGTTGTCGATATCTACAATTTTTACTTTTTCCCCATATTCATATTTCCACAAGTTAATCATAATTGTCCCCCTTTACTGGAACTATGTGACAATTTTTCTTGCCATAATGTATTACAGCCTTATTCGTATCAATATACTGACCATCGCAATAATACTGTCCGATGGTATTGTCGCATGATATTTGTTCCTGCGGTCTGGCATTACCATTTCTGTCTACCTTAATTATACCAGTTCCCGCCTTTGTTTCAATAATTTTCTGTGTCTCTTCTTTGCTGATTGTGATTACACTCTGAGGATTTCCGCCACCTTGTAATCTTGTATTTAGATACTCTTTGTATTTAGCCGTACCGAATACATGCTTATCAAACTGCTGCATACTCAATTTGGTAGAATACTGACCACTATGTATCTTTTCACTTATCGTACTCGCTGGTATTTGAGTTATTCTTTTAGTAGTAGCTTGATTTGCATACGCCGTTGCTCTACCGTTTGCCTTGGAAGCCTGCTCTTTCTTGAAGCCGGCAACCTTGATTCGATCAGACTGCTTCTGCAAATCATTCTCCGCGCAAAACTCACCATACTTCCGATTCTTCAAGCGTAAAGTGTACGATAGCTTATCATATTCATTCTGCAGATCCGGGCTATTCGGGAAGCCATTCATTTCCTGCTCTTTCATTAAGAGCTGGCGCTTTGTTTGGCGGATAGAGCGCTCCATTGCGCGCTGCTGTTGTTCTAAATCATAGCGTTTTTGACTTTCTTCTCTATCTATCTCAGGTCCTTTGCTTCCAAGTTCTTTATACCACGGTCCATGTGAATGCCTGCAATTATACCCATATAATCCCAGAAGATTAACACAACGTCCTCTTTTTGCTTCAAAATCAATATCATATCCTGTACTTTCTAAAAGATTTGGAAACCCCGGCTCGCTACCATGTATCTTATATGCTCGTCCCTGCCACCAGTCATGCGAGGATAATCCGGTTGGATTTTTAGGATCATACCTTGCTCCTGCATGTTCTGATATTACAACATACTCTATGTTATTTTGAATGATGTATTGATTCGTAACTTCCGCTGCCGTTTGGTTCATCGATGTAACTATGCAACATCGCACAGCAGCTTCTAACGATCTCCGTGCTCCTGAAGGATAATCAACCATTACGCCACTCTTAGCATACCGATCAAGAACTTCACATACTGCGGAGCTATACGATTGCATACCGGATGCCACACGAAAATCTACTTCATTAAGCAAATTGAGTAAGTCCTTTTGAGATTGCAACATCGTTGTCCTTGTTAAATTGTCAAGTTCTCCCAATGTTTTAGTAAATTCAGCATTCATAGCCACTATAACATCATTATTTTGTAATAATGGAACAACTTCTGCTATATGTTCCAAAACCTCCTTATCATTTGAAAATGCCGTCATTACACTATCTTGTAGCAAGCGCCGAATTTCGGTTCTACTTTTTCCGGTAAGTATTGAAAGTCGTTTAATTATTTCTTGCTCGTGCAATCCCATCTGTTGGAGTTTCCATAGCTCCCGATCCGCGGTCCCAGACAGCATCCCTCCTTTAATCAGCCGGTTCGCGATGTCCTGCAATATCCAATCCTCCAACTCCTGGTACATTTCCACCATTCTGTCTGTCTTGCCATAAAAATATTCTGGTTCTAGCACTATCCTTTGCCTGCCTCTCTCCTTACCAAATCGAGCCATTGCGAGCCATGTTCCTGCTTTGCAGTTTCAAACCACTGATTAGTAGTTCCCGGCGTGTGCTGCACAAGCGGTGTCTTTGTCAATATAGGCTTTGTCTCATCTTTACCAACAACAACTCTTCCCTCTTCATCCGTTCTCAACATTCCAACATACTGATAATGAGCGTATACGACATCCGTTTCTATTAGCCCCGGTTGGGCTATATATGTATGATTGCGCATAGCTTTCTGCTGTCCTGCCGGAATATAATTTTTCATATCTCTAAGCACTGTCGCATCTAATTCATTCTGCGCACGTTTCAGATTTTCTTCTATGCGTTTTGTATCAATGTGGATATTTACACTTCCGACTGTGCTCTTATACAGCATATCTACTCCTCACCAAATAACTTACTATTGTTCTGGCTCGCATTCTCTGCATCCCGTTCAGCAAACATCTCATCGATTTCCTTATCATTGAATCCCTCATATTCTTTGAGATACTTGCGCTTACTATATACCCCATTTACCATAAGCTGGTACGCTCTGTTACGATCCTGCTCAAATGATGCAAGCAGGTCTTTAAAATAGAACACATCCTCATCCGCTACATTTTCATCCAATGCATTCACATATCCGCTCGGCATATCGAAATATACATCACAGTATTTGTCCAGTGCGTAAATCAAATCCTTTATTGCAGACTTGAGTGCATTTCGCATGTCTGTGATAGTCTCAACGGTTTCGCTGTCATCACTCTCAATCTCCGTAGCTGTTGCAACTCCGGTCTTTCCATCAAGTACAAACTGTCCCTGTGAAAATCCTGCCTTTGTAGCTATCATGGAAAGAATAGAATTGATGTCTTTTACCCTCTGTTCAGTAAGCATCGTCGGAATGTGTTCATCGATTGTATTGGCAGCATCAACGCCATGCTTCAATCCTTTTACAAATCGCGGAAGTTCCACCCGCTCTTTATTTCCACTGTCTTTATCCCTCTTCATCAGCGCATTCTCATCAATGAAGGTAATGTGCTGCGAATCGTCTACCTCTCCATCTTTTCGGCTCCATGCAATATCCAGATTACGAAGCTCCTCGATGCAATTTGCAAACACAGCAACGCCTTCCGGAGATGCATAGTCGATGGTATTGTTATATGGCATCTTGAAATATCCAAACAAAGGCCTCTCAACGTTTGTGATCGTGATGCTTTCCGGTATATTCTTCCATTCCGGCACATCCGCCAGCCGAATGCTTCTACCAAGACTATCGCTACCCTTGGACTTAAACGCTTTGTTCTCGATCGTATATGTTCTCCCGACATTCTCCTCATCGTCAATAATCGAAGTAGTGAAGTGCTGGTACTCCAATCGGGTATAGTAATCATCCCCTTTAACCTGCCTGTCAATAAAGATGATACCAAGGATATCTCCGTTGCTGTTTTTCTCTGTTACTGCAAAGCTCCCCGGCATCACATAGTCGATTGCGCCTGCCGGGTTATATGTGCCACTCGGTTTTAATATAATTCCACCAGCACCGCAAGCATCCTCCACCTTGTCGCGGATAGACTTCTGGATCATTGACTTAATGCATTTGCTAATATAATCAGCCCTTTCACTACCATCGATCGTCACGTTAAGATCTAGGCACGTTTTCTTGCTGGTGTAATAGCATAAGAACTTTGCGAAATTGATTGTACGCACACTATCGCTTTTCCAATATGGTCTCCCCTTGATGATGTTCTGCCACTCAAGCTGTGCCATCTCCATCAGATCAGAGGAAATAATATCAACCTTAAATTCTTTCTCTGCACTTGTTTTGAATAAATTCATAAAAAACTCCTTTACTCGTGTGAAAATGTTCATACGTCACCACCTTATGCCTTGCTTGTATTATCAGTCCCAAGTACGTTATTCTTCGTATTCTCCATCGTCTACCTCCTCATCTATCTCATCATCATAAAGTCCATTGTTGCGGCGGCTCTCCATAATCACACGGTTTAACCCATAGATCAACGCCATCACGCAGTCCTCGCCAAGCTTTGGGTACGCATCTGAAAAGCTTCCATCCGCCAACTGCTCATGCTCCAAGGTTGTCAGCTCGTGCGCAAGGTGCGGGCATCGCTCTGGATCAACCACGATCTTTGTGGTCTGCTGCAACCACTCCCAACAGTAATCTCTACCTTTACCAGATCCCCAACGCTTCTTAGCGCCGATTGCATTAAATCCCCAATCCTGTAACTCTGCTATTGCATCCGGTCGTGCCGAATCGCATATAATCTCCTCTCCGATGTACTTCTTGATTTTCCGCGCAAATGTACTGTTCTTGCACCGCGTGGCAAATACTTCTGCCACACAATACAACGTATCTACATCCTCGTCATAATAAGCAACCTCAAACGTCTGAGGATGCTCAAATCCGAAATCCAATCCGTAATATAGAAATGGCATGTTCTCAATTTCTGCATCAGTAATAGTTCGTTCTTCCACATTGTCGAAGATCCCGCCGCCAGTACCAGTAACCTCACCCATATAGTTATTGCGATAGTACAACGGCTTATGTACCTTGAACCACTCCGCTCGCTCAAAGAATCGTTTACCGAGCCATTTCTCCGGCACATTAAAATAATAGCTATGACAAATTCGCGTCTGCGGTTTCTTGCGGCACTCTTCCACATACTGATTCATGAAGTTGTTTTTTGACTTCGGCGGGTTAAATATCTTAATATCGAGTGCGGGAGTGTCAGATCTTAGGAACGTATCCTCGATGTTATCCATCTGTTCCACACCTGCCATCTCATCGCACTCTTCATGGATCAGCATCTTTACATATCCAAATGGCACATTGAACGATTTCAAACTGATAGGTTTATCCGCTCCCACAAACATGATCATCTGACCAGTCGGCTTATATACCGCGCACATTGGGGACTGCTTGAAATCCCAATTATCAATATCACTGTAACGAATCACAGTTTTCATGAACTGATTGTATACCGATCCACGCAAGTCGACTTTGTATCTTCTGGTATATACAATATGTGCCTGCGGATCCTGCCGGATGGTCTCATAAGCCAACGCACTCCAGAAATTCGATTTAATCGAACCACGCCCACCCTTAGACACAATCTCATGTACATCTATCTCCCCGGCAAATGCTTCATGCACCGTCCTGTAGATTTCTACAAAGTCGGATGTAATATCAGTAATCGGCACTATCCAAAGCGGCGCTTTCTCACGCTTTTCCTTTTCCTCGCGCTCAACTCTCTGCTTTTCTGCTATGGTTAATGCCTTTTCCAAGCCATCCATAGCCTTAAGCTGACTGGTAAAGTCAGGCATATATCCTTTATCATCCGTCACCTTTCCCTT
>CAVDTR010000041.1:0-17385 GCA_963612015.1 Lachnospiraceae bacterium | reverse complement strand
CAGGTACGAAAGTAGGACTTAGTGATCCGGTGGTATAAAGTGGGATTGCCATCGCTCAACGGATAAAAGCTACCCTGGGGATAACAGGCTGATCACTCCCAAGAGTTCACATCGACGGAGTGGTTTGGCACCTCGATGTCGGCTCATCGCATCCTGGGGCTGAAGTCGGTCCCAAGGGTTGGGCTGTTCGCCCATTAAAGCGGTACGCGAGCTGGGTTCAGAACGTCGTGAGACAGTTCGGTCCCTATCCGGCGCGGGCGGAGGATATTTGAGAGGAGCTGTCCTTAGTACGAGAGGACCGGGATGGACGGACCACTGGTGTATCTGTTGTCGACCAACGGCATGGCAGAGTAGCCAAGTCTGGCAGGGATAAACGCTGAAGGCATCTAAGCGTGAAGCCCCCCTCAAGATGAGATATCCCTTACGCAAGTAAGTAAGACCCCTTGAAGACTACAAGGTAGATAGGGCAGAGGTGGAAGCACGGCAACGTGTGTAGCTGACTGTCACTAATCGGTCGAGGGCTTAATCAAAGAAGAAGAACGTGTTTCTCAATGCTGTATGAAGTTTTCAGGGTATAAAACCTCTGAGAAGATGGATTTGCTCATGCGAGTCCTTTCTTTATATTCCTCAATAGCTCAGTCGGTAGAGCATTCGGCTGTTAACCGAAGTGTCGTAGGTTCGAGTCCTACTTGGGGAGTTCATGGAATATAATATAGTATGGTGACTTAGCCAAGTGGTAAGGCCCCGGACTGCAACTCCGTTACCGCCGGTTCAAATCCGGCAGTCACCTCTGACCCTCAGGAAGTAGTTCTTGAGGGTTTTTCTTTTATCATAACAAAAAATAATTCTGCAAAATACGATCCGTGCGGAACTGAAAATGCACCTGCGTTTCCACACACGGGCGCAAGGAGTTGCTTTGAACCTTTTTATTAGTTGATAGAACGATAATATGATTGCGTCTATCAACTAATAAAAAGGTTCTTAAAGATCTTACTAAGAAAGCAGCAAGAGCAACTTCCATCGAGGAATTCGAACAGTATCTTACTGCGGAAAACTACTAGTCTGTCGTTTCGACAATATTTCACAAATTTATTACACACAAAACAGAGGAATCCGTATTGAATGAAATGTATGCAGATGATCTGACGATCGAGCAGATATGCACTTTGTACGAAAGTATGAAGTAAAAATTGTGGATAACTCCCTTAAAATGTTACATTTTTAACGAAAATGAGAAAATCTATTAACAATTCCCCGATTAAATGCTATAACAAAAGATGGGTTTTTATTTTATGAGGAGGAATTGTATAATGGACACACTAGCATTATTAGCGACAACCCTGATCTGTCTTCCATTTGTCATGGCTATTTTGCCGGCAGTGATTAAAGTCAGCAAGATCCGCAGCACGATCGTTTATATCTGTGGAGCGATCGTTGCCGTACTTGCAGTTATCACCGCTGGAATGTGGTTTATGAATGGTGGAACGGCAATCACATTCGACTTGCCATATACGCAGGTATTTGACAAGATCATCTTAGTAGGAGACTTTTTATTGATGTTTTTGATCATCTATCTGTCGATCAAGCATCATAAAACGATCATAAGTCTTTTATCTATCATACAGACGTTTTTGGTAGCAGGAATTGAATTGTTCGGACCAAAGGCGGCTGACACCTTACATATCAGAATCGACTGGCTCACCTTTATCATGATTTTAATAATTGGCGTCATCGGCGTCGCGATCGGAATTTATGCGGTTGGATATATGCATGGTTATCATATCCACCACCACAAGGAGGTACCGGATCGCAGAAGCTTTTTCTTCGCCATGATCTTCGTTTTTTACGGAGCGATGTTCGGTCTGGTTCTCTCAATGAGCCTGATCTGGCTTTATTTCTTCTGGGAGATCACCAGCGTATGCTCGTTCCTTCTGATCGGATATACCGGAACACAGGAGGCGATTGACAACTCCTTCAAGGCGTTGTGGATGAACCTGCTCGGCGGTCTTGGGATTGCAGTCGCGATCGCTTATGCGATTTGCGTGCAGGGAACGGTGGACTTATATAAGGTGATCGATCTGGCGATCGCAGGAGGACAGGGAAGCGCGGCGCTTCTTCCAATCGCGATGCTCGCATTTGCGGCACTTACCAAGTCTGCACAGTTTCCGTTTTCCGGATGGCTGCTCGGCGCGATGGTTGCACCGACACCGTCCTCAGCACTTTTGCACAGCGCAACGATGGTAAAAGCGGGCGTTTACTTACTGGTACGCCTCTCACTTGCAATGAACGGCAACTATGTCGGACAGATGGTTTATCTGTGCGGCGGCTTCACGTTCTTTGTTGCATCCTGCCTTGCGATTTCACAGAGCGATGGCAAAAAGGTGCTTGCATATTCGACGATCTCCAACCTTGGTCTGATCGTTGCCTGTGCCGGAGCCGGATATCAGGAAACCATCTGGGCAGCAGTATTTTTGATCATGTTCCACGCAGTTTCCAAGTCCATGCTGTTCCAGTGTGTCGGCGCGATCGAAAACACGACCGGCAGCCGTGACATTGAGGATATGGAGGGACTTGCCGTGCGTTATCCGAAGCTGGCATTTATCCTGATGGTCGGCATCGCGGGCATGTTCTTAGCCCCGTTTGGTATGCTCGTTTCTAAGTGGGCGGCACTCAAGGCATTCGTTGACGCGCCGAGTACCCTCATGGTTCTCTTTATCGTATTTGGTAGTTCAACCACCATGTTCTACTGGACAAAGTGGTTTGCAAAAATCCTCGGAATCCACGCGAACAAAGGTCACGACATCACGAAGCCGAACGAGTACATTTCCATGTACTTCCATGCGGTGCTTCTGATCGCACTCTGCGTTGGCTTCCCATTTATCTCCAAGTATGTGATCGAGCCGCTGATGAAGGATATGTACGGATTTTCCAACGCGGTTATCTCAGAGGGAAATATCGCGATCATGGTCATCATGATCTGCGCGATCTTCATCGTGCCTTCCATCAACTATCTTCTTACCAAGAACCGCAACGACAAGACGGTTATGGTGTACATGGGCGGTGCGAACATCGGAGACAACAAGAACTTTATCGATGCAGCCGGCGAATCCAAGGAATTGCAGGTATCCAACTGGTACATGACGAATTGGTTCGGGGAGGACAAGCTCTTTAAGCCTGCCATTATCGTTGGTGTTTTGATCATCGTGATCTTTATGTGTGTAGTGATTGGAGGTGCCATCTGATGACGGAACAGGGAATACGTTTTATCGCAATGTTGCTCTATATAGTGGGAGCTCCGATTATTGGTGGTCTGCTCGACGGTCTTGACCGCAAGATCTCTGCGAGAATGCAGGGAAGAAAAGGACCGAGCATTCTTCAGCCATTTTATGACGTGGCGAAGCTGACGCAGAAACAGCTTCTGGCAGTGAACAAGTTCCAGCTTCTGATGGTCATGTCGTATCTGTTTTTTGTAATTTTGTCCGGCGTGCTGTTCTTCGGAGGATTTGACATCCTGATGTGCTTTTTCTCCCTGTCAACAGCGGCTATGTTTTTGATCCTGGCGTCAACCTCCACACACTCTCCGTTCTCCACGATCGGAACACATCGTGAGATGGCGCAGATGATGTCCTACGAGCCGATGGAGCTTTTGACGGCGGTTGGCTTTTATCTTGCGACCGGAACCTTTGCGGTGAGCGATATCGTGCAGGCAAAATATCCTGCGATTCTGTTTGCGCCGGGATTTTTCATCGGATTTATCTTCGTGCTGACGATCAAATTCCGCAAATCGCCGTTCGACCTCAGCACGACGCACCATGCGCATCAAGAGGTTGTAAAGGGTGTTACGACGGAGATGGTTGGAATCGAGTATGCGGTAACGACCGTGACCGAATGGTACGAAAATGTATTTTTGCTCGGAGTAGTTGCGCTGTTTTTCATCAACTCTAATCCGATCAGTTACCTTGTGGCAGCAGTTGCAGTCCTTGTGGTATTTTTCATCGAGATCCTCATCGACAACACATCTGCCCGTGTAAAATGGCAGTTGATGCTTAAGATGGCGTGGGGTGTTACCCTTGTGACCGGAGGACTCAACCTGTTCATTCTGGAACTGATCAAGCATTAATTAGGAGGGAAAGACAATGAAAAACATACATAAATCGCCGTGGCTGCTCCACTATGATGGATCAAGCTGCAACGGCTGTGACATTGAAGTATTGGCTTGCACCACTCCTGTGTATGACGTGGAGCGGTTCGGCGTTGTAAATACCGGTAATCCGATGCATGCGGATATTTTTCTGGTAACGGGCGGAATCAACAGCCAGAATGAGGAGGTCGTGCGTCAGATTTACGAGCAGATGCCGAACCCGAAGGTTGTTGTTGCAGTCGGAACGTGCGCCTGCACCGGAGGCATTTTTAAAGAATGCTACAACATCAAGGGTGGTGTGGACACGGTGATCCCGGTCGACATCTACGTTCCGGGCTGCGCGGCAAGACCGGAATCCATCATCGACGGCGTGGTAAAGGCGGTCGCATTGTTCCAGAAGAAGCATGAGCAGAAGCTTCTGGAAGACAACGGGAAGGAGAGCAAGTAATGGTAGAACTTCAGAAGGATATATATAAAATCGAGCAGGTAGAACTCTTCCCGATCATCATGGAAAAGAAAAATGATATGTGGAGACTGGTGCAGATCTGCTGTGCGTTTGTGGACGGAAGCTACGAGGTGACCTATTCCTTCGGGCATGACTACGATATCACCAACTATCGTCTGATCGTGGGAAAAGACGAGCCGGTACCGAGTATTTCCCGTATATACAAGTCAGCGATCTTTTATGAAAATGAAATGAGAGAATTGTTCGGGCTGAATGTGGAACACATGAAGGTGGATATGAACAACACCTTATACCGCATTGACGAAGAGACTCCATTCCTGAAAAAGGAGGACAAATAAATGCCGAAGAGAAGTGTTGTTCCATTTGGACCGCAGCATCCGGTGCTTCCGGAGCCGATCCATCTTGACCTTGTGCTGGAGGATGAGCACGTTGTGGAGGCGATCCCATCCATCGGGTATGTACACAGAGGACTGGAAAGTCTTGTCCAGAAAAAAGATTTTAACGAAATGGTATACGTTACCGAGCGGATCTGCGGTATCTGTTCCTTTATGCACGGCATGGGCTATTGCAACGCCGTAGAGCAGATCATGAATGTCGAGGTGCCGAGAAGAGCGGAATACCTTAGAACCATCTGGGCGGAAATGTCCCGCATCCACAGCCATCTGCTGTGGCTTGGACTGCTCGCCGATGCGTTTGGATTTGAGTCGCTGTTTATGCAGTCGTGGAGAATGAGGGAAAAGATCCTCGATATGTTTGAGATCTCCACCGGTGGACGTGTTATTTTTTCTGTCAACAAGATCGGCGGCGTACTTAAGGATATGCCGAAGGATATGCTGAACCAGTTCGTTTCCATCTTAGACGGCATGGAAAAGGAGCTGCGCGAGACAACCCAGATCTTTATGGATGATTACACCGTAAAAAGCCGTCTGGTCGGCGTCGGAATCCTCACCGAGGAGGATGCGGTCCGCCGTGGTGCGGTCGGACCGATGATGCGCGCCAGCGGGCTTGCGATCGATATGCGAAAGACCGGATATGCGGCTTATGATGACCTCGATTTTGAGATCATCACCAGCAAGGATTGCGACAGCTATGCAAGATGTAAGGTGCGTATCGAGGAGATCTTCCAGTCGATCGCGCTGATCCGTCAGGCTGTGGCAAAGATCCCGGATACCGAGATCGCGGCAGCAGTCAAGGGATTCCCGAACGGGGAGGCATTTGTGCGCTTTGAGCAGCCGAGAGGCGAGGCTTACTATTATGTACGCGCGAACGGGACCAAGTTCTTAGACAGAATGAGAGTCCGCACGCCTACCTTCGCAAATCTTCCGGCGCTGACACAGATCCTGCAGGGCTGCCAGTTTGCGGATGTTCCGCTTCTGATCCTGACCATTGACCCATGTATCAGCTGCACCGAGCGTTAAGGAGGGAGAAAACATGGCACAATTTTTTGGATTTGCAAAAACTGTTATGAAAAATCTTTTCTCCAAACCGGTGACGACCTCCTACCCGGCAACGCCGAGGGAGTACCCAGAGCGCACGCGCGGACATGTGGAGATCAACATCGACAACTGCATCATGTGCGGTATGTGTATGAGAAGCTGCCCGCCGGGAGCCATCGAGGTAAAGCGTGCGGAGAATACATGGAGCATCAACCGTTTTGACTGTATCCAGTGTGGATACTGCGTAGAAAAATGCCCGAAGAAGTGTCTTTCCATCGTTCCGGGCTATCAGGAGCCGCAGCCGGAGAAGTCCGTTGACACGGTTGTAAAGCCGGTTGTGGAGGAAGGAGAATAGAAAAGATGCATGAATACCATAAAGCAGTAGAGTGGTTAGAGAAGGCGAACGCAGAAGCCGCTGCAAAAGCCGCTTCCAAAGTAACCGCACTTAAGGTTACGATCGGGGAGGCTTCCGACTATTCTCCGGAGGTAATCAAGAATTATTTTGACGAGGCTGCGGCAGGGACAGCCTGTGAGGGCGCACGCTTTGACGTGACCATCACCCGCTGCCTGCTCAAATGCCCGCAGTGTGGCAGGCTTTTCGAGAAGAAGCTGCTCCAGTACGAATGCCCGGACTGCGGTGTGGAGGGAAATCCAACCGATTCCGGCAATGAAGTCGAGCTTACCGGGATAGAGTTGTAGCCTATCCCGGAAGATATGGCGTCACATCATAATTTTTTATAAAATCAATAAATTTAGTCAACTGGTCTGAAACAAAGATGCCTTTTTTCCATATAATACCGAATTTGCTGGTGATCTCCGGGGTAACGGGAATTTCCACAAAATCCCTTGGATTGGTAGCGATTGATGAATATAGGAAGGCGCCGCATCTACCGCCGCGGACAAAGTTTAGGACGGTGACGAGCTGACTGCAATACATGCGGACATTGGGGGTAATTCCCGCGGAACGGAAGCGGGTAATTACCGTCTGTGTCTGGACGGAATCCGTATTAAACAAGATAATAGGCTCATCCTTTAACATTTCCATTGTAATTTCTTTTTCACCGGCATATCGGTGCGTTTTGGAGACACAATAAATATACCTGTCCTCCATCATCACATAACTGTTGTATTTATCCAGATTGTAAAAATCCATATTTGCCATTGCCACATCCAACTGCTCATTGTCCACTAAGGTGCGGGCGCGGATGGAGCCGTATTCCAGAAGCTGGATCGGGATATTGTATTGATCCTGAAACTGATCCGTAACTCTTGGGAAAAATATGGTGCTGATCATAGGAGGGATGCCAATGCGCAGAGGGTGGCGGTTTTCCTCGATATTTGAAAAATCGTTATACAGCTTCTGTGTCTGCTTTAAGATATATTCTGCTTTCTGGTAGAAGGCTTCCCCCTCCTGCGTGAGGGAGATGCGGTTTTTCCCATGATTAAAGAGCTTCAGATGAAATTCGTTCTCCAGATCACGGATGGAAGTGGAGATCGTTGGCTGTGATACATAGAGCGCCTCGGCAGCTCTTGTAATACTGTGGTAGCGGCATACCATGCAAAAGTATTCCAGTTGTGTAAGTGTCATAGGCTAAATACCTCCATTACCTAAAATTTCATCCAGCAATTTCAGTATAGGAAAAACCTATGCTAACGTCAAGTATATGAATTGTACATTATACTGGAAATGGTCTATGATGTAGTTACAAAGAAAACCGACATGGCCATGTCACTTTTACAGAAAAGAAGAGATATAAGGAGGGTTTTTATGAGTCCTGCAGCCATTACATTGATTTTTCTGGCATTTGCCATCGTTATGTTTGTCACGGAAAAGATTCCGCTCGGACTGACATCCATGATTGTCTGTATTGGTCTTGTGATTACCGGTGTGTTGAGCGTAAATGACGCTTTCAGTGGGTTTATCAACAGCAATGTGATCCTGTTCGTGGCGATGTTCATTGTAGGAGGTGCATTGTTCGAGACAGGAATGGCAAATGAGATCGGAAGTCTGGTTATAAAATTTGCCAGAACGGAGCGCGGGCTGATCGTAGCGATCATGGTGATCGTGGGAGTTATGAGCGGATTTTTATCCAATACCGGTACAGCAGCAGTCCTGATCCCGGTGGTAATCGGAATCGCAGCAAAATCAGGCTACAAGAGATCAAGACTTTTGATGCCGCTGGTATTTGCGGCAGCAATGGGCGGCAATCTGTCCCTGATCGGTGCTCCGGGCAATATGATCGCGCAATCGGCGTTGGAACCACTGGGATTGAAATTTGGATTTTTTGAATATGCGATCGTCGGTGCGCCGATCCTGATCGTTGGAATTTTGTTCTATGCAACGATTGGCTTTAAGATCCTGCCTCACCACGATACCGTAGATACAGAGGATTCCATTTTTGATGAGTCACAGGATTTCAGTAAGGTTCCGAAGTGGAAAAAAGTATTGTCCTTAGTGATCCTGATCGTCACACTGATTGGCATGATCTTTGAGGAAAAGATCGGCATAAAGCTTTGCATTACCGGATGCGTCGGTGCAGTCCTGCTGATCCTTACCGGAGTTATCTCTGAAAAGGATGCCCTAAAGTCTATTGATCTGAAAACGATCTTTCTGTTCGGAGGTACGCTCTCGCTGGCAAAGGCACTTGAGGTTACAGGAGCCGGTGAATTGATCGCCGATAAGGTGATCGGAGCATTGGGAGAAAATCCGTCACCGGTATTATTCACGTTCGTAGTATTTATTCTGTGCTGCATCATGACGAATTTTATGTCAAATACAGCAACAACAGCGCTGATGGCACCTATCTGCGTTTCTATTGCGCAGGGTATGGGAGCAGATCCGAGAGCCGTTCTGATGGCGTGCGTCATCGGCGGTTCCTGCGCTTATGCAACGCCGATCGGTATGCCAGCCAATACAATGGTGGTTGGCGCCGGCAATTACAAGTTTATGGATTATGTAAAGGCGGGAATGCCGCTGATCGTTATCGCAACCGTTGTCAGCATGATTATTTTACCGATCGCTTTTCCGTTCTATCCGTAATGGATATGAATAAATGTCATTCATAATAATAGCTTAATAAGAATTTGGAGGAAAAAATTATGTCAAATGAAGCACAAGTAAAGAAACTGACCGATATCATGGCACAGTTTGTAGGATTTACAGCAAAGAAGCTGCCGGATGATGTCATTGCAAAATTACAGGAATTAAGGGATAAGGAAGATTCCCCGATGACCAAGGTTATCTATGATACGATGTTCCGCAACCAGGAGCTGGCGCTGAAGCTGAACCGCCCGTCCTGTCAGGATACCGGAGTATTGCAGTTCTGGGTAAAATGCGGTACGAAGTTTCCTCTGATTGATGATCTGGAAGCATTGTTAAAAGAAGCGGTGGTACAGGCGACTTTTGCTACCCCGCTGCGCCACAATTCCGTAGAGACCTTTGACGAGTACAACACCGGCAGGAATGTCGGAAAAGGAACACCTACGGTATGGTGGGATATCATTCCGAACTCAGACCAGTGCGAGATTTATACTTATATGGCTGGCGGCGGCTGTACACTCCCGGGCAATGCAACCGTTTTGATGCCGGGCGAGGGATATGAGGGAGTGACCAAGTTTGTTTTGGACAGAATGACTACATACGGTCTGAATGCCTGCCCTCCGCTGCTGGTCGGTGTCGGTGTCGGCACCTCCGTTGAGACGGCGGCGTTAAATTCCAAGAAAGCATTGATGAGACCGGTTGGCTCCCATAATGACAATGCGAATGCTGCAAAGATGGAGAAATTGCTGGAAGACGGTATCAATGCAATCGGTCTCGGACCACAGGGAATGGGCGGCAATTATTCCGTTATGGGTGTCAACATCGAGAATACCGCGCGTCATCCGTCCGCGATCGGCGTAGCTGTAAACGTAGGCTGCTGGAGCCACAGAAGAGGACATATCGTATTTGACAGGGACCTGAACTTTACGGTAGATACACATACCGGATTTGAATACAAGGAAGAGAACTAACACGGAAGGGAGAGAATAACAATGGCAGTAGAAATAAAAGATGGTAAGAAGATTCTGATGACACCGGTATCCGCAGAGGATTTAAAGGATATCCATATTGGTGATATTGTATATCTGACCGGAGATATCACGACCTGTCGTGATGTGGCACACCGCCGTGTAGTAGAGGAAGGCAGAGAGATCCCAGTAGACGTAAGAGATGCAGCAATCCTGCATGCAGGTCCGATCATCCGCCCGCTTGGGGACGAGAAGTATGAGATGGTTTCCGTCGGTCCGACCACATCCATGAGAATGGAAAAGTTTGAATATGAATTTGTAGAGACCACCGGTGTGCGCGTGATCGTCGGCAAAGGCGGAATGAAAGAGAATACCGAGAGAGCCTGCAGGGATTTCGGTGCCATTCACTGCGTATTCCCTGCCGGAAATGCCGTTGTAGCAGCCGTTGAGGTAGAGGAGATCGTGGAGGCACAGTGGAAGGATCTCGGAATGCCGGAGACCTTATGGCATTGCCATGTAAAAGAATTTGGACCGTTGATCGTATCGATCGATTCTTATGGAAAGAACTATTTTGAAGAGAAGAAGGTCGAGTACAATAAGAAAAAAGACGAGCAGGTGGAGATCATCAGCAAGCAGGTAGGATTCATTAAATAATCAGACCGTGGGGACGTTCCTTTTGACACGTCCATAGCCCTTTGGCACAAGGAGCGCCCTTTGGTTTATGAAGAGGAAACGCAAATTTTATATGATCAGGCAAGATACGGAGCGTATACCCTTTGGGGATGCTCCGTATTTTACTTTATCTACATGAAGTGGTAAAACCTAGTGTAAAGAGAAGAAAGATGATAGAATGGGACTGATGGAGCAAATGACTGGTCGGCGATGTGTCCTTGCGGGATGACGCGGAGACCTGCATCGTGATCTGCAAAGAATACCAGAACCGGCACATTGGCAGACGGTGCATTTTGGAGATGATAAAACTGTAGAAGGGAGACAGAATGATAAAAAGATTAGACAGCGTAAGCGGATACACCGATTTTATCAACGAGATCAACAGAGATCCGGATTTTGGTGATCCGATGCTCCGCACGCAGGAGCAGATGAAAACAAATCTGTACGATGCGGTAAAACGGAAAGAGACGAACTACGCATTTGGTATTTTTGACGGTCAGGAAATGACAGGGCTGTTTGTGTTTTTGATCCCGAAGGATGAGTCCTATATCGAAATGCTGGTCGGTTTATCCAAAAATCCGCAGGCGTATGAGGAGATAATTGCATTTTTGAAAAACACATACACAGACTACGAGGCTGACTTCGTATACAATCCGAACAATTATATACTGCATGCGGCGCTGCAAAAGGAAGATGCAGAGTTTGAGCCGGAACAGCAGAAAATGGTCTTAAAGAACGAGATCACTTATCCGACTGATGGCAAGGTGCAGCTATATAGCTCCAAATACCGGGAAGAATATGTGGCGATGCATACAACGGATGTCTACTGGACAGCGGATAAAGTAATCGGAGCGCAGGATATTTTCCGGATCATCCTTGCTGTGGAAAACAATGAGGCTGTGGGTTACGTTGACATTACCTGCAATGCTGAGGAAAATGAGCCGTATGACATATTTGTAAAACCGCAATACCGCAGAAAAGGCTATGCAAGGGCAATGCTGGCAAAAGCGATCGAGCTTAATAAGCCGCACGCAATGACGCTGCTGGTGGATGTGGACAATGAGGGCGCCATCGCGCTGTACACATCGGCAGGTTTTGAAAAAGTGTCTGGCGAGAATAATATAACTGCACATCTTCGGCTTTAGGGATTACACATGATGCCGGTTGTGCTATACTATTTTGAGAGAGGGCAGAGACATTTTTGCGAGCCAAAGGGCGCTTTGTGTGCCAAAAGGAACGTCCCCAAAGGAGGTAGAATTTAATGTGTGTAGCAATTCCGGGCAAGGTGCTGTCGATCGAGGACGGCAAGGCAGTGGTGGATTTTTCCGGAAATCAGGTAACTGCATATATCGGGCTGGTAAAGGCGGAGGTGGGCGACTATGTGCTCGTTCATGCAGGCTGCGTGATCCAGACGATGAAGCAGAGTGAGGCAGAGGAGATCATCGATCTGATGAGCGGGTTAGAGGCATGACGATTGAAGAAATCAGCACATATCTAAATGAATATGACGGAAAGCCGCTGCGGTTCATGGAAATATGCGGGAGCCATACGGCGGCGATCGCAAAATACGGCATCCGCGATATCCTGTCGCCGAAGATCGAGCTGATCGGCGGACCGGGCTGCCCGGTGTGCGTGACACCATCGGCGTACATAGACAAGCTGATCGCGCTTGCAAAAACACCGGACACCTGTGTGGCATCCTTCGGGGATCTGCTCCGCGTTCCGGGAAGTGCGCAGAGCCTGAGCGAAGCAAAAGGCGAGGGAGCCAATGTTGCGATGGTGTACTCACCGATGGACGTGATCGCGCTCGCGAAGGAGCACCCGCAGACGAACTATGTTTTTGCGGCGGTGGGCTTTGAGACAACTGCGCCTGTATATACGCTTTTGATCGAGGAGGCGCAGAAAAACGGCTTGCACAATATCCACATCCTGACCGCGCTCAAGACCATGCCAAAAGCCGTTGACTGGCTGATCGCAAGCGGCGCAAAGCTCGATGGATTCCTCGCGCCGGGGCATGTGTGCGCGATAACCGGAAGTGCATATTTCAAGGGCTTGGCGGAGAAATACAAGATCCCGTTTGCGGTGTCCGGGTTCGCAGATACCGAGCTTTTGATCGCGATCTATGGGCTTGTCCGGATGGCGGTAAAACATGAGGCGGTTGTCCGCAACTATTATCCGGCGGTCGTGGAGACGGAGGGCAATGCCGTCGCGCTGCAAAAGCTCGCGAGGTATTTTACACCGTGCGAAGCAACCTGGCGCGGAATGGGCGCCATAGCGGAGTCGGGCTTGCGCCTGCGCGACGAATATCTGGAATTTGACGCGGGAAGCATGGGACTTGACGAGGATCATAAGAAAAACAAGGGTTGCTGCTGCGGCGAGATCTTAAAAGGAAATATGCGTCCGGTGGACTGTCCGCTGTTCGGGAAGGTCTGCTATCCGCAGAACCCGCAGGGCGCATGCATGGTATCTTACGAGGGAAGCTGTTTTCAGGCATACGAGAACCGGTAGCGGCAATCTCAAGTGACAAGGATGTAGTGCTGCGAACGCAACCGGCAGCCCGCCGGCTGTTTGGCAGATCACGATATAAGATGGAGGGGTATTTTGAACAAGATAGTTATGGAGCATGGCAGTGGTGGCCGTGCGACAGGAGAATTGATTTCGGAGATATTTGAGCAGGCATTTTCCAACGAAGTGCTCTCGCAGATGGAGGACGCAGCAGTCGTTCCGGGAAACGCGACGATCGCGATGACCACAGACAGCTTTGTGGTAACGCCGCTCGAATTTCCGGGAGGCGACATCGGGCGCTTGTGCATCTGCGGAACGGTGAACGATCTGCTCATGCGGGGCGCGACACCGAAGTATATCACCTGCGGATTCATACTGGAGGAGGGCGCAGACATCGCCCAACTGAAAAAGATCGTCACATCGATGGCAAAGACCGCAAAAGAGGTGGGCGTGATCGTTGTCGCAGGCGACACGAAAGTGATCGAGGGAGCAGGAGGCGTATATATCAACACAACCGGTGTCGGATTTGTCCCGGAAGGGGTGGATATAAAGGCGCGTAACAGCCGACCGGGCGATGTGATCATCGTGTCCGGCAATGTCGGGGATCACCATGCCGCAATCCTGAGCCAGCGCATGGAGATAACCAACACGATCCGAAGCGACAATGCACCGCTGGGGGAGATGGTGCAGGCGCTGCTGTCCAATGGGATAAAAGCGCATGTTTTCCGCGATGTGACGAGGGGCGGGCTTGCCACCGTGCTAAAAGAGCTTGCGGTAAGCAGCGGCTTGCAGTTCGAGATCCGGGAGGAGTCGCTTCCGGTCGATGCACAGGTGCGGGACTTCTGCGGACTGCTCGGACTTGATCCGCTTTATATGGGTAACGAAGGCAAAATGGTCGCGATCGTTGCCGCGGAGGATGCAGAGCGTGCAGTCGAGCTGATCCGTGCATCCCGCTACGGCGAGAACGCAGTCGCGATCGGAGAGGTAAAAGAAGCTGCGACCGAGGCGCAAAAGGGGCGTCTGGTGCTCCGCACCCGCATCGGAGGGAAGCGGAACCTTGACATATTGCAGGGAGAGGGATTGCCGCGGATCTGCTAGGGGAGCTGAGAAAGCATAATGCAAAATTGCAGAAATGTGCAAGAACCATCACAATAATGTTTTTCATAATGTCAAAAGGAGGACTGAAAAATGCTAAAATACGGAATTTTTGCGAAAGCGGTAGAATTGTTATGTTTTAAGCCGGCATTAGCCAGACTTGCGGAGCTGCATCCGGAAATGGATATGAAAAGCTACAAACAATCTGTGAAAAGAGAATACAAAGCGATGCTTTTGCGGACGCCGGACATAGGCGGAAGCTCTCTGGAGGCGAACCTGTACATTGCGGCATTTGTTTTTTCTTTGCATAAGGCTGAGCCGGACAAGATCACACCGGACGTTGTGAACGAGATGGTGACGGCAGTTTTTGACTCGGCATTTATGGTAAAGGCGCACAAGAACAAGAAATGTACATTATTTACCGGTGAAGTGCAGGACAAAAAGGTAAAAGAGAGCATCGCAAGCCAGAACTCAAAGTATGAGCTTGACTGGAAGTTCCGCTATGAGAAGGGTGTCGACGAGTTTTACAATACATATACGGAATGTGGCATCTGCAAGCTCGGCAAGCGGGAAAACTGCTTTGAATTTGTTCCATGCCTTTGCAATATGGATGAGAGAAATTATAGAAATGAAGGCGGACAGCTGCATCGCACCAAAACCTTGGCGCAGGGAGATGAGTGCTGCAACTTCCATGTTACGAGGATAAAAAAAGAGTAAGAAGCTCAAATTAAAGCCGAAAGAGGTGCAGTATGGACGAAAAAATAACGATCCGTCAGGAACGGATCTCGGCGGAAGAATATATTGATTTTTTGAAAAGGACGGACTTAGGTTCCCAGTACCCAAAAGAGCGGTTTAGCGAGCGAATCGCAAAACTGGTAAAGAACGCTTCCATAAGCCTTGTTGCCCGGAATGAGGCGGGTGCAGCAGTCGGTGTTCTGTTTGGTCTGACGGATTTTGCCTACTGGCTTTATATCACGGATCTGGGTGTAGACAGAGCCTACGAGGGGCACGGCATCGGCAGGCGCTTGATAGCAAGCGCCCATGAGATTGCAGGCGGCGAGAAGGACATCGCGGTTTACCTGATCGCCAACGATAATGCGATCGGATTTTACGAGAAGCTCGGCATGGAGAAGGCTGAGGACGTAATGCAGTATAACAAGATCGAATGGACGGGATTTACGGTGGAATAGTTCTTGTTGTGAACTTGGAAACTAAAAACAGATAAAGCGATTAAACAATTAACTCCAATAGAAAGATATTATATAAGCACACCGGAACGGGAGGATTGCAGAAGAACGTTAATTGAACGGAGTTTTAAGCTGAAACTTGCAAAGAGAGAGTTTAAAACAGGCTTATATATTGAGCAATATTAAAATGAGAAAATTTGATCACAATGCATTGCTGTTAGCCGAATTTCAAGGAAAAATATTTGAAAAATCAGAAGAAATGAACTGTTCAAGCCCAATATTTTTAAGAAGATTTCTGCATTCAAATTTATTAAGGGATCTCGATAGTGGTAATATTTCGCTGATATCATTTGATGTAAATGCGGCGATTCAAAGTATTTTGGAACAATTTGGAGACACAAGTTACGGAAAAGAGAAGTATTCACAACAGTAGATTGAAAAAGATAATCAGGGAAAAAGGAAAATATTAACTTGTTTGTTCAACTTGACAAACAAATTTTTTGCTATACAATCAGCATATGAAATGAGGATCAAAAGAATTTTGCTCCGCGTTTCATACACAAATTATAGAAGAAAAGGATGTATGAACATATGAAAAAGAAATTTTATGTAATGACTTTATTATTCGTGATCGGACTTAGTGCCGGCTGCGGAAGGGAGGAAACAGAAAATACGGTTCAGCCTACGGAGATTGAGAAACTCCAGACAGAGGAACCATCTGCTCCGGCAGATACGGACACAGCTGCAGGTACAGAGAAGGATGTGGAAGAAAACACGGACACAACTGCAGACGCAGACACCGAGACAGATACAGATACCGGGGCAGATGCAGACGCAGGGGCAGATGCAGAGACAGATACGGAAATTGAATCGGATGATGATCAGAAAATCGACTTTTCCTATGATTATACGGAGGATATCAAGAAGGAGGTCGAAGCGGTGGCGTCCGGTGCTGACTCCCTGCAGGCGGAATTGGAAGGTATCGAGAAGCTTGCCCAGAATTACGAAGCATTTCTGCAGGAAGCCATGACTCAGGATGAGATTAACGTATCCTCCAAATGGCTTTTGGCGGTATGGGATACGGAATTAAATAATCTTTGGAGCAGATTCAGCGATTCTGCGGATCAGCAGACAAAGGAGACAGTTCTTGCGGAGCAGAGAAACTGGATATCCATGAAGGAGGAGGTAACACTTCTAAGTATCGGAATCAGTGAAGAAAATGGCAGTATGTATACGTTTATGCAAAATTCTTTTCTGGAGGAGATAACCAGAAATAGGGCGTATATTCTTGCAAATGAGCTGGCAAAGCTAACAGGAGAGGCTTTTACAATGCCGGAAAGATCCACAGAGTCCGGGGTATATGTAGACAATCAGGGGACAGATAGTGTATATAGCTCTCTGATAATCCGACAGAATCAGGAGGAGGAAGAGGAAGCCGTCATCTCTATATACAGACTAGGGGAAATAGAAGGAACCTTTACTGATAACGGAAATGGAGAACTGGCTTTTACGGCAAATGACGGAACTGTAAAAGGAACCATCCAAATGAATGGATGGGATGGCGCAAGCTTTACTATTACGGAGGCCTCAAATGAGTCGATTTTCCCTGTAGGGGAAGAATTTGAGTTCCCGTTTGTATTCTAAGCTCTAAAATCAAGCAAAACAGCTCTGGTGCGTATGACCGCTCCAGAGCTGTTTTTTAACTTTATAGGAAAGACCGCCTGCAGCGTTCTCTTGAATAAAAATGGCCCGCGCAGAGGCGGGCACAACGAATAGACGATTCTTGGATTAGAAAATATAAAAACCTTCTTCACCAAAACCGTCATCCAGTTCGTCATCATTTAAGAAATAATCCATATCCAAAAGAGCTTCCCC
>CAVDTR010000040.1:0-19256 GCA_963612015.1 Lachnospiraceae bacterium | reverse complement strand
GCACTTCCTGCTCATGCAACTGCTCTTTTTTCTGTTCGTCCTCTTTCAGAATTTCCTGCACAATCTTCTGTGCCACAAGCCAATCCTGTATTTCCGATTTAACCTTGCGGTACTCTGCATAGGAGCTTTTCTTTCGTTCCAGAAGCATCGCATACTCTGCGTTCAGCTCGCTGATGCGTGGTAGCTTTTTGTCAGAACCGTTTTCTTTCTTATAGGCATCAAACGCCTTTTTCGCTACGCTACGCAAGATCAGCATGTCCCGATGGGCTTCATAGAACTCTCGATTGTAACCGGATGCCTTATACGCAGCAAAAGCATCTTTTGTCTTGGCATAATTGATTAGATGCTTCCGCAGCACTGACACTTCCGACATCCGTGCCTCATCTGCCTTTACAGATTCCAGCAGCGCATCGCATTTTTCAGAAATTCCATCTGCCTTTTCCTTTAACTCTGCATAGCTCTTGATTCCATGTTCTTCCATAAACATCATAGTTTTTGCCATCTGCTTCAGGTTAAAGACTTTCGCCCAACGCGCATATCCCGCGCCTTTGCCCGCCTGCATTTTGGCTCGCACATCAATAAGGAACGACAGCTCTGCTTTCTGATGCACCTGTGCTGACCGTGCGCTTGTACGGGTTTTCTCCGCAAATTTGCTTTTGTGAATCGCATTCCCAGCAAGCACCTCGCAAAGTTCTTCAACTGAATAGCCCTTGCCGAGAGAGCGGAAACGAGCAAATCTGGCGTGACCTTTCCCCCGCAGGGCAGGCTGTTTTCCATCTTTATACTCGTATCCTGGCTCTTGCAAAATCCCAATCAGTTCCCGGAAGTCTTTCGGTTTACTTGCCAATGCTGCATCAATGGCCTCGCAGATTTCATCCCGCTGCGATTTTTTCTCCGGGTATTCCGTTCTCTTCTGCCGCTCCCCATAGGGCTTCCGAATAATAACCGACAACCGATGTTCCAGACAGACGATATCACTGAGCCTCGCCAGTGCAAGACCGGATAAGCGAAAATCTCGGAATTTTCTGGTGTAGTCTAATGTAGTCGAATTAAAAATAATGTGATTATGAATGTGCGCACGATCAACATGGGTAGCCACGATAAAGGCGTGTTTCCCCTTGGTGAATCGCATGGCTGTCTCATACCCAACCTTGTTCGCTTCCTCCGGCGTAATTTCTCCGGGCTTAAAGGATACTGATTCACCTTCTGAACGACCCCCTCGCGTTTCGTTAGGGGGCCTCTGCAATGGCGTTTCACTGCGGCGTAGGGATTCACATACCCCAACGCTTTCGCCACGTCGCTTGCACAGAAGAAGGTCTTGCCTGCCTCCTGCAACACGCGGATCGAACCAAACTCCTGGTTCTCAAACACCTTCATCATCTGCCTAGACTGTCCACCATAACTGCCCACATCGGTGTCATGGGGCTTCTGATTGAAATCCGTCATACCTGTTACCTCCTACTCAAATTTATCTCGCCGGATTTCGGGCGAAAAAAAATAGAGCCTCGACTCATTCTCGTTTTCAAAGAATGAGCCAAGGCTCTATGTAACAGGATACCTGATATTATTTTTTTGCAGAATTCGTCAGAACTCGCCAAACGATCCTGACACTTTTTTTCATTCCATTTCAGCCGGATTTTTACCAAAAATCTGTCAAGGATATGTGGCTAATTTCCCCTCCAAAATGGCCTTCTGTAAACCCATTTTCCCACCCATTAGGCTCAAAAATAGGCCGTAAACCCATGGTAAACCCATCAAAATGGGCTAATTTGAAGTCAAATTTCCTCAAATTTCACCATCGGAATCAGGTGATTTTAGGCATAGAAAAAGCCCGGAAAATGGCGTATTTCCGGGCTTTTTTAGCATTATTAAGCTGTAGATTATCGCTTGCTGAACTGCGGAGCACGACGAGCGGCTTTGAGGCCGTACTTCTTTCTTTCCTTCATACGAGGATCTCTTGTTAAGAAGCCTGCGCTCTTAAGAGCTGGTCTGTAATCTGCATCAACCTGAAGTAATGCACGAGCGATACCATGACGGATTGCTCCAGCCTGTCCTGAGTATCCACCACCCTTAACGTTAACAAGAACGTCAAACTTATCAGCGTTCTCAGTTAATGTCAACGGCTGACGAACGATAACCTTTAAGGTCTCAAGTCCTAAATACTCATCGATATCTCTTTTATTGATTGTAACCTTACCTGTACCTGGTACTAAGTATACTCTGGCAACAGATGATTTTCTTCTACCGGTTCCGTAATATTTTGTATTAGCCAATGTCCTTTACCTCCTTACGAATTAAAATGTCAGCTCTTCTGGCTTCTGAGCAGCATGCTTGTGCTCTGGTCCAGCATATACGAACAGCTTCTTGTACATTTCGCGTCCCAAAGGTCCCTTTGGAAGCATTCCCTTAACAGCGAACTCGATCACGCGCTCTGGGTGCTTTGCTAACATTTCTCTTAATGTGGTTTCTTTCATACCACCAACATAATCAGAATGCTTGTAGTAGATCTTCTGGTCTAACTTCTTACCAGTAACCTTAATCTTCTCAGCATTAACAACGATTACATAATCACCGCAATCCATGTGTGGAGTAAAGATTGCCTTGTTCTTTCCTCTTAATACTTTTGCAACTTCAGATGCAAGACGTCCTAATGTCTTGCCTTCAGCGTCTACTACATACCATTTTCTGTCGATGGTTGCAGGACTAGCCATAAATGTCTTCATCAGGTTATCCTCCTTGAAATAAATAAACAATAATCGGATCACATGTTCAGAACGCGCATGTCCGGGCGCCAACCTAATAATGCTTTCGCTATGGCAATATCACAAATCCGTTGAGAAATGGCTTCATTGTGGTATCCTCCAACAGCTATCCTTTTCTATTCATCAATGTCTCGCCGGGGCTTTGGCTTGACATGAGTCTACTTCACAGACCTACATATTATAATTCGCGAATCCGCTTGTGTCAAGCATTTTACGCTTAAAACTTTCCGGAATTGCCAATGTGTGTCGTTTCGTTCGCCTTGCTTTCCGTCTCCTGTGCTTTCTCCGTCTTATCCACGTTCTTATATAAGAAACGTTCGCTTGAATTTGTAACCTTCAAGGAATTTTTCTTAACGTAAGCACCTGCCGCATCCTGCTTCTTTACGGACTGCAATTCCCCTTTCATTGCGATGATCGCGATCACTGCAACGATCAGGCTGATCACAAAGCACACACCCAGCCTTCTTGCAAACGGAAACGGTTCTTTGTAAGTCTTGCCCGCTTTCGCATCCGTTACAATACTGTCGCAGGAATCCGCAAAAGCGGTAAAAGTCTACTCGCGCTCCTCCAATGCAGAAGCCTCCGCCTCTGACAACAGATTTGCTTCATCGGTCAATCTCGCCTGCTCCGATGCAAAAGCCGGTACGGTAACCGTCAGGCACAGGAGCATTACCCATACAAAGGAAATTATTCTCTTCTTCATCTTACGCTCCTCCTTACAACAACCAAATCAGATAGGATGCCGCAAATAATACCGCAGTTCCGATCGCCGTGATCCCCAGAAACCACTTATTTCTTATTGCCTTATCCCCCGGAAGATTGCCGACCAGCTTACCGGACTTGGTGTTCATCACGAAATGATACTGCTGCCCATTCCATGTTGTATTGAGAAGCCATACCGAGCAGAGCACATATTTTGTTCTGCCTCCGGAAAGCCGCACAATGCTTGCCTCCACGTTTACCGCATCAAAATTCTTTACCATATCCGCAAATACCCGCTCTGTGCTCTTCTTGATTCTTGCATTGGCGCGCTCTTTACAAGCCTCCGCGTCGACATCGTACTTGTCCGCAAGATATCCCGCCAGATACGCCGTCTAAAAATCAACCGCTTTCTTCATATCAAACGGTTCAATGAACTCCATCAGCTCTTCCTCCATCTTTGAGGAACCATCCACCGGGACATTCTCAAAACTTAGCTTGCCGCCTCTTACAACGGAGTAGCAGCTGGTCTCCCGGTAATTGAACCGGCTGTCGCTCCAGATGCGTACCTTTGTTGCCTTATAACGCATATTGGCATCTGCATCTGCCTGAAACATCCAGAACGGCACATAAATACCTTTGATTTCATCAATATGATTCTGGCTTTTGAAAACCTTCGGCAAAAGCTTTTTGCCCTGAATGTGCTTTTTGTATGCTACGATTGCTGCCTCCTTATCCAGTTGGAACGGTATCACGAGATCCGGGCGGAGCGTACCTGCGAACTGTCCCTTTATGACAACATTGTTTCCGCAGTACGGGCAGGTCGTTGCCCCGAGATTCTCATCACCGATGATCTCACCACCGCAGGGATTGCAAACATGCAACCGTATTCCGTCTGTCTCACCAGCATTACATTTTCCGCCCGCCTGCATAGCCCATGCTCATTCCCTCTCTTTTGTATAATAAATAATCTCTACTCGTACTCCAATCCGATCATCGTAAGACCGCAGGCAGGCGCCGTCGGTCCTGCCGCACTCCGGTCGCAGGCAGCCAGAATATCATCGATCTCCGTCGGCTTAATATCCCCCGCACCGATCTTGACCAAGGTTCCTGCGATGATGCGGACCATGTTATATAAAAAACCTGATCCGGTCACCCGGATTGTGATAATATCGTCTTTCTTTGTTACCGTGCAGCTATATATCGTGCGCACCGAAGTCTCCGCTTGCATATGGATCGAGGCAAAGCTCTTAAAATCATGCTCACCCTCCAAGTATGCCGCCGCCTCCCGCATTTTAGAGACATCCAGCGCATGATGGTAAAAATATGTATCCAGCCGTCTGGTCGGATCCGGGAATCTCCGGTTTAAAATGCGATACTCATACGTCTTTCGGCTCTTGGAAAAACGCGGATGAAAATCTGCCGAAACCTCGCAGGAATCGATAACCACAATGTCATCCGGAAGCCGCTGGTTGAGCGCATAGCTGATCTTCTCCGCCGGCATCCGTGCCTGCGTCTCAAACACGCAGACATTTCCGAGTGAATGAACTCCCGCATCGGTGCGGCTTGCGCCGGTCACACGGATCTCCTCGCCAAAAAGCTCATACAGAGCACGGTTTAACTTTTCTTCGATCGTCACGCCGTTTGGCTGGATCTGCCAGCCGCAATAATTCGTACCGTCGTATGCCACGGTCAGTTTAACTCGTTTCATCATCCTTTTCCCTATATTACGTCAAAAAATGAACCGCATCCAGTCATCACCGTGGATTATATCCATTTACTGTGGCCACGGGCAGAAAATGCGCGCGGCAATGACTACCACAAGAAACAGCAGCACACTTACATAAGCGAAACGGTCACGCGTCTGATACCGGAGCGGTTTCATCTTCGTTCTTCCCTTTCCTCCATTGTAACACCGCGCCTCCATCGCCATCGCAAGATCGTCCGCTCTTCGGAATGCCGACACAAATAGCGGCACCAAAAGTGGAATCATATTCTTGGCTTTTTGGATCAGATTTCCGTTTTCAAAGTCTGCGCCTCTTGCCATCTGTGCTTTCATAATCTTATCCGTCTCCTCGATCAAAATCGGGATAAAGCGCAGCGCGATTGACATCATCATTGCGATTGCATGCACCGGAACATGAATTCTGTTGAGTGGTGCAAGTGAAGTCTCAAGTCCGTCTGTAAGCTGATTTGGTGTCGTGGTAAGCGTCATCAGCGATGTGCCGATAATCAGATAGATCAGACGGATCATCATGGTTACCGCATTGGCGATACCTGTATCTGTCAGTTGGAATGGTCCATATTTCCAGTATACCGTACCGCCCGGTGTAAGCAGCAGGTTAAAAATTGCCGTGATGATAAGAATCATGACGATCGCCTTTAATCCCTTGACGATAAATTTGAACGGAATCTTGGAGATATGCACCACTGTGATCAGTGCCGCCGTGATGATCCCCCATGCAAGAATCCCTTTAAAGGTAAACAGGGCAATGATGTAGATCATTGTCGAAAATAATTTTACTCGCGGGTCCAGTTTATGAATGACAGAATCTGTCGGATAATACTGGCCTATCGTTATATCTCGTATCATAATTTTTTCCTTTTATTCTAAAGCTTCCAGAATCGTTCTCTCTGCTTCCTTTATCGTAGTGGCTTCCAGATTGACCAGTAAACCCTTTGCAGAAAGATCATGCATCAAATAAGTTACCTGCGGTGCGGCAAGTCCGATCTTCTCAAGATCCTTGTAATGTAAAAATACTTCCTTCGGTGTCGCATCGTACATCGCCTGTCCCTGATTCATGACAATGATACGATCCACATATTTTGCCACATCCTCCATACTGTGTGAGACAAGGATAATGGTAATTCCAAGTTCCTTGTGCATCTGCGCGATCAGATCCAGGATTTCATCACGTCCCGCCGGATCAAGTCCTGCGGTCGGCTCATCAAGGATCAGCACCTCCGGCTTCATCGCGAGAACCCCGGCGATCGCTACGCGGCGTTTCTGACCTCCGGAGAGATCAAACGGCGGCTGGTCGTAAAGTTCCTCTGGGAAATGCACATTGCGCAGTGCTTCATACGCGCGAAGCTCCACGGTCTTTCGATCCAGCTTCTGGTTTTTCGGTCCAAAACATACATCCTCAAACACTGATGTCTCAAATAGCTGATATTCCGGATACTGAAAGACCAGTCCGACCTTGCTGCGAAGCTTGGTCATATCGTAGTCCGCAGCATAAATATCCTCGCCATTCACATAAATATGTCCGGAGGTTGCTTTTAGCAAGCCGTTCAGATGCTGGATCAGCGTTGACTTGCCTGATCCGGTATGTCCGATGATTCCGATAAACTGTCCCTTCTCGATGGAAAGGTTGATATCATTTAACGCCTTGATTTTGTAAGCGGTTCCCTCACTGTAACAATACTCCACATGATCAAGAAGGATTGCCGGCGGCTGCTTCGGCTCTGCCTGCTTGTCCTCCGCAAATGCCTGCATCTGCTTAAGCTGTTCCTCGTTTAACTCCTGCTGCTCCACGACCTGTCGCGCCCAGAACCGTACATCCGCGCGGGTAGTCATCTGCATGATCGCATCGACAAGCTCCTCCCTGCGCAATATTCCCTGCGGTATATCCAGTCCCGCTTTGCGCAGCCGATCCGCCAGAAGTGTGATCTGCGGAACATCCAGCCGATGGGACTTCAGTTCGTCCACCCGTGAAAAGATCTGGCGCGGTGTGCCGTCCATGACGACTTTTCCCTTTTCCATGACATACACATAGTCCGCGTCAACAACCTCCTCCATATAGTGCGTGATCAGAAGGATCGTAACGCCCTTTTCCTTGTTCAGACGATGGGCGGTTTCAAGAACTTCCTTTCTTCCGTTCGGATCAAGCATTGCCGTCGGCTCGTCAAACACAATACATTTCGGCTCCATCGCAACTACGCCCGCGATCGCAACGCGCTGCTTCTGACCTCCGGAAAGCTTGTTCGGAGAGTGATTGCGGTACTTGGTCATGCCGACCGCCGCGAGGCTCTTATCAACACGCTCCCAGATCTCCTCTGTCGGCACACCGATGTTCTCCGGTCCAAATCCGACATCTTCCTCCACAACGCTGGCGATGATCTGGTTGTCCGGGTTCTGGAACACCATGCCCGCGCTCCGGCGGACAGGGATTGCATTTTCTTCCTTTGAGACATCCATTCCGTCTACCCAGATGGTTCCCTCACTCGGTGCCAAAAGTGCATTGATGTGCTTTGCCAGTGTGGATTTTCCGGAGCCGTTATGCCCTAAGATCGCGATAAACTGCCCCGGCTGTACTTCCAAGTCTACATGATCTAACGCGGTGGTAATGGACTCCACATTGTTGTCCTCATCCCTGCGGATAAATTCATGTACTAAGTTAACTGCTTTAATTATACTCATTGATTACTCCCAACCGCAGGTACATGCCATCCGGTCACGTCCTGCCCTTTTCTCTGTTGGTTACTCATCCCAACTCAATCGATGTAATTGTCCTTCCAGCTTCATGTGGTCGAAATTATTCTGACGAAGCGCCTCGTACAGAACGATTGCAACAGAATTGGAAAGATTCAGGGATCTTGTCTCCCCGATCATTGGAATCCTGACACAGGTATCCGGATTTGCCTTTAAGATCTCCTCCGGGATTCCCGCGCTTTCCTTTCCAAACATGATATAACAATCCGGTTCATAGCTTACATCGGAATACACATGTCTCGCCTTTGTGGTGGCATAGTAGATCTTTGCCTGCGGATTCTTCCCGCAAAAATCGACCCAATCCTCATAGGTCGTGACATCCAAATCTTTCCAGTAGTCCATCCCCGCCCTCTTTAGCGCCTTCTCACTAAGAGAGAAACCAAGCGGTTCAATCAGGTGCAGTCGTGTGCCGGTTGCTACACAGGTACGCCCTATATTTCCCGTATTCGCCGGTATTTCCGGCTCATATAATACAATATTTAAGGTTGCCATAATTTATCTACTTCTTTTCTCTTAAATCTGTTATAAATGCCTCAATCCGGTCTAATGCCGTCTTCAAGTTCTCCAAAGAGTATGCGTAAGATATACGGATAAAGCCCTCGCCACAGGAACCAAATGCAGTTCCCGGAACAACCGCCACCTTCTCTTTCTTAAGAAGTGCAGTCGCAAACTCGTCCGAGGTCATGCCAAATTCCTTGATGCATGGGAACATGTAAAAAGCGCCAAACGGCTCGAAGCACTCCAGATTCATTTCCTTAAATCTGTGCATCAGATATTTGCGTCTGCCGTTATACTCCTCACGCATCGCAAGTACATCCGCATCGCCGTTCTTCATCGCCTCGACAGCAGCATACTGGCTGGTGGTCGGTGCACACATGATCGCGAACTGATGGATCTTTAGCATCTGCGCGATCACCTCTGCCGGACCGCAGGCATATCCAAGTCTCCAGCCGGTCATCGCATGTGATTTGGAAAAACCGTTGATCACGATGGTGCGCTCTTTCATGCCCGGAAGCGACGCGATGGACACATGGCTGTTCTTCGTATAGGTAAGTTCAGAATAGATTTCATCGCTTAACACAAAAATATCATGCTTTATCACAACCTCTGCGATTGCCTCAAGATCCTCCCTCTCCATGACCGCGCCGGTCGGATTGTTCGGGAACGGAAGCACCAAAAGCTTCGTATTCGGCGTGATCGCAGCCTCAAGCTGCTCTGCGGTAAGCCTAAACTCATTCTCCGCTTTCAGCTCAATGATCACCGGTGTACCGTTTGCAAGCACCGCACACGGCAGATAAGAGACATAGCTCGGCTGGGGAATCAGCACCTCGTCCCCCGGATCGAGCATCGCACGCATGGCATCATCGATTGCCTCGCTGCCTCCGACTGTCACATAAATTTCCTTATTCGGATCATACTCCAGATCATATTTTCGTTTTAAAAATAAAGTAATTTCGTATTTTAGTTCTTTCAAACCCGCGTTCGAGGTGTAAAACGTCCTTCCCATTTCCAGAGAGTGGATGCCCTCATCGCGGATATGCCACGGTGTATCAAAGTCCGGTTCTCCGACTCCGAGTGAGATCGCATCGTCCATCTCACTTACGATGTCAAAAAACTTACGGATTCCCGATGGCTGTATCGTCTGTATCGTTTTAGATAACGGGTTTCTCATTATGCCATCATAATCCTTTCGTCTTTTGCAGGAGCAGCCATCACTGTTCCGTGATCTTTGTATTTCTTGAGAATAAAATAAGTCTTTGTGCTGAGCACGGTATCGATCGTGGACAGCTTATCGGAAACAAACTGTGAAACCTCGCGCAGCGTCTTTCCCTCGATCGTGACCATGATATCAAAGCCGCCGGAGATCAGGTAAACGGAATTTACCTCCGGATAACGCGAAATGCGCTCTGCCACCTTGTCAAAGCCCATATCTCTCTGCGGAGTCACGCGCGCCTCAATCAGTGCAGTCACCTTCTCGATGCCTGCCTTATCCCAGTCAATCAGCGTCGGATAACCGCAGATGATGCGCTCATTCTCCATCGCTTCAAGCTCATTCATGATCGTAACTTCGTCTGAACCAAGTAAAATCGCCAGCTCGCCAAGATCGATCCGGCTGTTCTTTTCAATAAAGGTAAGAATTTTCTCTCTCATTTTTTTATTCCTTTCTCGTTCTTTCTACATGAAGCAATTCGTCTGTCTGTGGCGTTTCCAAAAATCTGCGTTCCCCATCGCAAAGCAGTACCCGGTCATTGCTATCTGTCGCCTTGCCGACAACTACCGCCGGTATCTCCTGTGCCGCAAGCGCGCGCACCACCGCATTGCCATCTGCCGCCGCAATGATCATTGCGCCCTGCGATGCAAGTTTATATGGGTTAATATCAAAAAATTCGCAGATTTCGATCGTCTCCTGACGAATCGGGATCTTTTTAAGATCGATCTGAAGTCCGACGCCTGCCGCTTCCGCAAACTCCCAAAGAGCACCAAACACACCGCCCTCTGAGGCATCATGCATCGCGCACGCCCCGGACTTTGCGGCGACTGCGGCCTCCGGCACCGCGGATAGCAGCGAAACATACTCCTTTGCTTTATCCAAAAATGGCTGGGAATATCTGGTTCTAAGCAGTTCTTCCTGCTCAGTCGCAAGAATTGCAGTTCCCTCAAGCCCGATCCACTTTGTCACGATGATGTCCATTTCCGGCAATACATTTGCCGGTTGGAGCAGTTCGTCTTTCTTAACGGCACCCACACCTGTTACCGTAAGTACCGGCTCCTGCACCGCGCGGGTCACTTCCGTATGCCCGCCAAGGATCTGCGCTCCCATCTGTGTGCAGGTCTCGTCCATCTCCTTGATGATTGCCCGCAGCTGCGTCTCGTTTGAGGATGTAGGCAGCAGGATACTGCTTAGTATCCCCACCGGACGCGCACCCATCGCTGCGATGTCATTGAGTGCATTACAGACCGCAAGCCGTCCGATATGTACACCGGTCAGGGTGACCGGATCAACCGATAAGACTTGAACCTCTCCCGGCTCGGTATCGATCACGCATGCATCCGTTCCAAAAGACGCGCCGAGCAGTACCCGGTCATTTTTGCTATGAAGTTGTTTTAAAACGGATCGGCTGAGCACCGATTGCGATAATTTTCCTGCTTTCATACATCACTCTCTATATAGGCTTTAAGGCCGCCCCGAATATCGAGGCAGCCGGTTAGTTTTTATTCAGTTGCAGCATCCTCAGACGGTTGCTCGTCCGCAGTGGTGTCCCCGGATGTATTATCCTCAGACGTTGTATCTGCGGTCGGTTCATCCGGTGTCTCCGCATCCGTGGTTTCCTCGGAGCTTGTCTCCCCGTCCGGCTGCGCTTCCGTATCCTTTTTCGGCTTTTCCTGCGTGTTGTCTGCCGTGTTCTCATCCGGTGTCTCGGTCGGAGTCTCCGCCGGTGCTTCGTTTGCCGCAGCAACAGCTGCCTTGACCGTCTCCTCATCACCGTTTTTGATAGCTGCATTTACGTTTTTCAGCCACTCCTCGGTCGCATTTTTCGTACCGATCGTGACTTCCTTCGGTCCTTCCCGGTAACTGCTGTTGTTAAAGACCTCACGGCTCTCCTCAACGCCGTCCACCGTAACGATCTTCCAGAGGCGTGCCTCCATTCCGCGATGCTCGCCCTGCATAACCTTCCAGTAGCCTGCCTCGAACTCATCGGACAGCGTGTACTCCACCTTCGGATCAGACTCTGAAAGCACTTCGCTCTCAAATGAGATCTCGCGGTTTTCCGGTCTTGTCTCCACGCCGTATACATTCATGGTAATAACACCGTTGGAGCAATAGCCCTCGATATAGATCGGATAGTCCAGATTGTTTACAAACTGAAAATCCTTCAATCCGCTTGCGATTGCCGCATCATCCGACGGATCTACATAGGATACCAGCATGGAGTGATTGTAGCGCATCGTGACCTTGACCTCCGCGCGGATGATCGCGTTGTACAGGGTGGTGGAAACCTGACAGATTCCGCCTCCGATGGACTCTACAACCTTTCCGCTCGCATAAGCGGTTGCAAGCGCATATCCATTTTCCTCCGTAAATGGGCTTATGGTATCATAAACGGAAAATGTATCGCCCGGAAACAGCAAAGATCCATCGATCTTGGAGCAGCCATTCTTGACATTTGTTGCCCGTCCTGCCGATGAGGAGCTGAAATCTGTTGAAAAAGATCCGAGCAGATCCTTCACCTGTGCAAGCTCTTCCTTGGTTCCGCGTGGCTCGATCACTTCGGTCACAAGCGCGATTTCATTGTTCGTGCCGTCCCATGTATATGCAAGATAATCATTGATCGCATATACGGAATCAACGATATTAACCTCTGTTCCGGTCTTTCCCTCCACGAAAGTAAAGGAACCATTCTCCCGGATCAGTCCGTTGTCCTCTGCCTCGATATTCAGCTTGCCAATCTGTGCGTAAATGAGCTGTGCAGTTGCCTGCTTGTCAACCTCCGGATACAGATCCAGCACGATATTGTTCTGCTTTAGATCACTGATCTCCTTGTAGCGGCTTATAAGGTTGCCGCCCTGTGCGATCGTAAGTGCCTCTTCGATCGCATCGGCTGCATCGGCATGGACACCCATCTCCTCCGCAGTTGCCTCCATGGAGCCGTTCGGTCCGACAAAAGTAAAGGTCGTTTCCCTCAGGCTGTTCATATATGCGTCAACGGCAGCCTGTGCTTCCTGCCCGGTCATGCCGCTCACATTCACTTTTCCGATATAGATTCCGTCCGCGATACGGTTCTCTTCTGTCTGCGCAGCAGCTACGGTATCTGCCTTATAAGCAAGTGGCACCAATGCAAACACCATCACGGCCGCAAACATCCATTGTCTGAATCGTCTCATATATATACCTCATTATTCCGGTGCATATATCACCTAATTCGCTATATTATCTGACCATTTTATCACAAACGCCTGCTTTTTCAAGAAACAAATAAACCTGCTAAAATGGTCGTGATCAAAAGTGCTCCTGCGAGGATCAATCCGATCGTTCCGACAACTCTTTTGTTTTTTGGATTATTAAAATTGTACATACTATTCACCTCTCGTTAAAAATCATATATAATAATAGAAAAAATTCCGTCAAAAAGAAAGGATTTTTCTATGATTCCTGTTTTTACCATCTGTATGGTCGTTTTCGTTATCGTACTCAAAATGAATGTCAACAAAAATAAAGCTGCCAAGGATACCGCAACCAGCGATTTCTGGGAGCGCGAACATGCGGCTAACCTTACCCGCCGTCAGGATATCAGCGGATTAGACTATATTAGCATACCATTGGAAAAATTTCCACTCAACCTTAACAATGAATCTGAGCATACACTCCGCCAGCTTGCAGATGAAAAGATCTTAAACCTTACCGGCATTTCAAATACTGATCTGAAAATGCAGTACGGTGTCGCCAATCTGGAGGCTCTGACCGCCTATGACGAGAACTTTACCAAGCTGGTACAGGTTCTAGCGACTTACAGCCGCGAGCTACTGGATGCCGGGCAGCCGGAGCCGGCGCGGATCGTTTTAGAATATGCGATTACCATCCACGCCGATGCAAAAGCGGTCTATGTCATGCTTGCAAAGCTCTATCTCGCATCGGATGAGGCAGACCGTATCGCTGACCTGATCGCCTCCGCGAAAGATTTAAACAGTATCTCCAGATCAGGTATCGTTGATGCACTAAAAGCGCTTCAGGAACGTCCAAACTGTGAGTAATACCGATCCATTATACGGGATGCCTCGTTTCGTGTCAGCACCTCCCACGCGACCGGTTCCGTGATCAGATGCAGTTCCCGAAATTCCTTCAGTTGCCGGATCTGGTGCTGTGTCGCCGGTGTCTGGCGCTTTGCCTTGTACTGTAAGGCTTTGGGTGCAAGGATACTCTTTGCGGTATCCTCCGTCAGCTTCTGCTCTGATATTCTCTGCGCAATCTCTTCTTTTAACTTCTCAAACAGGATTCCTGTCTCGATGCTGTCGTCCAGCGCCCTGTGTGCCTGTTCCCTCTTGATCTGATAATACACGCAAAGATTTTCAAGCGTCTTTGACTCTAATCCGGGCAGCATCTGCCTTGCGATCTTTAGCGTATCACACGCCGTCATCGCAAGCGGTCGTTTTTTGTTGACAGCCCATTGCTTTAGAAAACTATAATCAAATCCGACATTGTGCCCGACGATCACATCATCCCCGATAAAGTCGATCAGTCCGGCAAACGCATCATCCTCTTTGATCCCGCCCTGCTGTACCATATCGTCTGTGATCCCGGTCAGCTCCGTCACTCTTGCAGGGATCGGGATGTGGGAATTTACAAGTGTCGCATACGTCTCTGCTATTTTTCCGTCCCGGAAATGAACTGCGCCGATCTCGATCACCTTATCGCTCTTTGCGGACAAGCCCGTCATTTCCAGATCGATCACCGTATAATCTTTCGGTTCCATTTGCCGCTCCTTCTTCCTATACCGGAAATGCCATATACTCCAGATAGGCTTCTTCAAAATCCGGGTGATCTGCAAGTATGATCTCCGTGGTTTTTGCGACCGCCTGCTCCATCTGCATGGTGGTAGATGCCGGATCGTTAAGGTATCTTGCCAAGCCCTTTAAGCTGGTATTTCCAACCGCCTGCACCTTTTCCGGAGCAATCTCCGGAAGCAAGCCGATCGCGATCGCGTCCTCCGGGTTCATATAATATCCCATTCCGCCAGCCAGATATATGCGATCCAGTTTCTGTGCGGTAATTCCATACTCCTTGAGTAAAAGTTCGATTCCGGCACGTATCGCAGCCTTTGCCATCTGAAAATCCCGAACCATATCCTGTGTTATGTTCACCGATCCAACCGGATACCCTTGTGAAAAATACGGTTCTGCCAAAAGCCCCGTCTCATCCATTGCCCGCGCGGAGCACATCTGATGCAATGCTTTAAATATGCCGGATGCATGAAGCTGCAATGCAGCCTCGCTCGCTTCAAATGCCGGTCCCGCCGCTGTGGAGGCAGCTAGGAAACGGTCTCCTGTTCCAAGCACCATCTCACCGTTGGTTCCAAGATCGACAAGAAGTGTGATCTCCTGCGCATCTGCCATGTGTGTTGCGAGCATTCCGCTAACAATGTCTGCCCCGATAAAGGCCGAGATTCCCGGAAGCTCCGTGACGGTATAATTCCTGCACACATCCAGCCAATTCATACCGAGCAGCCTGCGCCATTCATCGGCATTCCATGTGGACAATGCAAGTGCATGTGGTGCAAACGGTGCCTTTCCAAGTCCCGCACAATCCCAACCATTTAGTATGTGAAGCATCGTGGTGTTCGCAGCGATCGCGATCTGTGCATCTGCGATCTGCGCTCCCTGCGACAGCGTCTGCAATGCCTGTGTAAGCTCCCCGGAGAGCTTGTCTGCAAGCATTCTCTGCATCTGACAGCCGTTTCCGGACTCGCTTTGCCGGATTCGGCTCATCACATCCGCGCCATACTGCCGCTGCGGGTTGACAAATCCGCCGGACAACTGCCTTCCTTGATAGGAGGCAAACCACGCAACCGTCGTTGTTCCGATGTCAATGGCAACAAAGGCTTTTTCCGCACCGCCGGGGAACTGAAATTCCAAATTCTCCGCGCCGACCGCATCAAATGCCGCCTGCTTTTTTACCAGAACCTGATATGTTCCCGGCAGCCGGAACTGGCAGGATCTGACATTGCCAAACCGCTCTACATATACGCTGCACAAGCCACATGTACCGTTACCTCCGCAGGGAAGGTCTACCTCATAGCCCTGCCTTGTCAGTACATCATGCAGGCATTCGCCCTTTTTTATCGTAACCGTAACGGTCTGTCTGTTCTGGTTCAAATCTGTTCGTCACTCCCGCACATTGCATCTTACTCGTCAAATTCCATTGTAACAAAGAAGCCCTTCTCCGTCTCCTTCACATCCACGACAACGCCCTCTCTGCTCTTTAATCGCTCGCTGACCACATAGTTTCCAGACATGGCGATCGCATGCTCGATCGTGTAGTAATAGGAAGTCGGCAGTTTTCCCTCCGTGACGGTCAGGTGTTCTCCAACCTTCGTCAGTCCGGGACGCTCCATCTTAAATTCCATCTGACGCATTGCTTATTTTCACCTCTTGCTCTACTCTTCCTTATCATCATCGACAAATTCCACGTCGATCGCTTCCTGGCTCTTGCGATATTTCCGCTCGGTCTTGGAGGAAACGATCGCAATATAAATATTGCTGACTCCATTGTAGATCAATGCAGCCCCGATCACCCAGAACGCAAGCTTTACTACGCCAAATGCATCTACGATGCACAGAATTCCAAGCACAAGACTTACAATGGAAAATATAATTCCAACACCCCAGTTCATGCCGCCGTATTTCTTTGTCTCAACGGATTCCCGGATACCACGGATGCCGTGTGCCAATAGCACAACGCCGATCAGGATCGGAATCAATGTAACAACGATCTCCGGCTGGATCAGTACCCACACGCCAAGCAGCAGCACGACTGCGCCAAGCGCCGCGGAAATGCCATTTGATACCACATTCAAAAAATAGCTGCCCAGATATACGATGCCGATCGCGATCAGCACAACAGCACATATCGTTCCGAGGATTCCGGATATGGTCTCCGGCCAGACAAGGAACACTACGCCAAGTGCGATGCATAGTAACGATGACAGCATAAAATCTGCTCGGATGCGCTTCATAAATTCTTTCATTTTGATACCCTCCACATACTTTAAGATATGGGAATTATAGCACGACAGCTTTTATTCTTCAACTTTTACCTCATTTGTGCTATGATAGCCTCGATCAAATGAAAAAGGAGATTTCTCATGGGAAAAGAAGTGAAAACGAATGCCGTCCGCATTCTCGATAAAAATAAAATCCCCTATGAGCTGATCACTTATGAATGTGATGAGTTTGTAGATGGTCTGCACACGGCGGAGCTTACCGGTGCCCCGGTCGAGCAGTCCTACAAGACGCTGGTCATGCAGGGAAAAAGCCGCCAGTATTATGTGTTTGTCGTACCGATCGCAGCCGAGGTTGACCTAAAGGCAGCCGCACGCGCGGTCTCTGAAAAGTCCATAGAGATGATCCACGTCAAGGATCTGACTGCGATCACCGGATATGTCCGCGGAGGCTGCAGCCCGCTCGGCATGAAAAAGCAGTTTCCAACTGTCATTGATGCCACTGCCAAAGCCTTTGACGAGATCTACGTCAGCGGCGGCAGAATCGGCACAACGATCCGTGTTGGCACGCAGGATCTCGCCAAGGTTGTCCGCGCAACATTTGCGGATGTGATCGTTTCCTCGAATGTGTAAAAAAGTACCGACCTACAATCGTTAGGCTTTCCTGTCTAACTGTTGAGGTCGGTATATTTTTGCGATTCGTAATCGGCTCTTTTATGTTTTTATTCCTCTGTATTGTCCGTAAGCTCTATCAGCTTCTGCAGTTCTGCGCCCTCTGCCGGTGCCTCTCCCAACTGTAAATGCTTCCAGTCGGAGGTCACCTCCGCAAGCACGCTGCCTTTTCCGGCTCTCTCGATGGTAAAATATCTGCCCTTCTCCGTTTCCTTATCCCATACAAAGAATACCCGGCGGCATGCGCCATCCTCCAGATCCCTGTTTGGCATATCTACGCGGATAATGCAGGTCTTTTCCGTGATGTTGATGACCATGACGGAAAAATCCTCTGGAAGATACGGGTACATACGCTTTTGCTGATATGATTCCTCAAAAAGCATATCCACATATTCTTCTTTTTTGTCACACAGCTCATCGATAAATGCTTTTCCCTCGTCAAACAGTTTTTTCGGAAGGAAACGAAATTCGTACTGCTTCCGCTCAAACACCAGATACTGCTGCGCGGTAAGCTGAATGGTCTTCATCTTAGGCGCCGCCTTTGGTTTGTCAGTCGTCTCTCCCTTTGCTGCTGCACGCTGCTTGTCAACCGTATCGATTTTCTGTACCAGCTCCCGCTTAAATACGAGATTGTTGGAAAATGGATTGATCACAACGCCTTCCACCTTAAGATCCGGGCTCGCAGCCATCTTGTTCACGGCTGTGTACGGAAGATTCATGATCACTGGGCTTTTCGGCTCCTTCGGGACCTGCTTCTTGGAGGTATAAAGCGGCACAAAAAGCTTGCCGTCATTGTTACGGATAAAGCAAGGCACCGGCTGCTTCTTGTCATTTAAGTTTGCCGGAACCAGTACTCGGCAGCTATGTATGTGTGACACCAGCGCGTTCAGGCTCTCTGCGCTCTTTTCGCTGGCATAACGCACCAGTAGATTCTCAAGCTGGTCATTGTTCAACTCCATTGTCATATTCGGATCGGTTGGTTTATGTTCTGCGCACATATAAAAAGTCCTTTCGTCTATTTCATTTCATTAACGTTATTGTCAAAGGCGCCATCCATCATCATCCTGATAAAATATGTATCCCGGTAAGTCCACGGCTGATTCATAAACGGCTCATTTCCGGCAATGATCTCCTCCGGTGTCGCCCATTCGAGATGATAGCCTTTTGCGATCTCGCTCTCCGTCATGTGTGTCTCGCCGAGCTCATCCTTGGCATCGCAAAAGAAAAAGCAGGAATGACATACAAACTTCAGACCTTTCTTATAAAGATCCTCTCTCGCCTCCAAGATCTCGCCTACCTCGCGGATCGTATCCGGTTTGATAATAAGCCCGGATTCTTCCTGCACTTCACGGAGCAGCGCATCCTCCAGGCTCTCTCCGGCTTCCACACCACCACCTAAGATCTTGTAATCTCCCGCGTTTCCCTTCTGTGTCGCAATCCTTCCGTTTCGGATAATTACGCCTCTTACCGCATACTTTTCAAAAACAGGCATCTCGTCTGTATAGTCCTGGCGGTCAAACACCTTTAACAATTTCATAACGATTCCTCTTTTGTTTCCCATTCGTAATAGCGTTAAATTTATTTAATATAATAACCAATTCGCCACTACTTGGCAACTAAAAAATGAACCTGTGACGTGCTCAAAGCCAACCCTCACTTTGTAAAAAAGCTTATGATTTTTTCTTCTTATATGTCCAGACAGCGGCAAGTCCCTGATATGTGTTAAAATAGCTGATTCCAAATCACTTTCAATATAAGAATCTTCATTTTTGAAGCCAAGAAACTCTGCAACAATGGTGTGCTACCCGTCAAGTAGACAATTGAAAAAACAAAAAGTTTTTCCTGCCCGGTTCTGGCCGGGCACTTTTTATGCTGCCTGTGCCAACTTCTTTTCGTGATATTCCATCGGTGTCAGAA
>CAVDTR010000039.1:19860-20406 GCA_963612015.1 Lachnospiraceae bacterium | reverse complement strand
CGTTCGACTTGCATGTGTTAAGCACGCCGCCAGCGTTCATCCTGAGCCAGGATCAAACTCTCATGTTAAAGTTTTGATTCCAGTCAAAATTCGCTTGGCTAATTTTAACCGTTATTACTGTTTTGGTTTTTGTTCTGAATGTTCTCATGAACTTCAAGGCTTAACCAAAAGCCTTTGTTCTTAGAATTTTCAGGGTTTTACATACTGTTCAGTTTTCAAGGTTCTTTGTTGCTATCTCAGCGACAGCTCATTTATAATATCATAAGTAGCCGTCTTTGTCAACAACTTTTTTATTTTATTTTTTTATCTTTTGAAGAAATCTAAGACATCTCTGCTCTTATTTCTTCAATCAACTCGTCCCTGTCTCAAGGACTTGTTTATAATAGCAGAGTCGAGCGCACTTGTCAACAATTTTTCTATATTTGTTATTCTTTTTATTTTGTTGTGTTTTTTTAGAATATTCTGATTATTATCCAATTTCCCTTTATAAATATCTAGCACAGCACAGCTTCACCTAACTTACCAGCTCCTTGCTGACAGCACGAC
>CAVDTR010000039.1:0-19850 GCA_963612015.1 Lachnospiraceae bacterium | reverse complement strand
CTTGAATTATTCATTAGAATCTTTCAAGGTTTTTCACTGTTCAGTTATCAATGTCCTGATGTTGTCCGAAGTGTTTGTTCATTTCAAACAACTTTCATATCTTACCAAACATTTTTGTGTTTGTCAAGAACTTTTTTATTTTTTCTGATTCGTGAACTCTACCAATCAAGGTGTTTCGCGTTTCAGCTCAGTTATAATATCATCCTGCCCCAACAAAGTCAACACCAAATTTCGACATTTGTTAAAGTAAATCATCTCTTGTAATTTTGTTAAATTATCTGACAACTATACACAATTCCCTATTCAGCTCTCTGGATCGCCTCATAAGCCTCCTGGACATTTGCCACGCCTATCAGCTTTATTCCTTTTATCTTCTTGACTGATCCCAAGCAGACCTTCGGCAGGATGCAGGTATCAAATCCCAGCTTGCAGGCTTCCTGCACACGCTGCTCCACCATGCTGATGCCGCGCACTTCGCCGCTTAATCCCACCTCGCCGAAACAGATCGTCCGGTCGTCGATCACCAGATCCTTCTTGCTGGAGATAAGTGCAAGCACGATTCCAAGATCGATCGCAGGCTCTGTCATTTTCAGTCCGCCCGCAATATTCACATAAGCATCGCAGTCCGACAGTTGCAGTCCGAGCCTTTTTTCAAGTACCGCCATGAGCAGGTTCAACCGGTTAAAGTCTGCTCCCGCCGTCGTTCTGCGCGGATTGTTGAAAAAGCTGTGGCAAACAAGCGCCTGTATCTCTAAGAGGATCGGTCTTGTCCCTTCCATTGAGCACGCGACAACAGATCCCGGTGCTCCGGTCGGCTTGCCGCTTAACATATACTCGGACGGATTTTTTACCTCCGCCAGTCCTTCATTTCGCATTTCAAAAACGCCGATCTCGTTCGTTGATCCAAAACGGTTTTTCACCGCGCGAAGGATCCGGTAACTCTCATGCCGGTCGCCCTCGAAATAAAGCACAGTATCCACCATGTGTTCAAGCACACGCGGACCCGCGACTACGCCCTCTTTCGTCACATGCCCTACCACGAAGATCGTAATTCCGAGTCCTTTTGCAAGCTGCATCAATACTCCCGTGGATTCCCGCACCTGTGACACGCTTCCCGGTGCCGAGGCGATCTCCTCGTTGTACATCGTCTGGATGGAGTCGATCACCACATAGGCAGGCTTTTTGCGCTCGATTGCCTCCCGTACCGTTGCAAGGTTTGTCTCACACAATAGCTGCAGATTATCCGTAAACGTGCCGATACGCTCCGCACGGATCTTTATCTGCTGCAAAGACTCCTCGCCCGATACATACAATACGGAGAAATTCTGGTCGGACAGATTCTTGCACACCTGCAAAAGCAAGGTCGACTTTCCGATTCCCGGATCTCCTCCGACAAGAACCAGAGAGCCTTTTACCACGCCGCCACCGAGCACGCGGTCAAGCTCTGACATCTTCGTCGTCTCGCGCTTTTCATCCATCGCGGTGATTGCAGAGATCGGTGTCGGTTCTGCCGCCTTATGTACTGCCACCTTTCCCGCACTGCTTACGGATTTTTTATCGACAACCTCCTCGACAAATGTATTCCATTCCTTGCAGCCGGGACACTGTCCCATCCATTTGCCTGACTCGTAGCCGCAGTTCTGACAAAAATATACGATTGCCTTGCCTTTTGCCATAATTCCTCCCAGTAAAAAAGAGACCCGATCTGAAATGACCGGGTCCTAGTATTTGTTTGTTTGGTTCTAGCGCTTCTCTACCTTGATTGCAACAGAATCTACACCCGCAAGTTCAACGCTCATGCTCATCTTGCCGCCAAGGTTGGTCTTCATTGTTCCTGCTGATTCGCCGTCGATGGTGATCTCGTACTCCGATTCCTCTTCCAGCTCCAATGTGATCTGTGCATCCTCCGATCCTTCCACCGAGAACTCTACCCCGCTCTCCTTACGGCAGAAATTAAATACCGCAGTTCCCGGAACGGACTCATATACGAATAAGCCGTTGCGCTCAAGCTTCGTGATCTCCTTGAAAGTCTTTACCTTATAAAGATCTCCTTCAAACTCATAATTGTCAAGCTTTGCCTTCTCTGCCAGTGTGTAATCTCCAAAGCTGATGGTTCCGTTTGATTCTGTGCGAATCAGTTCGCTAATTGCAGCCATTTTTATCCTCCTGTGTATCTCTCTTGTGAGAAATTCCTCTGTTTAGATATTATAATATACAAGTCAGTTTATTGCTAGTCGTTTCCGGAAAAATCATGCCTCTTTTTGTAAAGTCAGTTCACCCTTCTTTACCGTCAGCACAACCTTGTCGCCCCTTTGGATGCGACCGGCGACGATCTCCTCTGCCAGACGATCCTCCACCTCATCCTGGATCTTGCGCTTTAACGGCCGCGCACCATATTTGCGGTCATACGATTTGTCCACGATCGCGGTCTTTGCACTGTCTCTGACCGTAAGTGTGATTCCCATCTGATCGGCGCAGCGCTTCTGCAGCTCCTTGCAGAGAATGGTAACGATCTCCTTCATATCGTCCTTGTTGAGCATCCGAAATACGATTGTCTCATCAATACGGTTTAAAAATTCCGGTTTAAAAATGCGCTTTACCTCTTCCATCACGCCGTTTTTCATCAGCTCGTGATCCTGTTTTTCATCTACCGTTGAACCGAATCCGAGCCGCTTTGGCTCCACGATCGCCTGTGCACCCGCGTTGGAGGTCATGATGATGATCGTATTCTTAAAGTCCACCATACGCCCCTGTGAATCTGTGATTCGTCCATCGTCGAGCACCTGAAGCAGAATGTTGAACACATCCGGATGTGCCTTCTCGATCTCGTCAAACAGGATAACGGAAAATGGATTTCTGCGCACCTTCTCGCTTAACTGTCCGCCATCCTCATGACCGACATATCCCGGAGGCGAACCGATCATTTTTGAGACGCTGTGCTTTTCCATGTACTCGGACATGTCAACACGGATCATCGCATTTTCATTGCCAAACACAGCCTCCGCCAGTGCCTTGGATACTTCCGTCTTGCCAACACCGGTCGGTCCAAGGAACAGGAAAGAGCCGATCGGTCTCTTCGGATCTTTCAGACCTACACGTCCTCTTCGAACCGCCTTTGCGACAGCACTTACTGCTTCCTCCTGTCCGACTACACGCTTGTGGAGCACGGCTTCCAGCTTCTGTAAGCGCTGTGCCTCACTCTCCGTAAGGCGGTTGACCGGAATCTTCGTCCAGCCTGCAATCACCTCTGCGATCTCATTTTCTCCAACGACCGGCTTTTTGTTCTTCGCTGCCTTCTTATTCTTCTGTAAGAGCTTCTCATAAGAGTGCTCAAGTTCTTCCTTCTTTTCCTTACATGCTCTTGCCTGCCCGATGTCACCGGATGCAAGTGCATTTTCCAGTTCTTCCTCCGTCTGTGCGATCAAAAGACGCTTATCGTGGATCTCATCCGTTGCGCGGATCATTCCAAGACGCAGCTTTGCCGCTGCCTCATCCATCAGATCGATCGCCTTATCCGGCAGGAACCGGTCATTGATATATCTTGCAGCAAGATGTACCGCTGCCTCTACGCCCTCGTCCGAGATCTGCACCTGATGATGCTCCTCATAGAGCTTGCGCAGTCCCTTTAAGATCTGGATCGTCTCCTCCTGTGAAGGCTCCTCCACCGTAATCGGCTGGAATCTCCGCTCAAGTGCAGCGTCCTTTTCCACATATTTGCGGTATTCCTCAATGGTGGTCGCACCGATCACCTGTATCTCGCCTCTTGCAAGTGCCGGTTTTAAAATATTCGATGCATCCAGCGCGCCCTCTGCGCCGCCTGCTCCGATGATCGTGTGCAGCTCGTCGATAAACAGAAGGACATCCCCTGCATCTGCCACCTCGTTGATCACCTTTTTGATCCGCTCCTCAAACTCACCGCGATACTTGGACTTTGCGACAAGTCCTGACATATCCAGTGAAACCAGACGTTTTCCCGCCATGATATCCGGGACGGTTCCCTCCACGATACTCTGTGCAAGTCCTTCCACGATCGCGGTCTTGCCGACCCCCGGCTCTCCGATCAGACACGGATTGTTCTTGCCTCTGCGGCAAAGTATCTGGATCATGCGCTCCGTCTCGCGCTTTCTCCCGATCACCGGGTCAAGCAGATGCTCTCTCGCCATTGCGGTAAGGTCGCGCGAATACTGATCCAGAGTCGGAGTAGACGTAGCTGTGGTGCTTCTTCCGCGCTGGATTTCCTCTCTGTAATAAGACGGGTCCTCCCCCATCGCGGTGAGGACATCCACAAACAGCTTCTGCGAATTGCAGCCGATCGTGTTCAACAGGCGGGATGCCGCACAGTCCCCCTCCTTTAAAATAGCAAGAAGAAGATGCTCCGTTCCGATCTGCTCGCTTCCGAAACGTTCTGCCTCCTCGGATGCACGTTGCAGGATGCGCTGCGTGCGCGGTGAATATCCATCCTTCTCCGCAACAAGAGTATCCTCCCCCGGAGAGATCAGTTCTTCGATCATTTTCTGGAGCTTCTCTGCATCAACATTGTTCGCGATCAATACTTCGGCAGCAACTCCAGTACCTTCTTTTACCAGTGCCGTCAGAATATGTTCCGTTCCGACGTAATTGTATTTCATGCTTTTCGACATGCGCTTTGCAAGATCTATTACTTTTTTCGCCTTAGCGGTATATGCCTTCAAATTAAAATGCCTCCATTCAATCCGATATTACAGATCGATAAATTCTATGTCATCTTCTTTGTTACTATCCTCTTTTGGGTTGCTGGAAGAAAAAACAGCTTTCTTTGACTCCGGCTCTTCCTCTTGTGCCGCTTCCTCGTCATCCTCTTCTATGACATCTCCAAAATCAAGCGGTAGATCATCATCAAGTCCCAGGTATGCCAGCAGGCTGCCTCTGCGCTTTACCTTTTTTCCTGGGGTCTTTTCCTCCGTTTTCACGTCCAGCTCTGCGTTTTCCTCTTCCAATACAGCCTCCAGATCATCCGGCTCCCAGGTGTTAGGCTTGAGCGTTTCCTCCTTCTTAAGGCTCTTCTCTGTTTTCGGCGAAGCCGTCTCCTCAAGCGGTTCTTCCTCTGCTTTTTTACGCTTTTTAAATGGTTTTTCCTCTTTTACTTTTACCTCCGGTTCTTCTTCAAAAACATCCTCTTCTTCATAACTACTGCGTCTGGTCCACAAAATACTGAAGATGATGATCAGTAAAACTGCTACGATAAACAAAAATACGCATGCCATCAGGCGGATTTTCTGCTGAAGCTGCTTTACCTGCGTGCTCGCCAGATTATAGTTGTTTAATAGTGCGCTGTTATCCTCCGTCTGCACCTGCTCACTGATACGCTCGTTATACCTTTGAAATGCGCCATTCCTGCTGTCATACTGATACCAGCCCGCTGTTCCATCGGCAGCCGTTCCATACACAAAATAAAAATCAAGTTCATCCAGAGAAGAAGTAACTGTCCCCTGCACATACTGATATGCATGTAGTGTTCCAACCCCCTCCAGTTCAAGGTCAATCTGTACCATATCTTCTGGCACAGCATCTGCCGGAGCATCCATCGGCACAAAATAGGTATTTCCTACCGGAAGCGTAACCGCAGACGCATCCGTCCCATCCGCTGATCCGTCATCCGTTATATCAACATCGGTCGTGTTGTCATCGGCTGTCGCATCATCGGCTGTGCCATTGTCATCCACAGCATCTGCCGCGCCATCGCCATCCGCTGTCACAGTCTCACCCTCCGCAAGTCTTGTCAGCTTGACGGTATAGGTTGCCTTGTTACCATTCTCTGCAGCCACAACAATTTTAATGGTATTTTCCCCAACGCTCAGATTCTCATTCCCCAAGATTGATTCAATCACCGCATTTTTGTTGCTTGTCTTTGCGGTAACGGCAACCTCCGTCACGTTATACGAAACCGTTGCTGTGTAGCTGACCGTACTATAATAGAATGCAGGAGACAGCTCAGCCCCGCTTATACTCAAAGATTCCAGTGAATTATCCGCAGACAGAGTCCTTGTGCTCGTCTCTCCAACGTCCGTTGCCTTCGCCAGCATCGGTGTCCCCAGCATACAAACGGCCGCAATTACCATTGCCATCACCCGGCGACCATGTCTTTTCATCATGTAACCTCACAATTCTTAGAGCATCACAAATGCCTATTTTTTCTTTTTTCTAATTATAGACAAGTCTGTCGGAAGCGTCAATCAAAATATAGTGTTTTTTCATCTTCCAGTTCTACATTTTGTGTTATTTGTGAAAACCGTTGTAATAAGATAAAAGGAGTGCTGAAAAGAGCAATCCCGCAAAACCTGTTACAAATCCTGCCGCCGCGCCAAGTCCCAGAGTTGCGATGTCTACTCCCACGATCCCGCAGATCAACAAGAAAAATCCGATTGCTCCCATCACTGCCATGCAGATCATCACGCCCAACGTATCCCGCTTCATTCTCATTTGATTATCCTCCTGTACCTAAGCCGTTTTTTCTTTGGCTCATTTCTTTATACGGAGATAATCGCAGAATGCATGGGTAATAAACCGGACACCGTCCGTTTGTTTTATAGAAAATGGATTTTCCCACGGAACATTTTTGCTTTATTAGGAAAAGAAATTTCCTATAAATTAAAAAGAACCCTCGCGCATCCACGCCGAGAGTTCCTCTTCAAAGGCTCTAATCTTCTTTTTCTTTCTTCTTTGCTTTCTTCATCTTCTTGTAATCCTGCAGGACGTATTTCTGCTCGTACTCTGCAAGATAACGCTGATATGTGCTGTCCTTTAATTCGCGAACGGTCTGCAGGTACTTATGTGTCGCAAAATCCTCTGCCTCCAGCTCGATCATGGCAACCGCTACATTCGAGCAGTGTGCCGCGATACGATCAAGATTATTGATCATATCGTTGAATGCGAAGCCGTGCTCCATATCACATTTTCCCTTCTGCATACGGGCAATATGACGTGTTTTAAGATCACCGCACAGGATACGTACCACCTGTCTAAGCGGCTCAACCTGCTTTGCGAGCTCAAGATTATCATCTGCAAATGCGCTCACGGTAATATCCACAATTTCCTTATCTGCATCCTCCACAACAGACAGATCGTACATTGCTTCTGCCGAGAAAGAAATTCCCTTTCCGCTAAGCTCCTTTGCCACCTTGGAAATACCGGAAGCATGGTCTCCGATCCGCTCAAAATCGCTGATAGTATGTAATAGCTTGGAGGTCTCCGTAATCTGGTTTTTGTTCATTTGAGAGCCGGTCAGCTTCATCAGATATGTGCCTAGCTTGTCCTCGTATTTGTCCAGCAGGTTCTCCTTTTCCTGGATCTTGGCAAATTTGTCATCCGAATAATCGTCCATAAGAGAGATTGCACGATATACATTCTTACGCGCCTTTTTCGCCATTCCGTTCATTGCGGCATGGCTCTGTGCGATTGCAAGATCAGGATACGCAAGGAATTTTTCCTCGAGAAGGTCAAAGTCCTCATAATCCTCCTGCTCCTCCGGCGCATCCTTGATTAGTACACATACCAGCTTCTCCAGCTGCTTGATAAATGGAGCAAGCACCAGAATGGTAAGCGCCCGGTATACTGTGTTTAACAGTGCGATCGTAACCGGTGTCATGGTCAGATTCATGAACCAGAAGCCGTCCGTCCCGTTTGCTTTGCCGTAAATGCCATTTGCCGCATAGAACAGGATCGACCAGATGATCATCCCAAAAAGGTCGTTTAACAGATATATCAGCGCAGTTCTCTTACCGTTGCGGCTTGTGCCGATCGCAGACAAAAGCACCGGACAGGCTGCACCGATACCGATACCCATGACAAGCGGAAGTGTCGCACCAAAGGTAAGGCTTCCGGTCGCCATCGCAAGTGACTGTACGATACCGACAGACGCAGAGGCACTCTGTAAGACTGCTGTAAACACAATACCCACCAGAATGCCAAGTGCAGGATTGCTGAACTTTGTCAGCGTGTTGATGAACATTTCATTAGTCTGAAGCGGCTTTACCGCCGCGGTCATGTTCTGCATTCCGACCATCAGAACTGCAAACCCTAACATGATATCACCGATATGGTGATAAACCTCCTTTTTAACCATCGTCTTGAAAATGATACCGATAAGCCCGACGATCGCAGCGATCACCGCCGTTGAAAGAAGGGATGCCCAGCCGTCGGCTCCTTCGATGCTGGACAGACAAAGGATCCATCCGGTAATACTGGTTCCGATATTGGCTCCCATGATGATCCCGATCGCCTGCGCAACCTTCATCATGCCGGAATTTACAAAACCGACAACCATAACTGAGGTTGCCGAGGACGACTGGATGACTGCCGTAACACCGGTTCCGAGCAGGATTCCCTTGAGCGGGGTATCTGTCAGACGGTACAAAAGTGCTTCCAGCTTATTTCCTGCAACATTCTTGAGTGCTGCCCCCATAACATTCATTCCAAACAGGAACAATGCAACTCCGCCAAGCAGCTTAATAATCATTGTGATCGTTTCAATCATATCTGTGTTATCCTTTTCCATCCGATAAACCATATTTGCCCGTGGCATTTCAAATTTGCCACATACAGATATTATTATAAAACAGATTACTTGCAATTTACAATGCTTTTACACAAATTTCACATTTATAAACTATCGTCTTTCCCAGGCGGATTGCCCTGTAATATGCATTCTTACACGGAAAAAAGCCGAAGCAAAAATGCCCCGGCTTTCCTTACTAATTCTGTCCGTAATATGCATTTGCACCGTGCTTGCGGTAAAAATGCTTGTTTTTGATGCTGTCCGGAGCAGGCTCCACATTCGGGTTGATTGCTTCGGTGTTGCGCGCCATCTTGGCAACCTCCTCAAGCACAACCGCATTGTGAACAGCCTCCGCTGCATCCTTTCCCCATGTAAATGGTCCGTGATTCTTGCACAGAACCGCCGGGGTATACACCGGATTGATTCCTCTTGTCTCAAAGGTCTCAATGATCACAAGACCGGTGTTCTTCTCGTATGCCTCCTCGATTTCCTCCGGTGTGAGATTTCTTGCACACGGGATTGATCCGAGGAAATAGTCGGCATGTGTAGTGCCGTAAAGCGGAATGTCTCTTCCCGCCTGTGCCCATGCAACCGCCTCCGGTGAATGGGTATGTACAACACCTCCGATTTCCGGATACTTCTTATACAGCTCTAAATGGGTTGCTGTATCGGAAGACGGCTTGTATCTTCCCTCGACTTTATTACCTTCAAGATCCATGACTACCATATCATCCGGTGTGAGCGCATCGTAATCCACACCGCTTGGCTTGATCACAAAATAGCCAGTCTCCCGGTCGATGCCGCTGACATTTCCCCATGTGTAGGTGATCAGTCCGCGCTTTGGCAGCTCCATGTTTGCCTCATAGACCTGTTTTTTTAATTCTTCAAGCATGATCTACTCTCCTTACCGTAAGCAGTGCTTTAGTTATCTCCGAATACAGCCTTGTAATCTGCCTGGAACTTCTCAATACCCTGATCGGTCAATGGGTGCTTGGTCATCTGCTCGATTACCTTGTATGGAATTGTTGCAATATGTGCTCCTGCAAGTGCGCAGTCAGTCACATGGATCGGGTTGCGGATGGAAGCAGCGATGATCTCGCAGTCATATCCGTAAATGTCAAAGATCTCTGCGATGTCGCGGATCAGGTCGATTCCCGGACGGCTGATGTCATCTAATCTTCCAAGGAACGGAGATACATAGCGTGCGCCTGCATTTGCTGCAAGGATTGCCTGATTTGCAGAGAAGATAAGGGTAACATTGGTCTTGATTCCCTCTGCTGAAAGAACCTTGACTGCCTTAAGTCCCTCGATCGTCATTGGGATCTTTACAACCATGTTCGGATGTAATGCAGCGATCTCACGTCCTTCCTTGATCATGCCCTCCGCATCAACGGTAGTAGCCTTAACCTCACCGGAGATTGGTCCGTCAACGATGGATGCGATCTCCTTTAAGATCTCCTCCTGGCTTCTTCCGCCTTCCTTTGCAATCAGGGACGGGTTGGTTGTTACGCCGCAGATGACGCCCATGTCATTTGCTTTCTTGATCTCTTCGATTTTTCCTGTGTCGACAAAAATTTTCATTGTATATTCTCCTTCTTTTCCTAGCAGTCTCCCTGCATTATTTTTACTGTTCAATGTCATTTTACCTCATGGAAGCCATCATGTATGCACGCAATTTGCGCACTTTTTCCTTTAAAATTTCTAGCATACCGGCTTATTTAAAGAAAATGTCTCCGAGCATCAGATCCTTCTTAAAGTTGCGGATGGTCGTATCCTTGTCGATGTAGACAGCCTCAATTCCCATAGCTGCCGCCCAGTCGCCCATCTGCTCTGCGGTAAGATCATAGGTAAATGCCGTGTGATGTGCGCCGCCTGCTAAGATCCATGCCTCTGCTCCGGTGTAGAGATCCGGCTGTGGTGTCCAGAAATTGGTTGCGGTCGGAAGCTTCGGCATCGGCTTTTCGGTTTTCTTGCAGTCAACCGTGTTGATCAACAGACGGAAACGGTTACCAAGGTCGATCAGGGAGGTTGCAATACCTGTGCCTTCCTTTGAGGTAAATACCAGACGCGCCGGATCTTCACGGTTACCCATGGAAAGCGGCTGGCACTTGATGCTGATCGGTCCGTCTGCGATGGTCGGGCAGATCTCAAGCATGTGCGCCTCAAGGATTCCCTCCTTGCCCTTGACGAGATTGTAGGTGTAATCCTCAAGCATGGAAGTTCCTTTTGTATCCTTCATTCCTGCGGTCATGATCTTCATCAGCCGCACCATTGCGGCAACCTTCCAGTCGCCCTCTGCGCCAAATCCATAGCCTTTTTCCATAAGTCTTTGGATCGCAAGTCCCGGCAGCTGCTGCAGAGCGCCAAGATCCCCGAAATGGGTTACAATCGCCTGATAGTTTTTCTCCTGTAAAAACCGCTCAAAGCCGATCTCGATCTGTGCCTGAACCGCAACGTGTCTTCTAAATTCTTCCGGATCTCTTCCTTCAAGAAGGATCTCGTACTTGTCGTAATACTCGTCAACCAGCGCCTTCGTATCGGACTGTGATACTGCTGCAACTGCCTCTGCGATCTCGTTTACCGGGTAAGCGTCCACCTCCCAGCCGAACTTGATCTGTGCCTCTACCTTGTCACCCTCGGTAACTGCAACGTTGCGCATATTGTCAGCGACGCGCATAACACGGATGTGGCTGCTCTCCACAATGCCGACTGCGGTGCGCTGCCAGCTTGCGATCTTGCCCTGAACAACCGGATCAGACCAGTGTCCGACCACTACCTTGCGCTCGATTCCCATGCGGGTAACGATGTGTCCCCACTCGCGGTCTCCGTGAGCTGCCTGATTTTCATTCATGAAATCCATATCGATGGTATCGTATGGAAGCTCCTCATTGTACTGGGTATGTAAATGAAGGATCGGCTTTCTAAGCTCCTTCAATCCGAGAATCCATGATTTTGCCGGGGAAAACGTATGACACCATACAATCACGCCCGCTACGTCCTCATCCATATTTGCCTCGTTGAAGGTCTTGCGGATCAGCTCATTCGTGATCAGTGTCGGCTTCCAGACTACTTCATATGGAAGCACTCCTGACTCGTTTAATCGGGCAACGATCGCCTTGGAATGCTCTGCAACGTTGTGCAGGCACTCATCTCCATACAGATCCTGTGAACCGGTGCAGAACCAGAACTTGTACTTCTTAACAGCTAACATAAATTTTCTCCTTCTCCTTTTTATAATGGAAGTGCTGCTGCGACAGCCTTCTGTGCCGGGATTGCAGCCTTGTATTCCTCAATGTATGCGTCAAATCCTGCGACATCCGCCGGGTCCGGCTGCATCACGCTTCCGGTCTCGCCCACGAATACCCTGTTGTTCAGATAATCCGCAAAAGCCTCTCCATCCGCTTTGTTTACCATATAGGATGCGAGGATCGCCATTCCCCACGGTCCGCCCTCTCCGGCAGTCTCCATAACGGCAACCGGGGCGTTCATTGCTGCTGCAAGGATTCCTTGTCCGACACCTTTTGTCTTAAACAGTCCGCCATGGCCGTAGAGTGTGTCGACCTTGACCTTCTCCTCCTTGAAGAGGATATCGCAGCCGATCTTTAAGGTTGCAAGTGATGCATACAGATGGGTGCGCATAAAGTTTGCAAGCGTCATCTTCGCGTCCGGCTTGCGGGCAAACATCGGTCGTCCCTCGTCGGTTCCGATGACCGGCTCTCCAGAAAGTGTATTGAATGCCAAGAGACCGCCGCAGTCCTTCTCTCCATTGTCAAACGCATTGTGATAGAGCTTTCCGTAAATATCATTCGTGCTGATGTTGCAGCCAAACATATCGGAAAATTCCTTAAACAGTCCGATCCATGCATTCAGATCAGAAGTACAGTTGTTGCAGTGAACCATCGCAACGGTATCTCCGACCGGAGTTGTCACAAGGTCAAGCTCCTCATGAACTGCCTTTAATTCCTCTTCCAGAACCACCATCGCAAATACAGAGGTTCCTGCGGAAACATTACCGGTTCTCACCGCAACAGAGTTGGTCGCCGTCATTCCGGTTCCCGCATCTCCCTCTGGAGGTGCAAGTGGAATACCAGCCTCAAGGTTGCCGCTTACGTCCAGAAGCTTTGCTCCTGCCTCTGTCAGACATCCTGCCGCATCTCCTGCCATGAGTGCCTTCGGCAGGATCTCCTCCAGCTTCCACGGATACTTCTGTACCTTTTCGAGCGCATCAAACTGCTCGATCATTTTTGTGTTGTAATTTCTTGTCTTAGAGTCGATCGGGAACATGCCGGAAGCGTCTCCGATTCCAAGCACCTTTTCCCCGGTAATCTGCCAGTGGATGTAGCCGGCAAGCGTGGTAAAGAAGCGCACGTCCTTCACATGCGGCTCATCATTTAAGATTGCCTGATACAGATGTGCGATGCTCCATCTCTGCGGGATGTTAAAACCAAGCACCTCGGTAAGCTCTGCTGCCGCCTGTCCGGTGATGGTATTTCTCCATGTACGGAACGGCACAAGAAGCTCTCCCTCACCGTCAAATGCAAGATATCCGTGCATCATTGCGGAGATTCCGATTGCTTTCAACTTTGTGACCGTCACGCCGTACTTTTCCTGCACATCCTTTGCCATCTGAGCATAGCAGTCCTGCAGTCCGTCCCAGATCATCTCCTTGCTGTAAGTCCATACGCCATCCCTCAACTGGTTCTCCCAGCCATGTGAACCGGATGCGATCGGCTTGTGTTCGTCATCTACAAGCACCGCCTTGATGTTGGTAGAACCGAACTCAATGCCGAGCACCGCATTTCCCGATACAATTACGTCTTTTGCATTTCCCATATATAAAAACCTCCGTATCTTGTTTATATATAAAGAATACAACTTGTACGCTTCGCGTGACAAGTTGTATTTTTTATTGTTTCCTTTATATATTTATTCTAGTTTCTTTTATTTAATTTGTGGACTGCCGCACTACAAGCTCTGGCTCGATCAGGATGCTACGTTCCTCCTCGGAAAGCTCATCGTTTCGAATCAGCTTCAGCAAGAGTTCTGCCGCCATCTCCCCCAGCCGCTCCTGCGGATGTGCAATCGTGGTAAGCGGAACCCTGCATGTTGCGGCAAGATAAGAGTTGTCATATCCCGTGACTGCCACCTCATCCGGGCAGGCGATCTGTGCCTCCTCAAGCGCCTTCAATACTTGTATGGCAATCTGGTCGTTGTAGCATACAACCGCATCGAACGGCATATCCTTGCGCCTTTTTGCCATCTGCTTGATTTTTTCATACGGGTGGCTTTTCCGATCCTCCGTGTAATACCAGATCACCTTGTCCGGATCATACACCATTCCCGCCTTCTGCAAAGCCTCGATATAGCCCTTGTGCCGCTCCTGTCCCTGAATATCATCCGCCTTAAAAATTCCGACGATATCCTTATGCCCGCGCTTTATCAGATAATCCGTGACCAGAAATCCTCCCTTGCGGTCGTTCATCAGGATATGCGGTTTGTCCTCCAACTGCGAATATGCGCCTTGAATAAACACATACGGGATCTTGTATTCATCCAGAATTGCATACAAGTTCAAATGCTTGCAAAAAATCTGACTCTTGCTCGGCTCGATGATCAGCCCGTCAATGTCCTTTTGCAAAAGCTCCTCCAAGCACTTCGCCTCCCGGCTTCGGGAATTGTTGGTGTTTTTCAATAAAATGCTGTAACCGTTCTCCGTGAGCACTTCGTCAATTCCCTGAATTACCCGCGGGAAAATATAGTCCGAGAGGTAGGTCGTAATGACTGCTATATTCTTGGAGACTTTTCTGTGGCAGATCATCTCCGAGCAGAACGTGCCGCGCCCATGCTCCGTGTAGATATAGCCCTCCTCCTGCAAGATGCCAAGCGCCTTGCGTACCGTCTGCCTGCTGACCTTGTACGTCTCGGACAGCTCGTTTTCCGAAGGCAGCTTGTCCTTGGGCTTTACGTCTCCGTTTAGGATCTGGCTTCTTAATTTATCTGTCAGTTCGTAATATTTCGGTTGTCTCGTTTTTTCCATATAATTATAAATTCTTTTCTGTGCGGATGTGTTTATTGCTGTGGTGTGTCATCTCTTTGCTGATTATCGAAGCTCCGGTTTGTATTAAGTGTGTTCCTGTTTGCTCTTCGCTTATTTTGTGTATGCTCCGGTTTCAGTTCCATTTCAGTTTCAGGCATGCTCCGGTTGTCGTTTCACTTTGTTTTTAGGTATGTTACGGTTGCCGTTTCACTTTGTTTTCAGATATGTTCCGGTTGTCGTTCACTTATGTTTCGTATTGTTGGTATATTTCAGTTGTTACTTCCAAGTGTACTCTATCTGGATATTATTTCCTTCTACATCCACGATGGCGGTTGCTCCCGCCACAACCGGCATCATCGGTGCAAGATGTCCGATATCAAGATCCATGATCACCGGCACATTGTATTCTGCCAAAAGATCCGTCACTGCACGATACTGGTCGATCCCGAATGCCTCCTCGCCGAAGCATAACGGTCTGCCGATCAAAAATCCACCAACATGCTCGAACCAGCCTGCATGCTTCATCTGCCAGATTGCACGCCGGATTGCCATAATATTCAGATCACACGATTCCAAGAACCAGATGATCTTCTCGTCCTTATACCGCTCGTTAAATTCCTTTACATGATCAAACTCTGTTCCAAGCAGATTGACCAAGCAATCCATGCATCCGCCGATCAGCCTGCCCTCCAGCCGGATTGTCTGAGGCGTGAGCACTTCGTGAAGCTGGGATGCGGTCACTTCTGCTCCGTTCTCAGCAGCACTGTTCTTCTGGACTGCTGCAGTTTCTGCCCAGTTCTCAGCACTCCAGCCCTGTCCGGTCTCCTGTCCTGCCCCGCTACGACTTTCCGGAATAAAAGAATGGATCACCACCGGCTCCGTCACATTGTAGGGTTCAAGCGGATGCTCCTCATTCTTTGTTCCTTCTCTCTCCCACAGCTCGTATCCGCTTACCCTGTGAATTTTCCCCGTCAGAACGTCAAACGCATCTTTTACCGACTCATGCCACGGCTCCATTCCGAACGCCGCCGCACAAGGTCCGTAGATTGCCGCAACATCCAGATAAGTCGCCGATAAAAACGTAAAATTCGTGTTGTCCGAAAATCCCATATACCACTTCGGCGCTGCCTTTTTCATCCGCTCGAAATCCATATACGGAAGAACTTCACACATCAGCTCGCCGCCACCGCAGGAGATCAGCACATCGCTTTCTCCATCGCAGTATGCCTCATTCAGCTCTGCTCCGCATTCCTTTGGATCATTGCTGATACCGATGCCTTTTTCAACAAGGCAGTTCGGTCCAAGCTTTGTCTTATAGCCCAGCTTGTGAAACTTATCCAGCGCATGCATAAACGCGCTGTAATATGGCTCCGTTGCGCACCCAAACGAAGGTGCCACAAATCCAATCGTACCATTTTTCGGTAAAAATTTAGGGTATTTCATATCATTTTTCCTCCAGATACTCGCTGCCTCTTTCCGATCATGGCAGCGTCGTACTTGTTAAAATTGTACCGCGCGGGAAGTGCTTTCGCAATAGGGATTCTCGCAAAAACACCTCCGTGGGTATATGATATGCCCCGGAGGTGTTCTTCACTATTTAACAGTAACTTTCATTTTTACTGTTTTGGTTTTACCATTTTTGAGCGTTACGGTTGCCTTGATTGTTGTTGTTCCCTTGCCCTTTGCCGTTACGGTTCCCTTCTTAGAAACAGTCGCAACTGACTTGGAATCGGTACTATAAGTAATGCTTTTAACATTGCTCATATTCAATTTGCTGCTCAATGCAATGCTTGTCTTTTTGCCCTTTTTCACACTTGCAGTTGTTTTCTTTGTCTGTACAGTTGCAAGGATCTTCTTATCAATCTTCTTTGCATCTGTCGCAGAAACAAGCTCATAGGTTCCCTTGTTGTCCAGCTTGAGAGATACATTTCCCTTGTCGCTGACAGAGTATGTTTTGTCATTGACCATCACATACTCACCCGTCTTGGTGTTGAGCTTATAAAGATATAAATTCTTACCAGCTTTTATGTCAGCGGTATCGGCTTTTACCTTATACTTTGTATTGCCGTTCTCATCCTTGACCGTCATTGTGATGTCTACATCAGTTCCGGCAGCTTCCTTTATCTGTTCGATCATTGAGGAAGAGATTGTTGCGGTTTTCTTTTCAGCTGCGACCTTCTTCTCAACGCTTGCAGCTGCGGTTGTACTTCCCTTCTTGTCCGTCTTTACGGTAACTGTTGCAGTTGCATCGGATGCGATGTTATCAATCTTTGTCTTTTCGGTAACGCTGGTAACGTTGCCCTTCTTGTCTTTCTCGGTTGTGGTTGTTACTGTTACTTCTTTGCCCTTGGAGTTTGTCTCTTTCTCCTTTACAACTTCTTTTACAGAGCCATCCTTGTTGGTTGTAACCTTCTTGTCAGTCTTGCTATCATCCTTCTTCTCGTCCGTAGAAGTGCTTCCGTTGCTGACATTTCCTGCGCTGCCGCCACTTACCGATGCGCCGCCTCCGGCTGTCGCTCCACCAGTTGTTCCACCACCTGCGGTATCGCCAGTTGTACTTCCACCGGTTGTTGTACCGCCTGCGGTTCCGTTTCCTGCTCCTGAATTATCTGTGTTTGATCCACTGTTGCCGGTGTCTCCACTTCCCGGAGTTTCCGTGGTAGAACCACCAGTTGTTGTACCGCCTGTGGTATTGTCATCTGAACTTCCACCGGTTGTACCATTATCTGTACTTCCGTCACCTGTTGTGCCACCACTGGTATTGTCGTCACCGGTGCTTCCGTTTCCTGTTCCCGAATTATCTGTGTTTGATCCACCATTACCGGCATCCTCTCCTCCCGGAGTCTCCGTGTTTGAGCCACTATTGTCCGCATCTCCACTTCCCGGATTCTCTGTATCTGAGCCACTATTGCCGTTATCTTCTGAACCATCCGTTGATTCTATTGCTTTAAATGCGATTCCACATACAGTTGCATATTCCTCTGCGGTTGAACCAGTGTATCCGTGAATTGTAAAATTTTCACTCACACCTCTAAATGCTGGAATCTCTATAACTACATCTTTGTTTAATATCGTGATGTTCTCCAACCCACTACACATACGAAATGCATGATATCCTATTCTCGTTACTCCATTCGGTATTGTGATACTTGTCAATCCACTACATCCATCAAATGCATAATCGTCTACCACCGTTACTCCATCTGGTATGGTAATACTTGTCAATCCACTGCAATCAGAAAATGTACTATCTTCTATTGATGTTATTCCATTCGGCATTGTGATACTTGTCAATCCACTGCAACCCTCAAATGTCCCTTTTCCTATCGACATTATTCCATCCGGCATTGTAATACTTGTCATTCCACTACAACCAAAAAATGCATAATTTCCTATTGATGTTACCCCCTCCGGGATTATGATGCTTGTCAATCCACTACATCCATCAAATGCATACTCCCCTATTGATGTTACTCCATCCGGGATTGTGATATCTGTCAATCCACTACAATCCCGAAATACATGCATTCCTAATGTTGTTACTCCATTCGGGATTGTGATACTTGTCAATCCACCGCAAGCATAAAATGCATAATTTCCTATCGATGTTACTCCATCCGGGATTGTAATACTTGTCATTCCACTACAACCAGAAAATGCATAATTTCCTATTGATGTTACATCATCTGGAATAATAGTTGATTCACACCCTCGAATCAATTTATTTGTCTTGGTCTCAATAATCGCATTGCAATCGCCTCTACTATTATAGTATGTGTTTCCCTCTCCGACCTTAATTTTTGTCACACTACTGCACCTAGAAAATGCACCCTCTCCTATCGAGGTTATTCCATCCGGGATTGTGATACTTGTCAATCCGCTGCAACCATCAAACGCACTCTCTCCTATCGATGTTACCCCATCCGGGATTGTGATACTTGTCAATCCGCTACAACCAGAAAAAGCATCAAATCCTATTGATGTTATTCCATCTGGGATTGTGATGCTTGTCAATCCACTGCACCTATAAAATACACCATTTCCTATTGATGTTACCCCATCCGGGATTGTGATACTTGTCAATCCACTGCACTCATAAAATGTCCAGTATCCTATCGAGATTACTTCATCCGGGATTGTAATACTTGTCAATCCACTACATTCCCAAAACGCCATGTTTCCTATCGATGTTACTCCATCCGGGATTGTGATATTTGTTAATCCACTACAACTTTCAAATGCATAATCGCCTATCGACGTTATCCCCTGTTCCATTACAACGCTCTTAATAGTACCGTATCCGGAGAATGCATAATTACGAATAGCCCCTTCCCCGCTTATCGTCAGCAATCCATTACTATCTAACGTATAAGTTGCATTATCCCCACAACTTCCTGAATCGACAACCGTTACAGCGTTGTCATTATTTTCTGAAACGTCAGCATATACGCTTGCCTCTGCTTCCGCCGCATCCGTCATATCTGCCCTAACCACATCTTGATTAAAGCATCCCATTGTTGCCGTAACAGATACTGCCATTGCAATGGCACCGAAGCGCTTCAGTACACTTCTCTTTAAGTTTGAAACATATTTGTTCCTCATAACATTTCCTCCTTTGTTTTCTCATATAGCTTTAATGCTTTTTAGATTTTATCACAACTTATAGTAGTATTCAATACAACAACGCTATTTTATTTCTTTTTGATTTAAGTTGTGATAAAACAACCTCCCATTGTTGTATATTATTTTACCCGATTGATATATTAGTTCTGTAAGAGGTGAACGTCGAATGAGAATTAGAGAATTACGCTTAGCGAAAGGAATTAGTCAGCAGGAATTAGCTGATGTTATTCATGTAACGCAACAATCCGTTAATAAATATGAACATGATTTGTCTATCCCTGAATTAGATATATTGATTGCATGTGCCAACTACTTTGATACATCTATTGATTACCTCGTTAATGAAACCGATATCCCATATAAATATGCAAATTATACTTCTGCAAATCTTACTACCGATGAATGCCGGCTTTTAGAATACTACCGGCTTCTTAATCTGAAGGCGCGTGAGTCACTACTTTCCTTTATGGATGCTGCAATTTCACAAAAATGATATAAAAAAGAGAATCAGTACGACTGATTCTCTTTTTTCGATCTTTTACATCACATAATACTTTTTAGCGCCATATAGGCTTCGTACTCAGACACTGTTCCGTCAAGATTATAGTGGCTCAGTTGTCAAGACAAAAATCTGAGATTTTTATAATGAACTGATAT
>CAVDTR010000038.1:0-20813 GCA_963612015.1 Lachnospiraceae bacterium | reverse complement strand
GGGGGCACAAATGTGGTACAATAACCATGCTAGGGCTCTCTTTTTTGAAAGGAGATAAGCCTGCTGCTTGACTATGCGCTGGATGAGAAGAAGCATGGCTCGTCGATCGCAGATCCGTGGTATTCCGGTGATTTTGGTGCGACGTGGCGCGATGTGAAGGCGGGCTGTGAGGGATTTTTAGACAAAATAAGGAAAGAATATCAAAGCTTGTAACGACTGTAATTCTCTGATACAATAAAGCTAATGCCGTCTATCGGGAGAAAACACGGGGAGTGGGATGCCGCAGCAACGTATGCAGGGCATTCGTTTCTTACAATTCAGATTACAGGACAATAACATGAACAAGCTTTGGACGAAGAATTTTACAATTATAACAGTAGGCACGGTAATATCCAAGCTGGGCAGCTCGATTTCGGGCTTCGCGATGGCTCTTTTGGTGTTGGATTATACCGGGTCTACTTTTTTGTATGCACTTTACATGATCCTATACATGCTGCCGCAGATCATTCTGCCGATGCTGGCGGGACCGCTGATTGACAAGTTTTCCAGACGAAAGACGATCTACACTTTGGATTTCTGCTCCTCCGTGGTATATGGTTCGTTTGCGCTTATCGTGTTAAGCGGGAGCATGAATTATGTGTTTTTGCTTGTGGGCTGTCTTTTGATCGGCTCGATCGACAGCGTATATATGGTAGCTTACAACAGCTTTTACCCGATGCTGATCTCGGAGGGCAATTACAGCAAGGCGTATTCCATCTCAAGTACACTGGAGTCGCTGACGGCGATCATGGTGCCGGTATCGGCATTTCTGTACAATTCCATCGGTATCGGACCGCTGTTTTTGATCGATATGGTAAGCTTTTTCATCGCGGCGGTGATGGAAACACAGATCCATGTCGAGGAAAAATACGTCAAGAAGGAGACGGAGACCTACGGCTTCAAGCAGTACAAGCAGAACTTCTCTGAAGGGCTTGGTTATCTGAAATCGGAGGCAGGACTTCTTGCGATCACGCTGTATTTTATGGTGTCGAGCTTTGCGGGAGCGGCGGATGGAATCATCGGGCTGCCGTATTTTAGGGAGGTTTATAAAAACGGCGAATATGTTTATATCATGGTCATGGGATTTATGCTGATCGGCAGGGTGATCGGTGGCGCGATCCATTACAAGGTCAAGCTGCCGGAAAAGAGCCGGTTTTCTATCGCATTGACGATTTATTCCGTCCTTTGTGTGCTCAGTGGAATTTATCTTTTTACACCGATTCCGGTCATGATGATGTGCTGTTTCCTAAATGGAATCCTTGGCGTGACGAGCTACAACATAAGAATTTCCGCAACGCAGTCGTATGTGCCGGATGAGGGGAAGGGCAGATTTAACGGAACATTCCAGATGCTCAATACCTTCGGCACGCTTGGAGGTCAGTTCTTAGCCGGTCTGCTTGCGGATCAGTTTGACAAGCGGTTTGTCCTGATGGGCTTTATGGTCATCAATTTTATCGCGGTGTGGGGCATTATGTACCGCAGGCGTAATGCGGTTAAGATGGTTTACAACCGCGCAGTATAGAGATAGGAGTTTTTTATGAGTATTTTAAATGTGGAACATTTATCACATGGATTTGGAGATCGTGCGATTTTCGAGGATGTGTCCTTTCGGCTGTTGAAGGGGGAGCACATCGGACTTGTCGGTGCCAATGGCGAGGGAAAATCTACGTTTATGAATATCATTACCGGCAAGCTGATGCCGGATGAGGGTAAGATCGAGTGGGCGAAAAACGTCCGTGTCGGTTATCTGGATCAGCACACCGCATTGGAAAAGGGCATGACGATCCAGAGTGTCCTCAAGTCTGCGTTTGATTTTTTGTATGACATGGAAAATCAGATGAACGACATTTATGCGAAGCTGGGAGAGGTGGACGAGGAGGAGATGAACCGCCTGATGGAGGAAGCCGGAACGATACAGGATCTGCTTACCATGCATGATTTTTATATGATCGATGCAAAGGTGGAGGAGGTTGCGAGAGCACTCGGACTGCTGGATCTGGGGCTGGATAAGGATGTCACCGATCTAAGCGGAGGGCAGCGCACGAAGGTTCTGATGGCAAAGCTTTTGCTGGAGAAACCGGACATCCTTCTTTTGGACGAGCCGACGAACTATCTGGATGTTGAGCACATCGAATGGCTCAAGAGATATCTGAATGACTATGAGAATGCGTTTATACTGATTTCACATGATGTGCCGTTTTTAAACAGCGTGGTCAATTTGATCTATCACATGGATAATAAGCAGCTCAACCGATATGTGGGCGACTATGATAAGTTCTGTGAAGTTTACGAGATGAAAAAGGCGCAGCTTGAGGCTGCATACAATAAACAGCAGAAGGAGATCGCGGATCTGAAGGATTTTGTCGCGCGCAACAAGGCGCGTGTGGCAACCCGCAATATGGCGATGTCCCGCCAGAAGAAGCTGGACAAAATGGATGTGATCGAGCTGGCGGCGGAGAAGCCGAAGTCGGAGTTCTGCTTTAAGGAGGCGCGCACACCGGGACGCTACATTTTCCAGACACATGACCTTGTGATCGGATACGATGAGCCGCTTTCAACCGCGCTCAACCTTGAGATGGAGCGCGGACAGAAGATCGTTTTGACCGGAGCCAACGGTATCGGAAAGACGACGCTTCTCAAGAGTATTTTAGGTTTGATCAAGCCGATTTCCGGCTCTGTGGAGCTGGGCGATTATCTGGAGATCGGATATTTTGAGCAGGAGATGGATCAGTCGGTAAGCACGACCTGTATCGAGGAAATCTGGCAGGAGTTCCCGGCGTTCTCCCAGTACGAGGTGCGCAGCGCCTTGGCAAAATGCGGTCTGACAACGAAGCACATCGAGAGTCAGGTGCGCGTATTAAGCGGTGGCGAGCAGGCGAAGGTACGCCTCTGCAAGCTGATCAACCGGAGCACGAACATCCTGCTTTTGGACGAGCCTACCAACCATCTGGACGTAGATGCCAAGGACGATCTGAAGCGTGCGCTGATTGCCTATAAGGGCAGCGTGCTCATGGTCTGTCACGAGCCGGAGTTTTATCAGGGGCTTGCGACGGATGTGTGGGACTGCTCGAAGTGGACGACACGCATCCTGTAAGCACGGATACCGAACAGCATATATAGGATTTTGCTTCACACGCAGTAGCATGGGAAAGCATAACGGAAGGAATTGATAGTGTATGGAAAAGCTGCATGATGTAAAAGCGGTGATTTTTGACCTTGACGGCACGCTCATCGACACGGAGAAGTATTACCGGATCTGCTGGCCGAAGGCATTGGCGCATTTCGGCTATGAGATGACGGATGAGCAGGCACTTTCGCTCCGCTCTCTGGGGCAACCGTTTGCGCCGGAGTATCTAAAGCAGATGTTTGATGATCCGGAGCTAGATTATCCGGCAATCCGCGCGTACCGCAAAGAACTGATGGAGGAGGCGCTTGCGCGGGACGGAATCCGCATCAAGCCGGGCGCAGTCGAGCTGTTGACATTCCTGCGGGAAAAGGGGATCATCACGGCGATCGCGACAGCGACGGATATGGAGCGCGCGACGCGGTATTTGAAGAAGATTGGTCTGGAAACGTATTTTGACCGGATCATTTCTGCAACAATGGTAAAAGAGGGAAAGCCTTCGCCGGATATCTATATCTATGCGTGCGAGCAGTTGGGGCTGCAGCCGGAGGAATGTCTGGCGGTGGAGGATTCACCGAACGGCATTACAAGCGCATACCATGCCGGATGCCGTGTGATTATGGTGCCGGATCAGACGGAGCCGGAGGAGGAGTTAAAGTCGCTTTTGACCGCGCGCGTGGATACGCTTTCTGACCTGATCGCATTGATCGGGGAATAAACAAATAGTGGATGGCAAAGGCGGATAGCAGGGGGAGGAACAATGATGTTTCAGCAGGATGAACGCAATTTAACGATGGTCATGGATCTGTACGAGCTGACGATGGCAAACGGCTATTTTAATGACGAGGATGCAGGCGCGCGGGTCGCATTTGATGTGTTTTACCGCAAGAATCCGGACAATGGCGGCTTTGCAATCTTCGCGGGGCTTGACCAGATCATTGAATATATTGAGAATCTGCATTTTGATGCGGATGATATTGCATATTTTAGGAGCCTTCAGTTGTTCAACAAGGATTTTCTGGACTATCTGGCGAACTTCCGGTTTTCCGGGGACATCTATGCGTTTCCGGAGGGGACGATCATGTACCCGAATGAGCCGGTGCTTACGGTAGTGGCACCGCTTTTGGATGCGCAGCTTGTTGAGACGGCGGTTTTGCTCCAAATCAACCATCAGTCGCTGATCGCAACAAAGACGCGCCGCATTGTAAAGGCAGCGGACGGAAGAAGCGTATCGGATTTTGGAGCAAGGCGGGCACACAATATGGACGCAGCGGTCTACGGTGCGCGTGCAGCGTATATCGGCGGTGCGGTCGGCAGTGCAACGGTGCTTGCCGGCAAAATGTTTGACATACCGGTCAGTGGTACGATGGCACATAGCTGGGTGATGTTTTACAAGGACGAGTTCGAGGCGTTTAAGCATTATGCCGAGAACTATCCGGATGGGACAGTGCTTTTGGTGGACACCTACGATGTGCTTGGCTCCGGTATCCCGAATGCGATCCGCTGCGCAAAAGAGGTGCTTGAACCGATGGGAAAGCGACTAAAGGGAGTGCGCCTTGACAGCGGCGACCTTGCGTATCTGTCCAAGCAGGTGCGGAAAATGCTTGACGCGGCAGGACTCACGGACTGCAAGGTCATTGTGTCCAACAGCTTAGATGAATACACGATCTCGTCGATTATTTTACAGGGCGGCTGCATTGATGGCTTTGGTGTAGGCGAGCGCCTGATCACGGCAAAGTCCGATCCGGTATTCGGGGCGGTGTACAAGATTGCTGCGGTTTATGAAAACGGGCAGTTCGCGCCGCGCATCAAGATTTCCGAGAACGTGGAGAAAATCACGAATCCGGGCTTAAAGAAGGTGTACCGCGTCTACGATGCGCAGGGAAAAGCCATCGCAGATTTGCTTGCAAAGGCGGACGAGACGATTGATTTTAGCAAGCCGGTTCGCTATGTTGATCCGAGCAAGCCTTGGAAAAACCGTAGCTTTACGGATTGTACGGCAAAGGAGCTTCAGGTTCCGGTTTTTAAGGACGGAAAATGTGTATATGAGCGCCCGGCGCTGACTGCGATCAGGGATTATGTGCAGAGGCAGCTCGATACGGAAATATGGGAGGAGGAGCAGCGCTTCGAGAACCCGCATACCCATTATCTGAATATGACACCGGATTACTATGAGATGAAGATGAGCCTGCTGATAAAATAAGGTTATAGAAAATATAAGTTATCTTCATACTTTATTTTCTTAACTTTTCATATTTTCTTCTTGAATTTGATAAGCTGTTATGATATAAAAGTTTTTAATAAAAATGCGTTGAAGGAGACTCGAATTGTCAGACATCGACAGGAATACAGCGTCACCGACTGAGAGCGCTGTTTGAGAGAGGCGATTGCGGGAACACTACCGGAGCAGACTGATTGAACAGTTTATCGTTTATGATAAAAAGTAGGTCAGTACGTTTGCACACGTTACAGGCATGAAGAGGGAAAGTGGACAATGTTCATTTTTCAATGCGGGTGGTACCGCGGGATGATACGATTTCTCGCCCCGGAACAGATGATTTCTGTTCCGGGGCTTTTTTCATTCCGTCCCGCACTTTTACTCCCACTACGGTGGAAAACAAAAAGGAGTGTACGACATGGAATTTTTAACAGGAGTAACCAAGAAAGAAATCCTTGATATCGATGAGATCATCAGGGGAGACTATGCGGGAAAGAACGTCCGCGTGCGCGGCGCGATCCATACGATCCGTGATATGGGCGAGGTCGCATTTATCGTGCTCAGAAAGCGTGACGGTCTTGTACAGTGTATTTACGAGGAGGACAAATCGCAGTTTGATCTCAAGGTCTTAAAAGAGGGCGATACCGTTGAGGTGGACGGAACCGTAAAGCTCGAAGATCGTGCGCCGAATGGTTTTGAGCTTCGGCTGGATACCGTAGAGATCCTTTCCGAGCCGGCCGAGCCGATGCCGCTGCAGATCAACAAGTGGAAGCTAAATACCTCCTTGGAGGCGAAGCTTAACAACCGCGCGGTATCTCTTCGCAATCCGAGGGAGCGCGCAGTGTTCCGGATTCAGGAGGGCATTACGAGAGGCTTCCGTGATTTCCTTTACGATCAGGGCTTTACCGAGATCCATACCCCGAAGCTCGGCGCAAAGAGTGCCGAAGGCGGTGCGAACCTCTTCAAGCTGGAATATTTTCACAGACCGGCGATCCTGCAGCAGAGCCCGCAGTTCTACAAGCAGATGATGGTCGGCGTATTTGACCGTGTATTTGAGACGGCTCCGGTATTTCGTGCGGAGAAGCACAATACCAAGCGCCATTTGAATGAATACACCTCCCTCGATTTCGAGATGGGATATATCGATGGCTTTGAAGATATTATGGCGATGGAGACCGGATTTCTGCAGTATACCATGGATCTGCTAAAGACCTCCTATGCCAAGGAGCTTGCTCTGTTAAAGATCGAACTTCCGAACGTTGAAAAAATCCCGCGTGTCCGCTTCGATGAGGCAAAACAGCGTGTCGCGGAGAAATATAACCGGAGTTTCCGCAACCCCTTCGACCTTGAGCCGGAGGAGGAGGTCCTGATCGGACAGTATTTCAGGGAGGAATACGACAGCGATTTCGTTTTTGTCACCCACTATCCATCCAAGAAGCGCCCGTTTTACGCGATGGATGACCCGGCGGATGAGACCTACACATTAAGCTTTGACCTGCTGTTCCGTGGACTTGAGATCACCACAGGCGGTCAGCGAATCCATGATTACAATAAACTCATGGAAAAAATCGCAAAGCGCGGCATGGAGATCGAGGGCATGGAGCATTACCTGTCCGCATTCAAATACGGAATGCCTCCGCACGGCGGACTTGGCATCGGACTGGAACGTCTGACGATGCAGTTGATCGGTGAGGACAATGTCCGTGAGGCAACCCTCTTCCCGCGGGATCTAAGCCGTCTCGAACCATAAGGCGACCGTGAGAAGGGAAACAACGAAAGGAGATAGAAGCGTGAATCATTTGGGAACGATAGAGCTGGCGACGGAACGTCTGACGCTCAGAAGATTTGAGATAGAAGACGCAGAGAATATGTACTACAACTGGGCGAGTGACCCGGAAGTGACAAAGTATCTGACATGGCCGGCGCACAGCAGCGTGGAGGTCAGCGAGGCAGTGCTAAAGGCCTGGGTATCGCAGTACGAGGACAAAGAATATTATCAGTGGGCGATCGAACTAAATGACCTTGAACAGCCGATCGGCTCCATCGGAGCCGTAAAGGTAAACAACGATACGGAATGTGTTACGATCGGCTACTGTATCGGAAAAGAGTTCTGGAACAAGGGATATACGACGGAGGCGCTCACCGCAGTGATCCGCTTTTTCTTAGGCGAAGTCGGTGTGGGACGAGTGGAAGCATGTCACGACTCCAATAACCCAAATTCCGGCAAGGCCATGGCGGCAGCCGGAATGGAATATGAGGGAACGTTAAGAAAAGCCGACCGTAACAATCAGGGAATCGTGGATTGTGTGTATTATGCGAAGCTGCGCAGTGCAGCCCTTGATGAGGCAGACAGCTTCGACGAAGCCGAGGTGTCAGTCAAGCCGGCGGCAACTGCGACTAAGGTAATCGGCGAGGACGGAATTGCCCGCAACGTGATATCGGATGAGACAATGGAATATGTAGGAATTCTTGCAAAGCTTGAGCTGTCCCCGGAGGAGGCACAGGCGGCAAAGAAGGATATGGCAGACATGCTTGACTATATCGATCTGTTGAACGAGCTTGACACTACGGGCATTGAGCCGATGAGCCATGTATTTCCGGTCAACAACGTATTCCGTGAGGATGTTGTCACAAACGGCGACGGAAGTGAGGCAACCTTGAAGAACGCACCGGTCAAGAAGGACGGCGGCTTTAAGGTGCCAAAGACTATTGGTGAGTAAACAGGCAGAGGAGGAAACAACATGGATTTGATGTCATTGACTGCCGTTGAACTCGGCAAGAAGATAAAAGCAAAAGAAGTCTCCGTTGAAGAAGCTGTCCGCGCGGCACTTGCTGCGATCGGGGAAAAGGAGGACGCGGTAAACAGCTTTGTGACGGTTGATGAGGAAGGGGCGCTTGCAAAGGCAAAGCAGGTGCAGGAAAAGATCAATGCGGGAGAGCTTACCGGACCGCTTGCGGGTGTTCCGGTCGCAATCAAGGATAATATGTGTACGGAGGGACTTCTTACCACCTGCTCATCCAAGATCCTGTACAACTTTTTACCGACCTACTCCGCAGAGGCGGTAAAGAAGCTGGAGGAAGCCGGTGCGGTGATCATCGGCAAGACGAACATGGATGAATTTGCGATGGGAAGTACCACGGAGACCTCCGCATACGGCACGACGAAGAACCCGTGGAATACGGCACACGTTCCGGGAGGATCTTCCGGTGGCTCCTGTGCAGCGGTTGCGGCGGAGGAAGTACCGTTCGCATTAGGTTCAGATACCGGCGGCTCCATCCGGCAGCCAAGCTCCTTCTGCGGCGTGACGGGAATCAAGCCAACCTACGGAACGGTCTCCCGGTACGGACTGATCGCCTATGGTTCTTCGCTGGATCAGATCGGACCGATCGCGAAGGATGTTACCGACTGTGCAACAATCCTTGAGGCGATCGCTTCTTATGATAAGAAGGATTCCACCTCGGTACAGCGGGAGGACTACCATTTCACGGATGCCTTAAGGGACGATGTCAGGGGACTTAAGATCGGAATCCCAAGAGATTATTTCGGGGATGGACTTGACGCAGAGGTAAAGGATGCGGTGCTTGGTGTCGCAGCCAAGTTAAAGGAAAAGGGCGCAGAGGTAGAGGAATTTGACCTTGGACTTGTCAAGTACGCGATTCCTGCCTACTATGTCATCGCCTGTGCGGAGGCAAGCTCAAACTTAGCACGTTTTGATGGTGTTAAATACGGTTACCGTGCTGCCGAATACGATGGACTGCACAACATGTACAAGAAATCCCGCTCGGAAGGGTTCGGGGCGGAGGTAAAGAGAAGGATCATGCTCGGTTCCTTCGTGCTTTCTTCCGGCTACTATGATGCGTATTATCTGAAGGCGCTCCGCGTGAAGGCACTGATCAAAAAGGCGTTTGATGACGCTTTTGCAAAATACGATGTGATCCTAGCTCCGGCTGCACCGACAACAGCACCGAAGATCGGGGAGAGCTTAAGCAATCCGATCCAGATGTACCTTGGCGACATCTATACGATCTCCGCAAACCTTGCAGGACTGCCGGGAATCTCATTCCCATGTGGAACCGATTCCAAGGGACTTCCGATCGGTGCGCAGCTTCTTGGAAATTGCTTTGAGGAAAAGACAATCATCCGCGCAGCGTACAGCTTTGAGCGGACGAGAGAATACAAGCACAGCCCGATGGCTGGGGAAGGAGACAGGTAATATGAAGCAGTATGAAACCGTGATCGGACTTGAGGTTCACGTTGAACTTGCAACAAAAACAAAAATATTCTGTGCCTGCTCCACCGCTTTCGGAGGTGCGCCGAATACCCACACTTGTCCGGTATGTACTGGACAGCCGGGATCACTTCCGGTTTTAAACAAACAGGTGGTGGAGTATGCGGTTGCGGTTGGTCTTGCAACGAACTGCACGATCACCCAGTACAGCAAATTTGACCGTAAAAATTACTTTTACCCGGATAACCCGCAGAACTATCAGATCTCCCAGCTGTATCTGCCAATCTGCAGGAACGGATATGTGGAGATCGAGACAGCAAGCGGAAAGAAAAATGTCCGCATCCATGAGATCCACATGGAGGAGGATGCCGGAAAGTTGGTGCATGACGAGTGGGAGGACGTTTCCATCGTTGATTATAACCGTTCCGGCGTGCCTCTGATCGAGATCGTATCGGAGCCGGATATGCGCTCGGCGGATGAGGTGATCGCATACCTTGAGACGCTGCGCCAGACGATCCAGTATCTCGGTGCATCCGACTGTAAGCTAAACGAAGGCTCCATGCGTGCCGACGTCAACCTTTCCGTCCGCGAGGTGGGGGCTAAGAACTTCGGAACACGAACCGAGATGAAGAACTTAAACTCCTTCAAGGCGATCGCGCACGCGATCGAGGGAGAACGTGCCCGTCAGATCGAGCTTCTGGAGATGGGAAGAAGTGTCGTTCAGGAGACAAGGCGCTGGGATGACAACAAGGAATCTTCCCACGCGATGCGTTCCAAGGAGGATGCGCAGGATTACCGTTACTTCCCGGAGCCGGATCTTGTGCCGATTGTGATCTCCGATGAGTGGATCGCAAGCATCAAGGCAAAGCAGCCGGAGCTTCGTGCACAGAAGCTGGAGCGCTACAAGAAGCAGTACGACATACCGGAATACGATGCGAAGATCCTGACGGAATCTAAGCATATGGCAGATATTTTCGAGGCTGCCACCGCGATCTGCAACAAGCCGAAAAAGGTGAGCAACTGGCTGATGGTGGAGACGATGCGGCTTTTGAAGGAACATGATATGGATGCGGCAGATCTTCATTTTTCGCCGGTTCATCTTGCAAAGCTGATCGACCTGATCGATGCGGGCACGATCAATGCGGGTGTTGGAAAGACGGTATTTGAAATGATCTTCGAGGAGGATGTCGATCCGGAGGTCTATATCGAGGAGCACGGTCTTAAGAGCATGAATGACGAGGGCGAGATCCGGGCAGCCATCGAGGCGGTCTTAAAAGAGAACGCGCAGGCGGTAGCGGATTATCGAAACGGTAAGGAGAAAGCCTTCGGCTCACTCGTCGGTCAGACGATGAAGGCAACGAAGGGCAAGGCAAATCCGGCACTGGTCAATAAGCTCTTAAAAGAAATGCTCTGATCATAAACAGAAGATGACGCGGATAGATAAAAGGAACCTTAATTTTACAAGGTTCCTTTTGTTATTGCATTCTTGTTATTTTTGGTGGGCTGACGTATAATGTTATCTGATTACACCTAAATGAAAAAGAAGGGCGGAAATGCAATGTCTGAGAATATAAATAACGATACACAAAATACAAAAGAAAACACTGCAGCAACCGATAACAACGAGTACGAAGAGGTGTGTTATATCTGCCGCCGACCGGAAAGCATTGCCGGAAAGCTGCTAAAGATACAGGATTCCATCTGCATCTGCACCGATTGTATGCAAAAAACGTTTGATTCGATGGGCAATGGCGGATTTGGCGGGCTGAACCTAAATGATATGATGAATATGGGCTTTGGAAAAATGCCGAATATCAGCATGATCAATCTTGCGGATCTGCAGGGCGGCGTGCCGCAGAGCCAGAAGATCAAGAAGAAAAAGGAAAAGAAGGAAGCACCGGTGCTTGACATCCACTCCATTCCGGCACCGCACAAGATCAAGGCAAGCCTTGACGAGTATGTGGTCGGACAGGAGCATGCGAAGAAAGTAATGTCGGTTGCGGTATACAATCATTACAAGCGCGTGATGTCAGATCAGAAGGACGGCGTTGAGATTGAAAAATCCAATATGCTGATGGTCGGACCGACCGGATGTGGTAAGACCTATCTGGTAAAGACGCTTGCACGGCTTTTGGATGTGCCGCTTGCAATCACGGATGCAACCTCCCTGACCGAAGCCGGTTATATCGGTGACGATATCGAGAGCGTGGTAAGCAAGCTGCTTGCTGCGGCAGACAACGATGTGGAGCGTGCAGAGCACGGCATTATCTTTATCGATGAGATCGACAAGATCGCAAAGAAGCGCAACGCCAACCAGAGAGATGTAAGCGGAGAGTCCGTACAGCAGGGAATGCTAAAGTTGCTTGAGGGCGCACAGATCGAGGTTCCGGTGGGCGCGAGCAGCAAGAATGCGATGGTACCGATGACAACCGTGGACACGAAGAACATCCTGTTTATCTGCGGCGGTGCGTTCCCAGAACTGGAGGAAATCATCAAGGAGCGGCTGAACAAGCAGGCTTCGATCGGCTTCCAGTCAGATCTGAAGGACAAGTATGATGAGGATGAGAACATCCTGCAGCAAGTGACGGTGGAGGATATCCGCAAGTTCGGCATGATACCGGAGTTCCTAGGACGACTTCCGATCCTATTTGCACTTGAAGCACTCACCGAGGACATGCTTGTGCGGATACTGACAGAGCCAAAGAACGCGATCCTTAAGCAGTATCAGAAGCTGCTTGCGATGGATGAGGTTCGTCTGGAATTTGACGAGGGCGCACTTCATGCGATCGCGAAGAAAGCTAAAGAGAAGAAGGTCGGTGCGCGGGCGCTCCGTGCAATCATCGAGGATTTCATGCTGGATATCATGTATGAGATCCCGAAGGATGACAACATCGGCACAGTTACGATTACCAAAGAATATATTGAAAAGACCGGCGGTCCGCTGATCCAGATGCGTGGATTGGCAGAGCTTCCCGGAGAATGATGGAGCATTATGAAGATCATACATTGTGCAGACCTGCATCTGGATTCGAGAATGACCTCGAATCTGACAAAGGAGCAGGCAAAAGAACGCAAAATCGAAATACTTCGGACCTTTTCCCACATGGTCAACTACGCGGCGAATAATGATGTGCGCGTAATTCTGATCGCGGGAGATCTGTTTGATACGCGAAATGTCTCCGCGACGGTGCGCAATACCGTGCGGGATGCCATCATCAATCATCCGGATATCGATTTCTTATATCTGCGGGGCAATCACGATTCGGATAATTTCTTAAATAAGATGGATGAACTGCCGGAGAATCTAAAGCTGTTTTCTGACCGGTGGACGACCTATTCCTATGGAAAGGTTGCCATATCCGGGCTTGAACTTAATCCGGAGAATCAGGCTTATGTATACAATTCGCTGGTTTTGTCAAACGACGTGTACAATATCGTCACTCTGCATGGACAGGCAGGGGACTACCGGAGCGGCAACCATGCGGAGCGTATCAGCTTAAATGACCTAAAGAACAAGAATATCAACTACCTTGCGCTCGGACATGTACACAGCTACCAGTGTGAGAAGTTAGATGCGCGCGGCATCTACTGCTATCCGGGCTGCCTGGAGGGACGCGGCTTTGACGAGTGCGGGAAAAAGGGCTTTGTCGTGCTGGATATCGACGAGAACAGCAGGAGCGCGACGATGGAATTTGTGAGCCTTTCCGTCCGAACACTCTACGAGCTTCGCGTGGATGTGACCGGCTGCCTTACCTCAAATGATGTGGCAAAGTGCATCGACGAAGAGATCCAGACTGCGGCATATCCGTCGGGGAGCCTTGTCAAGATTGTTCTCACTGGAAGCCTTGGCGTGGAGTGCGAGCTGAATATCGACTATCTGACCGAGATGTTTGCGGATTATTTCTACTTCGTAAAGATAGAGGACGATACCAAACTGTCCGTAAGTTATAGCGATTATGAGAAGGATGCCTCACTCAAGGGCGAGTTTATCCGTATGGTCATGGCATCCAATCTTCCGGAGGAACAAAAGTCCGAAGTGATCCGATGCGGAATAATGGCATTGGCAGGGGAGGAAATCTAACATTGCGAATTTTAAGTTGTCATGTTGAAAATTTTGGTAAAATACATAATCTCTCCATCCGTTTTTCCGATGGCATGTATGTCATCAAAGAGCCAAATGCGTGGGGAAAAAGCACGCTTGCCGCATTTGTAAAGGTCATGTTTTACGGATTTGACGGCAAGAAAGAGGCTGGCGCATTTGACAAGGAGCGCAATATTTATCGTCCGTGGCAGGGCGGTGCTTACGGCGGCGAATTGGAGTTTGCGGCAGATGGAAGAGTCTACCGGATCAGCCGGACATTTGGCAAGACGGAGAAGGCGGACGAGTTTCATCTGTACGACAGTGTGACAAATCTGGAATGCAAGGATTTTTCGGAGAATGTCGGAGAAGAACTGTTTGACCTCGACAGCAATTCCTTTAAGAGAAGTATCTATATCGGACAAAACGATTGCGCAAGCCAGACGACAGATGCGATCAATGCCAAGCTTGGCAATCTCGTCCAGAATACAAACGATATCAACAATTACGAGTCGGCGCAGGAATATTTAAAGAATCTTGCCAATCAGCTTTCCCCGAACCGGGCGACCGGAAGTATCAAGAAGCGCCGGAACCAGCTTATGGCGATCGAGCAGGAGCTGCGCAGCTACGAGGCGGCGGAAAAAGCAATCGGGCAGCTGAAAAAGAAGCAGCAGTTTGAGCAGTTTAACAAAGAAAATCTGATACAACAGCGCGACACCTATGCAAAGCAGCTCAAGCAGGCGAGCGAGGAGAGCCGGAGAAGAGAGCTGCAGAAGCAGTACCTTGCCCTATGCGAGTCACAGCAGGAGAAGCTTGCAGGGCTTCTTCCGTATACGGATATTTTCCCGATGGGAATTCCGGATGAGGAGGAGCTTGCCAGCCAGATGAAGAAGGCAAGAAAGCTGGAGGAGAATCAGGCGACGCTTTCCCACATGAGACCGGACGAGGAGGAGCGGGAGCGCTATTTTAAGATTGAAGAGAAATTCCGTGTAGCCGTGCCGGAGGAGGAAGAGATCGCACAGCAGCTTCGTGCGCTAAAGAAGATTCCGGGACTTAAGGATGAACAGATGCGCGTGGAGATGAAGATCTCCGAGAAGGAGCATGAGGTTTTGCAGCAGCGGGAGCCGCAGATCCGGAGTACTGCCAAGGTCATGACGGTCGGAGTTATCGGTATCATTCTCGCCCTGATCGGTGTGGTGGGAGAGATTTTTGGCATCTATTCGCTGTCTAGGGCTTCCTACGGTCTGTGGGTTACGATCGGAGCAGCAGTTGTGTTCCTTACCGGAATGGTGCTTCTTGTCGTTGGCATGAAAAAGCGGGCGTTCGTTCTCCGTGTCGGGAAAAATGAGCAGCAGGAATGGAAAGAACGGCAGGAAAATTGCCAGGAAGAAGTCAAAAAGCTGCAGGAACAGGAGCAGGAGAAGGCGGGAAAGATCGCACAGATCCGCAATGATGCCGAGCGCTTTTTGCAGAGCTACCAGACTCAGGCGGAGGAGGAAGATTATGCTTCCGCGCTTTATCAGCTAAGGGATGATGCGCACGAATTTGAACATTTAAAAGAGCAGTATGCGCGTTGTGTAGCGCTTGAGGAGACCATTAAGCTTGGACAAAGCGAGCTTGGAACTTACATGGAGCGGATCGGACATCACTTAAAGACGGATGCGACCGCACAGTTAAATGAGCTTGCTATGGAAGCCGCAAAGTACCGGATGGCAAGAGAAAATGTGGAGGCTGTACAGCAGAAGGTTGCGGATTTTGAAGAGCAAAACGACATCGACGAGCTGTTACAGCAGAAGAAGCTTCCATTTACCATCGACCAGTTGAATGGAAAGATCAAAGCGATCGACGAGGATTTAGAGGAGGTCCGGGGAAGGATCGAACAGTATACAAGACAGATGGAGGATCTCGAAGAACAGCTTGATCTGCGGGATGAGAAGGAGCAGGAGCTTGCAGAGCTGAAAGAATTGCAGGAGAAGCAGCAGGATACGTTTGATACGGTCATGCTCACACAGGATTATCTGCAAAGGGCGAGAGAGCAGTTCATCGCGCGCTATATGGCACCAATCTCAAATGCGTTCCGCAAATATTACGATCTGCTTGTCGGAATTTCCGAGGAAAATGACTGGCAGATCGATGCCAATATCTCCTTCCGCAAGAAGGAGCAGGGAGAACTTCGCGAGACGAAGTGGCTTTCCGCAGGCTATCAGGATCTGATCGGTGTGTGCATGCGGCTTGCACTCGCGGACGCGATGTACCCGGACGAGAAGCCATTTTTGATTCTGGACGATCCGTTTGTCAATCTCGATGATGACAAGGCAAAGCGCGGAATGCAGCTGCTGCAAAAGGCGGCAGAGGAGTATCAGATCCTATACTTTACCTGTCACAGCAGCAGGAAACCGGAAACAAATTAGAAGCCGGGCATATCATGGAATAAAACGTTTTTGGGGTAATCATGGACGATTACTACGCATTTATTGTAGCGGTGGATGAGCAGAATGAGCCGCGGCTGCAGCCGGCATTCCGGCAGCTGATCAATGAGGATTACGAGATCTGGTATTACCGTACAACCGAACTTCCCCCACTTTCGATTGCAGATTATGCGTATTCTGCGATCCCGAAGTGTTATGGTCTTGTGAACAGCACAAGTCTTGAGGTGAGCGGAATCCTCCGTTTGCAAAGACAACCCACCCTGTCCCTGACAGGACAGGGTGTTTTTGCTGCCATAATTGACACCGGAATCCGTTATCAGGATGCAGCCTTTCTTGAGGAAGGGGGAAAAAGCCGTATTTTTTCTATATGGGATCAGACCGCAGAACAGGAAACATCAAACGGATGGGATTCACTTGTAATTTATGGGAGAACCTATTCCAATGAGCAGATCAATCAGGCACTTACGTCAGAAAATCCGGACGAGATTGTACCGGAGATGGATGAAAATGGACACGGAACATTTCTGGCAAGCGTTGCCTGCGGCAGTACGGCGGCAATAGATGACTTTACCGGTGCGGCACCACAGGCGCAGCTGATCGTGGTAAAGCTCCGTGATGCAGGGAAGCATCTGCGCGATTTTTATGCGATACCGGATACGGCACTGGCATATGCGGAGCATGATATTATGGCAGGAATTGCGTATGCCGATCGTATTGCAAAAAAGGAGAATCGTCCGCTTGTGATTTTTTTAGGACTCGGAACGAATCATGGAGGACATACGGGAACAAGCCCGCTGTGTGAATACGAGAATACAATCGCAGTTACCAGGCACCGCGCAGTTGTGAATGCGGCAGGCAATGAGGGAAACGACAGACATCATTTTTTTGGAATGACAAAAAACGTGCTTATGCCGACAGCAGCAGAGGTGGACGTGGAGAAAAATATGCGCGGGCTGTGGATCGAGCTGTGGGCGATAGCCCCGGAGCAGATCGCGGTAGCCGTGCAGTCACCGACCGGGGAAATGGCACCGAAGAGGGAACCGTTTTCGGGGCAGAGCGGAAGCTATCGGTTCCTATTTGAAGGAACGGAGCTTACGATTGACTACCGGAGTGCCGGAAAGAACCGGCGTGACCAACTGGTTTATCTGCGTTTTACGAATATTACCAAGGGAATATGGACGATAAAGGTTTATCCGGAGAAAATCTTTACGGGAAGGTTTCATGCATGGCTTCCAATGCGTCAGCTGATGAGCTCAGAGGCGTTTTTCTTGGAATCCAGTCCGGACACGACCCTGACCTCACCATCCGATGCGCAGGCACCGATGACGGTCGGAGGGTATAATGCGGGCACGGGAGCTTTATTCTTTGAATCCGGAAGAGGACCAGATGCTGCAGGACAGACAAAACCGGATTTCGTGGCACCTGCGGTAGAGGTGCAGGGAAGAGGACTTCGGGATAATTATGCCACCTTTTCCGGAACAAGTGCAGCAGCGGCTATCACGGCGGGTGCGTGCGCGCAGATTCTTCAATGGGCAGTCGTAGAGCAAAATGCGATCGGGATCAATTCGGTGGATATTAAAAATCTGCTTTGCAGAGGGGCAAGGAGGGATATGGGAAAAGAATATCCCTCAAATACATTCGGTTATGGAGAACTGGATGCTTACGCTGCATTTGATACAATCAGAAAATAAATTTTTCATGAACTTCTTCCTTTCAGGGGACGGGTGTTATATAATGTACGGGACGGTGCGTAATAGGTACTGTCATATTTTAAGGAAAAGAGTGGGGGAATGATTTCATGGCATTAGAAGAACTTTATACTTACGCGGCAGCAAGGCAGGAGCAGTGCATTACCAATGATACCATATCCGATGCCCTTTTTAAGGAGTATGGCGTAAACCGCGGACTCAGAGATGAGAATGGAAAGGGCGTGCTGACCGGACTTACCAGAATCTCCGAAATTGTCTCTTTTAAGGATGAGGATGGGAAAAAGGTTCCGTGCGACGGACAGCTGTGGTATCGAGGCTACAACGTAAAGACCTTGATCGAGGGCATCGAGCCGGGGCAGTTTGGATTTGAGAAAACAGCATACCTTTTGCTGTTTGGTGAACTGCCATCCAAAGAGGAAGAAAAAGAGTTTGCAACGATCCTTGGCAGCTGCCGGACACTTCCGACAAACTTTACAAGAGATGTTATTATGAAGGCACCATCGAAGGATATTATGAACTCCATGACGCGAAGCATTCTGACACTTGCATCCTATGACGAGAATACCTCTGTCGGGACGATCGCAAACTGCATCCGCCAGTGTATCCAGCTGATTGCAGAGTTTCCAATGCTGGCAGTCTACGGCTATCATGCCTACAATCACTATGAGAATGACTCCAGCATGTATATCCACCGCCCGGATCCGAAGCTTTCTACCGCGGAGAATTTCCTGCGTATGCTCCGCCCGGACAATAAATATACCCAGCTTGAGGCGAAGGTACTTGATGTGGCGTTGATGCTGCATATGGAGCACGGCGGCGGCAATAATTCCACATTTACAACGCGCGTAGTCACATCTGCCGGAACAGATACATATTCTGCGATCGCAGCGGCAATGTCCTCCTTGAAGGGACCGAAGCATGGCGGAGCGAACATCAAGGTTATGGAAATGATGGAGAATATCCGTGCCAATATCAAGGACTGGGAGGATCGGGACGAGGTCAAGGCATATTTAGCCCGTATGCTGGACGGCGAAGTATTTGATAAAAAGGGATTGATCTACGGAATGGGGCATGCAGTGTACTCAATATCAGATCCGCGTGAGCGTGTATTCCGTGGATATGTCGAGAAGCTGGCTGTCGATAAATGCAGGGAGAAGGATCTTCATCTGTACAATTTGATCGAGGAGCTGGCTCCGGAGCTGATCGGCGAGAAGCGCAAGATCTTTAAAGGTGTCAGCCCGAATGTCGATTTTTACAGCGGATTTGTCTATGAGATGCTCGACATTCCGATGGAATTGTATACACCATTGTTCGCAATCGCGCGAATCGTAGGCTGGAGTGCCCATCGCCTGGAGGAGATGGTCGGTATGAACAAGATCATCCGTCCGGCATATAAGAGTGTTATGGAAGAATTGGAGTAGAAAAGAGGAAGAAGCTATGACAGAGGAATTTACAAAGATTGATGGTGGTGTGTGCGCAGCAAAGGGCTTTGCTGCAGCAAGCTGTGAGGCGAACATCAAATACAAGGACAGAACCGATATGGCAATGGTATTTTCTAAGACACCATGTGAGTGTGCGGGAACCTTTACCAGCAACGTGGTCAAGGCTGCATGCGTACAGTGGGATCAGAAGATCGTCGCATCTGGCAAGCCACTGCATGCGGTTGTTGTCAATTCGGGGATCGCGAATGCATGTACCGGAAAAGAAGGCTTTGATGCCTGCGAGGCGACCGCGCGTGCGATTGAGGCTGCGCTGGGCGTTGATTATGACTCTGTTGCAGTAGCTTCTACCGGTGTGATCGGTATGCAGCTTCCGGTTGAGAAGCTGGTGGCAGGTGTTACGAAGATGAGCGGTGAGCTTGGGGAGACCAACGAGGCAGGAACCGCTGCTGCAAAGGCAATCATGACGACCGACACCATCCACAAGGAGGTTGCGGTTACCTTTACCGTAAAGGGGAAGACCGTTACGCTCGGTGGAATGAGCAAGGGCTCCGGCATGATCCACCCGAATATGTGCACCATGCTCGGATTCCTCACCACGGATCTTGCGATTGATAAAGCGCTTCTTCAGGAGGCACTCAGCGAGGTCGTAAAGGATACCTTCAATATGATCACGGTGGATGGGGACACCTCCACGAACGATACGCTCCTTCTGATGGCAAACGGTCTTGCCGGAAATGACAGGATCACAGCGAAGGATGCAGATTATGAGACCTTTAAATCCGCACTGTTCTTCGTGTGCAGATACCTTGCACGCAAGATGGCTGGAGACGGAGAAGGCGCAAGCAAGCTGTTTGAGGCAAAGGTCGTAAACGCTAAGAGCAAAGAGGATGCGAGAACACTTTCCCGCGCGATTGTTGCATCAAATCTCTCAAAGGCAGCCATTTACGGCTGTGATGCGAATTTCGGACGTTTCCTGTGCGCGATGGGATATTCCGGCGCGATTTTTGACCAGAATGACGTTGAGCTTTTCTTCGAGAGTGCCAACGGAAGAGTTCAGGTCTTTGACAAGGGAACTCCGCTCACATTCGACGAGGAGCTTGCAGCGAATATCCTTGCAGCATCAGAGGTCACGATCCTTGTTGACATGCATGAGGGAGACGCGGAGGCTACCGCGTGGGGCTGCGATCTGACGTATGATTATGTAAAAATCAATGCGGACTACAGAAGCTGATGTGCTGTAAGCAAATATTTTGTGTTGAAGTGATTACGTAAGAACCCTTATCGGAAAAGAAATTTTTCGATAAGGGTTCTTTTATTACTTTATAGGAAAGACCGCCTTCGGCGCTCTCTTGAATTGAAAAATGCCCGCACGGAGGCGGGCACAACAAACAGACGATTCTTGGATTAGAAAATATAGAAACCTTCTTCACCAAAATCGTCATCCAGTTCGTCATCATTTAAGAAATAATCCATATCCAAAAGAGCTTCCTCGCTCATATGGCGAATGTCCTCGGAAGTCATTCCTTCGGGTGGGTTATTCATATA
>CAVDTR010000037.1:0-26959 GCA_963612015.1 Lachnospiraceae bacterium | reverse complement strand
TTGCCAATGGACGAAATGTATACCGCAATATCAAAAATGCGGTTATGTACCTGCTTTCCGGCAACACCGCTGCCATCCTTGCAGTCCTTTATACTTCCCTGATGGCTCTCCCGGTTCCGTTTGCTCCGGTTCAGCTCTTGTTCATCAACCTGCTGACCGACTCGCTCCCGGCTCTCGCCATCGGTATGGAGCCTGCAGATGAAGGCCTCTTAAAAGAAAAGCCAAGAGATCCGAAGGAAGGGCTTCTTACCAAAGATTTCCTGATCCGCATGGTATCCCAGGGTGCCCTGATCTCAGTGGTTGTGATCGCAGCTTTCTATCTTGGCCTGCAAGACAGTGCAGCTATGGCCTCCACCATGGCATTTTCCACTCTGACTCTGTCAAGACTCTTCCACGGATTTAACTGCCGCGGAAACAAATCCATCTTAAAGCTTGGCTTTGGAAGCAACCCTTACAGCCTGTATGCCTTTGTTGCCGGGGCTATCCTGCTTATACTGGTTCTTCTGATCCCGGGACTGCATGGACTCTTCCAGGTTCAGACCATGTCGGCACAAGCTCTTATGCAGGTGGCAGTTCTGTCATTGATCCCAACTCTGATCATCCAGGGAAAGCGTCATTTTTCCGCGTCTTAAAAATCACAAAAAAGCACCTTCGAAAGGGAGTTCAACTTAGAGATTTTCTAATCCCTAAAAATTCGGCATAGTTGTTATGAGCAGCTATGCCGTTTTCTTATGCTTCGGAGCTGGTGCTCGGTAGCTGTTCCAGCTCGGCAACACGGCTCTTTAGCTGTGTCTGTTCTGCCTCATAGCTTTCGCTCATCTTGGCAAAGCGCTCGTCTGAAATCTTACCCTCGATGTTATCCTCGTAGAGTCTCTGGATGATGGTGTCCAGTTTAGCAATACGCTGATGCGCCTGTTCCAGTTCCTTCTTTCCGTCACGCTGACTGCGATTAAGGTCTGCCTGTGATTTCTGCATTACCATCTTCACAAAATCATCCTCATGTTCACTGGCTAATGCCGTGATGTTGCGGATGCAATCGAGGAGCAGTTCCTCAATCACCACGTTGCGAATCTGGTGGGATGGGCACTGTGCCTTGCCGAGTTTGCGGTAGGTGGCACATACCATGTGTTCCTGCTCGTGAGTAACGCGTTTACAGCGAACCTGGTACATTTTGGCTCCGCAGTCGGCGCAGTAAACCATGCCGGAAAGCAATGGCATCTCGCCCATCGGTGTAACCCTGCGCCTGCCATCCCGGATACGCAGTGCGTTCGACCTACAGCAAAAATCTTCACGGATTTCACAAGCATTGATTTGGGGACTGCAAAATTGAACCGCCGGTGTACGGCGTGTACGGCAGTTTTGAAGTCCGTTTCTCATTTTTAATACGGCAACGGATTGACTACCTCAATGCCCACAAAACCACGCACCCGCTTGACCGTCTCCATGTTCTCTTTGACTTTGCCTGAAATGCTGGCATCACATGAAGAAGGTAAGCAGCAATCCATTATAATCTTCTGGCACATTTCATATCCCAGCTCGGAGCTGTTTAATGCCAGCGTATAATTTGCTGCCATCCCCCATTTCCGCTCCGTATAAAAATTGTAGTTTGTTCTGCGCCTTTTATCGGTATCGTTTATCATTTTAACTGCATCCGCATCTGTGACCTTATACAGCTTACAGATGCGCTGCACCTTTTCCGGCATATTTCCATGTATAAAAACATTCAGCACATCATCCCTGTCTTTTAGTATAAAATCCGCATTCCGCCCGATGATCACACAGCTTTCCTTCTCCGCAATCTCAAGGATCACCTTTCTCTGTGCCTCATACACCATATCCTCCACTGACTTTCCTGTGATGTCACGCCCCGCAAAAGCATACGCAAACAATCCCTTCTTCGGAGATAGTTCCGCCTTTTCCTGAATATATTCCGGCGAAAATCCTGACTGCTCTGCAATCTGTGCGATGATATCCTTGTCATAATATTTCATTCCGAGCTTCTTCGCCACTTCCTCTCCGATAAAACGCCCGCCGCTTCCAAATTCTCTGCTGATCGTAATAATTTTCTTTGCCATAACTTCTTCCTCCTTATTCCAGACAATCCACTTTATTCTTTCTGATTTTCTTTAAAAATACATATCCTACAAGGCAGGCGATAAACTCCGTTATTGGAAATGCCCACCAGATCAGCGAGATATGTGCCTGACCATTTCTGACAAAGACAGAAAAGATTCCTGCCAGCGGCAGTATGATCACAAGCTGTCTTAGCAGGGAAATCACAAGTGACTGAAGTCCTCCGTCCAGTGCCTGATAAATTCCCTGGTATGCTACATTGATCCCAGCGAAAATAAAACTGATAGAAATGATCCGCATTGCTCCGATAAAGTACGCTCTTGACGATCCGGCATTAAACAGTGTCGCAAATGCGTTTGGAAAAGCCTCTGTAATAATGATTCCAAAGACCATCAGAACAGCCGTATATATAAGACCGTACTTCATGCCATCTTTGATGCGCCTCTTGCTTCCCATTCCGTATGCGAATGCTATGATCGGCGTGATCGCATCTCTCAGCCCGAATGCAAGGAACAGTACAAATTGCTGCACTTTATAGAACAATCCGTAAGCCGTCTGTGCGGAAGGATTGAATTTTAGGATCAGATTCATCACATAGACCATGATCGACATTAGTGCCTGCGCAATGATCGCCGGAAGCCCGATTGCATAGATTTCCTTAATAATCCTCCTATCCGGTTTCATGTATTTTGCCCCATGCTCAAATTCTTTGTTTAATTTTATATGAAAAATAAATAATAGTCCCGCGGATACCACCTGTCCGATCACCGTCGCATACGCAGCGCCCTTGACTCCCATTTCAGGAACCGGACCGATGCCATAGATCATGATTGGATCAAGGATAATATTTATCACTGCTCCCACGACCTGACCGATCGTGGAATATAGGGAACGTCCGGTCGCCTGTAATAATTTTTCAAGCAGGGAAAAGAAAATGATTCCAAATGAGATCACACAGCATATCCTAAGATAGCTTGTTCCCATTGCGATAACTTCCGGATCAACGGTCTGTGATGAAATGTATGCCTTTACTCCGAATATTCCAAACAACAGGCATACCGCATAGATGATCACGCCAAGGAACAAACTGTTCCCGGCAACCTTTGCAGCCTTTTTGCTGTTTCCCTGTCCGAGTGTCCTCGCAAGAAGCGCATTTGTTCCCACACCGGTACCGATCCCCACTGCTACCATAAGCATCTGAACCGGGAACACAAGCGTAAGTGCATTTAAAGCAGCTTCGCTCCCCACCTTCATGTTTCCAACAAAGGCACTGTCCACGATGTTGTAGACCGCCTGCAATGCCATAGACAGGATCATCGGTATTCCCATCTGCACCATGAGCCTTCGCACCGGCATATCCTTCATTTTGTTACTCTCTGCCATTTTAACTTAATCCTCCTACTTGTTTTTCTGCATAAAAAAAGTATGCACCTATCTCATAAGTTGGACTTACGCTGATAAGCAACACACTTTTTCTGGCATGATATAAAATAAAAAACGAGCAGCAAAACTGGATTTACGCTAGTCTGCTACTCGTTCGCCATTTATTATATTTCTCGTTTTCCAAAAAGTCAAACAAAAATTTTCTTGCTTTTGCTTACTCTTTCGCCTGTAACTTCCGCACAAAGCATATATACAGAAGCGCCGCACCAGCCGCAAAGACAGCCACAGAAAATACCCTCGCAAAGACGCTCCCGTCGACCGTATGCTGTAAGATGCCGGTCTGTGTTCGGACAACCGAGATCAGGTTCACCGTCACATGACCGAGCACTGCCGCAAAGAAGTGACCGCACTTTTCCATAAAAAGTGCTAACATCACACCGAGCACAAAGGCATAGATAAACTGCACGATATTAAAATGCATAATGCCAAACAAAAGTGCCGACAAAAGAACTGCCGGAAGCATTCCCATATCACGCCGCAGCCGTGCGTAGATCACGCCGCGGTAGACCATCTCCTCCAAAATCGGTGTAAGGATGGCGGAGCCGATGATCTGGAAAACAAATGCGCCTCCGTAGAAGTCCTCGTTTGCCTGCGCAAAGCCGGTAGAGATCTCCACCAGCTGAGACATGGAAAGCAGATTGTTCAGTCCGATTCCACAGCAGGCAGCCACTACCACGATCAAAAGCGCGGTCCGGACACCAGCCGCAGTAACGCCGCTTTTCGCGTCTGCACTGGCATTCTTCCGCCCTGTCTTCGTTTTCTTTCCGTCACGCTGCTTTGTCTTTGCAGCCTGCCGCCAGATCGCATCCGGCTTGTAGAACTGTGTATACACGACCGGCAGCGCCACAAGCGTTGCAACGATCTGCCGGATCATATAGGTGCTGCTATCCGTCCCGATAAAAAGCTGCATAAAAAACATCACAAATAAAATGACCGCATAATACAGCAAGAGCGGATACAGGAGATCCCATATCCGCATAGCAAAATACTTTCTTTGCATACTCTTACCTCTAAAGCTTTAAGCCTGCAAGCAGGGAGCCAAGGCTTGTTCCTGCCGTCTCGTTTGAAATATACTCCTCCACCTCACCGGCATCCTCGGTATCCACCATCTCTTCTTCAAGCGCCTTCATGCTGAGGCTGACCTTGTTGTCGTTGGTATTTAACACCTTAACCTTGACCTTCTGACCTTCCTTTAACACTTCATGCGGAGATGCGATCCGCTTCTGGCAGATCTGTGAAATATGGACAAGTCCGCTGATTCCGTTGCCGAGGCTGATAAACGCGCCGTATGGCATGATGCTCTCCACGGTTCCCTCTAAGACAGAACCCGGAACCATCATGGAAATCTTGTGGTTTCTTGCCTCCGTTTCCTTCTCGCGTGCGACAGCCTTTCCGGAAAGCACCAGCTTATCCTTCTCCTTGTCGACCGTGGTAATCTTCGCCTCGATCTCCTTGCCTACCCACGCAGATGTATCCTCCACATAATCGGATGTGATCTGTGAAGCCGGGATAAATGCCCGGATACCCTCAAGATATGTAACTACACCGCCCTTGACGCTCTCCTTGATGCGCACCTTTACGACTGCCTCCTGCGCCATGAGTTCCTTTAGCTTGTCCCATGCGAGAACATCGTTGGCTTCCTTCTTGGAAAGCTCGATATTGCCTGCTCCGTCATCGAGTGCAACGACCGTAGCCTCGATCACATCGCCCGGGAAAATCTCTGCAAACACATCAAAGGTCGGATCATTGCTTAGATTCTCCACCTTGATGATTCCCTGCGTATAATAATTCAGATCCAGTGCAACCTCATCCTCGGACACGGCAATGACCGTCCCGGAAATGATGTCACCCTCGCGGATCGTCCGGAAGGAACGCTCCAGCTCCTTCTCATAATCCTTCATGGTTTCCATACACATATCCTCCTTTAAATGGACGTGCGGACCAGTTTCGGCTTATATCCGGCTTCTTCCAGCGCCTTTAATATCTGTTTCTTGTGATCGGTTCCGAAGCACTCCAACGTGATGCGAAGCTCCACCGCCGCATTGCGGTTCGTGGAAACGAACTGGTTGTGCTCAAGCTTGATGACATTTCCCTGCTGTGCCGCAAGATTGCCTGCAACCTTTGCAAGCTCACCCGGCTTATCCGGAAGTAAAACGGAAACCGTAAAGATACGATCCCTGAAAATAAGTCCCTGCTGTACCACGGAGGACATCGCAATGACATCCATATTGCCGCCGCTTAAGATGGCAACAACGCGCTTGTCTGTCACATCCAGATGCTTTAATGCCGCAACCGTCAAAAGACCGGAATTTTCGATGACCATCTTGTGATTCTCGACCATATCCAAAAATGCGCCGATCAGCTCGTCATCCTCAACCGTGATGATATCGTCCAGATTCTTCTGGATGTATGGGAAGATGTTGCTTCCCGGCGTCTTAACCGCCGTGCCGTCTGCGATGGTATTTACCGTCGGAAGTGTTGTTACTTTTCCCGCTGCAAACGATGCCTGCATACAGTTCGCGCCTGCAGGCTCCACACCAATCACCTTGATCTTTGGGTTTAACAGCTTTGCAAGGGTAGAAACCCCGGTTGCGAGTCCGCCGCCACCGATCGGGACTAAGATATACTCAACAAGCGGAAGCTCCTTGAAAATCTCCATTGCGATCGTGCCCTGTCCGGTTGCAACCGCAAGATCATCAAATGGGTGAATGAAGGTGTAGCCCTCCTTCGCTGCAAGATCAAGTGCATACTCACACGCCTCATCATAGACATCTCCGTACAGGATGACCTCTGCGCCGTATCCCTTGGTGCGGTTGACCTTGATCAGCGGTGTCGTCGTTGGCATGACGATGACCGCCTTGCAGCCATAGCATTTTGCCGCATAAGCAACGCCCTGCGCATGGTTGCCCGCAGATGCGGTGATAAGTCCGCGGCTGCGCTCCTCATCTGTCAGTGTGCTGATCTTGTAATAAGCGCCACGCACCTTGTAAGCGCCAGTAAACTGCATATTTTCCGGCTTAAGATACACCTTGTTGCCGGTCTGTTCACTCAGGTAATCACTGTATACCAGCTTGGTCTCCAGTGTTACCTCTTTCACCTTTTCGCTAGCTTCTTCAAAGCAATCCAGTGTCAACATATCTTTTTCCTCTCTGTCTGTCTGTTTATTTGTTATCAAATAACGCTTCCACGAATGCATCCGGATCGAACTTCTGCAGATCGTCGATTGTCTCGCCCACGCCGATGTACTTGACCGGAACGGAAAGCTCCGACTGGATTGCGACTGCGATACCGCCCTTTGCCGTACCGTCCATCTTGGTGAGGACGATGCCCGTGATCTCAGCAACCTCGGAAAATTCCTTCGCCTGCACAAGCGCGTTCTGTCCGGTTGTCGCATCCAGCACAACCAGCGTCTCGCGGTAGGCATCCGGGTATTCTTTTTCAAGAATACGGTTGATCTTTCCAAGCTCGTTCATCAGATTTTTTTTGTTGTGTAACCGTCCTGCGGTATCTACCAGCAATACATCCGCGTTTCTCGCCTTTGCTGCCGCCGTCGCATCATATACGACAGAGCCCGGATCTGCGCCCTCTGTGCCGCCGATCATATCCACGCCGGAGCGGTTCGCCCACTCCTTAAGCTGGTCGCCCGCCGCTGCACGGAACGTATCTGCCCCTGCGACGATGACCTTTTTGCCCTGATTCTTTAACTTGCCCGCAAGCTTGCCGACCGTGGTTGTCTTTCCAACACCGTTTACACCGATGACAAGGACAACCGACTTCTCGTTCTCAAAACGGTACGCCGTCTCCTCCACCGCCATCTGCTCCTTGATGCTGTCGATCAGAAGCTGCTTGCACTCCTGCGGTTGCTTGATGTGCTGTTCCTTCACCTTCTCACGAAGGGAATCGAGGATATTTTCCGTTGCACGCACACCGAGATCGCCCATGATAAGGATCTCCTCAAGCTCCTCGTAAAACTCGTCATCAATATGGGAAAATCCGCTGAATACGGAATCGATCCCCGATACGATGTTGTCCCTCGTCTTTGTAAGACCTTCTACCAGCCGCTTAAAAAAGCCTTTTTTCTTCTCCGGTTCTTCCTGCTGCTGGGTTTCAAATTGTTCTTCCATATATACCTCCAGATTGCGTCACTTCGATCAGTTGTCTAACTGCTGGTCGATCAGGTTGACCGATACAAGCGTTGAAACGCCCTTTTCCTGCATGGTGATACCATACAGACGGTCAGCAGCCGTCATCGTTCCTCTACGGTGCGTGATCACGATAAACTGTGTATTCTTGGTCAGCTTGTTCAGATAGCCTGCAAAACGTCCGACATTGGAATCGTCAAGCGCAGCCTCGATTTCGTCCAACAGACAGAACGGCGATGGCTTCAATGCCTGGATTGCAAACAGCAGCGCAATCGCGGTAAGTGCCTTCTCTCCACCGGACAGCTGCATCATGTTCTGCAGCTTCTTTCCAGGTGGCTGTGCGATGATACGGATTCCGCATTCAAGGATATCCTCATCCTCCACCAGCTCAAGTGTGCCGTGTCCGCCTCCGAACAACTGCTTAAAGGACATGTCAAATTCGCGCTGGATCTCTGCGAATTTCTCGGTAAACTGCTTGCGCATTCCCTCGTCAAGCTCCGCGATCAGCTGCATCAAGGTCTCTTCTGCCTCGATCAGATCATCGTGCTGTGTCTTCATCTGACTGTACCGCTCGGAGATTTCCTTGTACTCCTCGATTGCATTGACATTGACATCGCCAAGTCTGCGGATCTCGTCCTTGACCTCCGTGATCATCTTCTTCAAAGAAGAAAGATCCTCGTACTTGTCGTTGCGCAGTTCCTCCGCCGCGTGTGGGGTTAGTTCATATTCTTCCCACATATAGTTGGTCTGATACTCGTCCGCCTCTTTTAACTTCTCACGCTGGGCGTTCAGGCGGAAGATTTCTTTGTCGAGGCTGTTCTTGCGCTCGCTGATTTCCTCCTGCTTCTGGAAAAATCCGCGATACTCCGCAGACATCGCATCCTTCTTTTCCTGATTTTCTTTTAATTCCTTTTCCAGATTTACCGCAGAATCATCACATGCAAGGATCGTTTTCTGGATCTCCTCGATGTCATGCTGCTTTTTCTGCACATCCTCTTTTGCCGCAGCCGCGTTCTCCACCAGACTCTCCCGCTCAAGATCGTACTTCTCGATCTCGTGGTCGATACGTTCTAAGTTCTCGCGGATAAAGCCTGCATTCTGTCCCACGTTCGCCTGCTCTAACAGGATTTCGGAAACCTTTGCGGATGCAGCCTCCTCCAGCTTGGACTGTTCCTCTAATATCTTCTGGAACTCGGCACTTTCCTTTGCGATCTCTTCCTCGCGCTGCTTGGAATATGCGATCTCATCCGCGATCTTCTGCTTGTTCAGCTCGATCTCCGAAAGCTGCTGCTCGATCTGCGCGCTCTCATTCTTCAAGCCCGCAAATACGTTCTCGCTCTCCGCCTGCTGCTGCTTTGCACGCTCCGCATTCAGACGCGCGGTATTCTGCAAAATGTACTGTTCCTGTATCGCCTGCTTTAACTCTTCAAGCTCGTCCTCGCCGAGTGCCTGCGCCGTCAGTATGTCCTCCTTGCGGTTCTTAAGCTCCTCGATTGTCTTTTCCTGTTTGGCGATCTGTGCCTCCAGCTCCTCGATCTCACGCTTTCTTGCGAGAAGGTTGGAGGTATTCTTGAACGCACCACCTGTCATGGAACCGCCCGGGCTTAAATACTCGCCCTCAAGCGTTACGATATGTAAGCTGTAATGATTCTTCTTTGCCAGCGCGATCGCATGGTCGATCGTATCCGCAACCAGCACGCGGCCGAGCAGATATGCTGCGACCTCGTCATATTTCGGATCACACTTTACCAGCTTGTTGGCAAGCCCGATGATGCCCGGCTCCTTAAGTGCCTCCTCATTCTTCGGGTTGTTTCTTGCACTGACGCTCGTAAGAGGAAGGAACGTTGCACGTCCAAACCGATTCTGCTTTAAAAATGCGATCATTTTCTTCGCAGTCTCCTCATCCTCCGTCACGATATTCTGGATGTTGCCGCCGAGAGCAGTCTCGATGGCGATCTCATACTTCTTGTCCACCTGAATCAGATCGGATACAACGCCAAGCAAGCCCTTGTTTGCTGCCTTCTGCTCCATGACCTTGCGGATGCTGTTGCCGTAGCCGTCATAGCGCTCCGCGATATTCTTTAAGGATTCCAGCCTTGACTCCTGCTTGTGGAAAAGAGCCATCGCTTCTTCGATCTTGCGGTCGTTCTCCTCGTTCTTGCGTTTCCACTCATGGGCGGACAGATTGAGCGCCGCTTCCTTTTTCTTCTGCTCTTCCAAGACAGAGTTGACCTGTTCGAGTTCCTTCTGGTACTGCTTGTATACAGACTCTAAATCTGCCTCCTGTGTCTTTCGGTCAAGCAGCCGCTTGGTAAGCTCTGCCTTGCGGATATTGGTCTGTTCAAGCATCGTATCGAAACGCTGCTGACGCGCTTTGATGGATGCCTTATTATTTAAAAGCGTGATGATCTCATTCTGTCCGTTTTCGATCCCGGCATTGCATCTGGCGATCTCCGCCTGAATGGCGGCAAGCGCCTCCTGTGCCTCTGCCTTCTTCGTCTCGATCGCAGCAATCTGCTCGTCGAGTGCTTTTTTCTTCTCGTCGTACTCATTTCTGAAAGCGAAACGCTCCTGCTTCTCTGCCTCGATCGCATCCAGACGGCTCTGCATGTGCTCGTCCGTCATCTCTGCGGTATGGATCTGCTCCTTTAAGACGTGGATCTGGCTTTCGAGCTTCTCCTTCGTCAGGGAGGAATTGCTCAGGTTCTCACGCAGGGAGTTGACCTTCTCATCCATCTCCGCGATGCCCTGTTCCAGGCGTTCATACTCGCTCTTGATCTTGTCATAAGAGGTATTTGCCTCTTTGAGTTCCTCGTCCGCGATGTGGTACTTGTCCTCCACATCCTTCTGCTGCCTCTCAATGCGCGCAGTCTCCAACAGGAACATATTGACATCGTATTCCTTCAGTTCTTCCTTCTTCTTAAGGTAGATCTTCGCCTTTTCCGACTGACGCTCCAGTGGTCCGACCTGTCGCTCCAGCTCCGCCAAAATATCGTTGACACGGACGAGATTATCCCGCTCACTCTCCAGCTTCTTCTGCGCGGTCGCCTTGCGCTTTTTGTACTTTACGATACCGGCAGCCTCGTCAAACAGCTCACGGCGTTCCTCCGGCTTACCGCTTAAGATCCGGTCGATCTGGCCCTGTCCGATGATCGAATATCCCTCTTTTCCGATACCCGTATCGTAAAACAGCTCGGTCACTTCCTTAAGTCGGCACGGTGTCCCGTTGATCAGGTATTCACTCTCGCCGGAACGGTACACACGTCTTGCAATCGTCACTTCCTCGTAGTCTACGGCAAGCTGATGATCGGAGTTGTCAAGCGTGATCGCAACATACGCATAGCTGAGCGGCTTGCGGTTCTCCGTTCCCGCAAAAATAACATCCTGCATGGACGCACCTCGAAGCTGTTTCGCGCTCTGCTCTCCGAGCACCCAGCGCACCGCATCTGCGACGTTACTCTTACCGCTTCCGTTTGGTCCGACAATACCGGTGATTCCGTTATGAAATTCAAACACGATTTTGTTGGCAAAGGACTTAAATCCATGTACTTCTAAGCTTTTTAAATACATACCTTACTCCTGTTCACGCAGTTTGATCAGCGCGTGATATGCCGCTTCCTGCTCGGCAGCCTTCTTCGTGTGCCCGCTTCCCTCGCTGATCTTCTGTTCCCCGATCCACACTTCCACGGAAAAGCTCTTATCGTGGTCAGGTCCGCTCTCTCCCACAAGCCTGTAATCCAGCTGCTCATGCTCCCCCTGCACAACCTCCTGCAGGATAGTCTTGCTATCATAAAAGAGCTGCTTGTGCTCAATATCCGTCAGGATAAACTTCAACACAAACTCTTTTGCATTAGCAAAACCACCGTCCAAATATATGGCACCGATCACTGCCTCAAGCGCATCCGAAAGAATGGACTTGCGGTTTCTTCCACCCGTCTGGTTCTCGCCTCTGCCAAGGTAGAGATAATCCCCCAGATCCAGCTCCTTTGTGCAAAGCGCAAGTGTCGGCTCACACACGATGCTCGCGCGCAGCTTGGTAAGCTGCCCCTCCGGCACATCCGGATAGTTGTGATATAAAAAATCACTGGAAATGATCTCTAAGACCGCATCCCCCAAAAACTCCAGACGCTCATTGTCCGACAACTTCTTCATGTGCCGCTCATTGGCATAAGAGCTGTGTGTAAGTGCCTGACGCAGCAGCCCCTGATTCTTAAAATGATACCCAATCTTATCTTCAAAATCGGTCAGACTTGACATATCTTCTTCCTTTCTATCTATCGAGCGCTCCACAGATACTTGTCTCCTATGAAGCGAAATAAGCCCTTGTGTCTGGCAAGGGCTTTATTACCGGTAAAACTATTCAGTTGCGGGGGGCTTAACGCCCTGTGCACATTAGTTGAGTGCAGCCTTAATCTGCTCAACCGCATCTCCTACGGTAACGATCTGCTCTGCTGCGGAATCCGGGATCTCAATATCAAGCTCCTGCTCAAGTCCCATGATGATCTGCAATACATCCAGAGAATCTGCGCCAAGATCATCGATAAAGGTAGAGTCCATGGTGATCTCGTTCTCGTCTACGTTTAATACTTCTGCAATAATTTTCTTAATGATATCAAATTCCATAATTCGATTCCTTTCTACTCCTCTTCCTGTGAGTCTTTAATATTTTCTTTGATCTTACCATTGATATCTTCCTGATTGAAGGTCACGCATTGGAAAATGGAATTGGTGATCTCCTTCGCCTTTGCGCTTCCGTGTGTCTTTACGACAAGACCATTAAGACCTAACAGCGGCGCTCCGCCATACTCTGAGGCATCGAAGCTCTTGATGGTCTTTTTCAGTGCAGGCAGCGCAAGTGCCGCACCGATCTTGCTCTTTAAGGTGCTCATTAGTCCCTGCTTGATCACTCCGATCAGCGTGGAGCTTAAGCCCTCATACAGCTTGAGAATCACATTGCCGACAAACGCTTCACACACGATGACATCTGCTCCGCCTCTTGGAATATCCCTTGCCTCGATGCAACCGACATAATTGATGTCTGTGCATTCCTTTAACAGCGGGATCGTTGCCTTTACCAGAGCGTTGCCCTTTTCCTCCTCCGCGCCGATGTTTACAATCGCAACACGCGGATTCTTTATTCCTACAACATCCTTCATATAGATGGAGCCCATCTTGGCAAACTGCACAAGATGCTCTGCCCTCGCATCCACATTCGCTCCGCAGTCGATCAGAAGGGAGATGCCTGTCTCCGTCGGGATCAGCGGTGCAAGCGGTGCTCTCTGGATTCCCCGGATCTTGCCGACGATCGTCTGTCCGCCGACAAGCACGGCTCCCGTACTTCCCGCAGATACAAAAGCATCTGCCTCGCCGCTCTTTACCAGATTGAGTCCTACCACGATGGAGGACTGCTTCTTTCTCCGGATCGCAAGAACCGGCGGCTCCGCCATCTCGATCACCTCCGGCGCATCGGCAAGCTCTATCTGCTCCTTCGGATATTCATATTTTGAAAGTTCTTCGCGGACGACCTCTTCCTGTCCGACCAGTATCACCTTGATGTCCGTTCGGGTACGGATGGCATCAACAGCAGCCTGTACAGGCGCCTGTGGTGCATTATCTCCACCCATGGCATCCAGAACCACTCTCGTCATCTCTGACATGTCCTCTCCTCCTGTGCGAAAAGCAATGTCTTTTCTTCTTTAAAGAATATACGATAATCCCCGTGTTATGTCAACAAAAAAGAGCTTGAGCGATTTACGCCCAAGCTCTCGCTTTTCCGTGATTAGTCCTGTGGAATGATTTCTTTTTTGTTGTAAGATCCACAGTTCTTGCAAACGCGATGTGGCATCATAAGTTCTCCACATTTGCTGCACTTAACTAAAGTCGGAGCAGACATTTTCCAGTTTGCTCTTCTCTTATCTCTTCTACCCTTAGAAGATTTATTCTTTGGACAAATTGACATTTGTTTACACCTCCTTAAACTGTTTAAAAATATCTTGGAAAGCTGCCATTCTTGGATCAAGTTCTGTTCTCTGGCAATCGCAGGCTCCACTGTTTAAGTTCATCCCGCAAACCTTGCAAATTCCTTTGCAATCGTCCTTGCACAGAACTTTCATTGGCCAGTTTACCAAAATTTCGGCGTAGACAAGTCGGTCTACATCCAGTTCAAACCCAATCAGGTAGTCCGTTTCTTCCATTTCTTCATCAACGATGGCTCCGTCCTTCATCGTAAGAACCTTGTCAATGTCAAAATGTAAATCTGTTGGTACATCTTCCAAGCATCTTCCGCATGGGATCACAACCTGCATGTCCACCGTTCCGGAGATCAAAAGTTCTTTGTTCTCGCGGTTGGCAATATGTAGCGCGATCGGCTTGCTGCTTAGAATTGGGAAATCACCTAATCTCGACGAAAAAGTCTTCATCTCGATGGAAGCCTCTTCCGTCCTCTCTTTATTTACAGATTCGATAATGTCTGAAATATTGATAATCACAGTATTCTCCCATTCACACCTAAACAATTATACATACGCATAATTCGTTTGTCAACAAATAATTTTACTTTTTTGTAATGCTTTTTATAAGAGGTCAACTGTCTCACGGCAGATTGCAAGCTCCTCGTTGGTCGGGATGATGCATACCTTAACCCTGGAGTCTGGAGTTGAGATCACGGTGTCAACACCACGCGCCTTGTTTGCCTCTGCATCCATGGTGATTCCGAGGTATCCGAGATACTCTAAGATCATGGCACGGATAAAGGAGGTGTTCTCTCCGATTCCGGCTGTAAATGCGATCGCATCCACTCCGTTCATCGCTGCCACATAGGAACCGATGTACTTTGCAACGCGGTATGCAAATACCTCACACGCATTGATTGCAAGCTCGTTGCCCTCATCATAGGCAGCCTCAAGATCACGGAAGTCGCTGGATACGCGGGACATTCCCTGTACACCTGACTTCTTATTTAAGATGTTCATCACTTCCGGAAGTGTAAGGTTCTCTTTCTGTGCGATGAACTCAAGGATAGACGGATCAAGGTCTCCAGATCTGGTTCCCATCACAAGTCCTTCCAGCGGGGTAAGTCCCATGGAGGTATCCACGCAGGCACCGTTCTTTACTGCGCTGACAGATGCACCGTTGCCAAGATGTGCAACAATAATCTTGGAATTGCTCAGATCCATTCCAAGGAACTCTGCGCATCTCTTGGATACAAAGCTGTGGCTTGTTCCGTGGAAGCCGTATCTTCTTACCTTGTACTTCTCATAATACTCATACGGCAGACCGTAGAGGTATGCTTTCTTTGGCATGGTCTGATGGAATGCGGTATCAAATACGCCTACCATCGGGGTGTTCGGCATCAATTCCTTGCAGGCGTTGATACCGATCAGGTTTGCAGGATTGTGAAGCGGTGCAAGGTCGTTGCACTCCTCGATCGCAGCAAGCACTTCATCGGTCAGGATCGTGGAAGCTGCAAACTTCTCTCCGCCGTGTACGACACGGTGTCCGACTGCATCGATCTCAGAAAGGCTTTTGATCGCACCTGTCTTTTCATTGACAAGTGCATCGAGTACCATCTGGATTGCCTGCTTGTGTGTCGGCATAGCCGCCTCTGTGATCTCCTTGTCAAGCCCTGCCTTCTGATATACAAGTCTGCCATCGATTCCGATTCGCTCGCAAAGTCCCTTTGCAAGAACATTCTCGGTGTCGGAATTGATCAGCTGATACTTTAAGGATGAGCTTCCGCAGTTAATTACTAATACGTTCATTTCATATCTCCTTCTATTATAAATTCAGGCTTCCCGCTACATCGGGAACAGCCTTTGTGCAAAATCTATCCATATTATACGCCTACTTTTGCGTGTATACAAGCGTTAAAATCTTCACATACACGAATTGTCATGTATTTTATTTCATGCTAAAATGAAAAATGAACGTATGGAGATACTACTCCTATCATGATCGTTCACACACTGGAGGTTCTATGAAGGTTGTCGGCGTAATTGCAGAATACAATCCGTTTCACAACGGACACAAATATCAGTTGGATACCCTGCGCGAGCAGACCGGGGCGGATTACCTCGTCGTTGCCATGAGCGGCAGCTTCTTACAGCGGGGCGTTCCCGCCATCACGGACAAATACACGCGCGCACAGATGGCGCTTGAGGGCGGCGCAGACCTTGTGCTGGAGCTTCCATCTCTTTGGTCGACCGCATCCGCAGAATACTTTGCAAAAGCCGGTGTATATCTGCTCGGAAGTACCGGTGTTGTCTCCGTCCTCGGCTACGGCGTGGAGGAGGATCAGCCTCACATATTGCAAGAGCTTTCTTCGCTTTTGCAGGATGCACCGCGCTCCTACCACGATGCGATAAACCGCCATACCAGAAACGGTCTTTCATTCCCTGCGGCGCGCGCTGCCGCACTTAGCGAGCTTCTGCCGGATCATCCTGCAAAGGAAATCACCCGCTTTCTATCACAGCCGAACAACATTCTTGCTTTGGAATATGAAAAGGCACTGATCGACTTCAACCGGACTGCATCCGTACCTGTAAAAGGCTGCCCGATCACACGCATCGGTGACGGCTATCACAACGCCGAGGTGCATTCACACTACGCATCGGCAACGGCGCTCCGCCGCCTGCTAAAGGACGATCCGGACAGCCTCACCTCCAATGATCTCATGCCCGCGCACGCAGCCGCTCTTCTGTTAGAGAACTACCAGAACAGGCTCTACTTACAGCCGGATGATTTTTCACAGGCACTCTATACAAAACTGCTTGCAGAAGCGCCATACGGCTATGAAAAGTACGCCGACTGTACGCCCGATCTCTCGCGGAAGATCCTTAAACTTCTGCCGGAGTTTGTCGGTTTTGAGCAGTTCTGCTTATGCCTAAAGAGCAAGGATCTGACCTACACCCGGATCAGCCGCGTACTGCTGCACATCCTGCTCGGCATCACCAAAGAACAGTACCGCGATGCAGCAGATCTCGGTTACACACCATACCTGCGCGCACTCGGTTTCCGAAAAGATGCTGCGCCGCTCCTTTCCGGGATCAAACAGCACGCTGCGGTTCCATTTATCACAAAGCCCGCAGACGCAATATCGCAGCTTGATCCGATGTACCACTTTTTGTTCCGGCTTGACAGCTATTCCTACGACCTCTACCGCGGAATCCAAAGCATAAAAAAGGGGCAGGCACTCCCGAATGAGTTTGCCCGCCCGTTCCTTATCGTATAAAATTCTGCTATTACTCGCAAAGCTCCTTTGCCAGCGCATCGATCTGTGCGATGCTGGCATCATTTAATGCGGAGGTGACCTTTACCTCGTTTGCACAATAGGTAAGGTTCTTTGCATTTTCTAACATACCCTTCATCGTCTTTGTCGCCATCGGTGCCCAAGAACCATTCTCAATGAATCCAACCGTGCGATTTTGGAAGTTGCGCTCGGTCAGATGGTTGATGAACTCCTTCATGAATGGGAACACGTCCCCGTTGTAGGTAATGCTTGCGAGTACGAGCTTGCCGTAGCGGAACGCATCCTCCACGCACTCTGCCATATCCTCTCTCGCAAGATCGCTGACAACAACCTTCGGGCATCCGTATTCCTTTAACTTGTCTGCCAGCAAAAGCGCTGCCTTCTTGGTATTGCCGTAGACAGATGCATAAGCGATCACTACGCCCTCACTCTCAACTCCATAGCTGGACCAGATATTGTAAAGGTTCAGATAATATCCAAGGTTCTCGGTAAGAAGCGGTCCGTGAAGCGGATAGATCCGCTCAATGTCAAGTGTTGCAGCCTTCTTTAACAATGTCTGTACCGGTGCGCCGTATTTTCCGACAATACCGATATAATAACGTCTCGCCTCACAAGCCCAGTCCTCTTCCACATCCAATGCACCGAACTTACCAAAGCCATCCGCAGAAAACAGAACCTTTGCGGCGCTATCGTAGGTTACGATCACCTCCGGCCAGTGAACCATCGGAGCGGTCACGAACGTTAATGTATGAACGCCGAGTGAAAGTGTATCGCCCTCTCCTACAACGATCTGACGATCCGGATAATCCGTGCCGAAGAAGTTCTTCATCATAACAAACGCCTTTGCGGATGCTACGATCTTCGCATTTGGATATGTGTCCGCAAACCGTGTGATATTGGCAGAGTGATCCGGCTCCATGTGCTGCACGATCAGGTAATCCGGTGTTCTTCCCTGCATTGCGTTTTTCAGGTTGTTCATCCACTCTTCGCCGAAATTGGCATCTACGGTATCCATTACAGCAATCTTCTCGTCCATGATCACATAGGAATTGTATGACATTCCGTTCGGCACCACATACTGTCCCTCAAAAAGATCTACCTCATGGTCATTCACGCCCACATAAACAATATCCTTTACTGCTTCCATCTTACGCTCTCCTTTTCTATTCCAGTTCCATTATGATCTCTCTTGCCAGTTCTTCTTCGATTGGCTTTGCAAAAACGCCCGGAGCGAACTCCACGACATCTCCGAGTCCCTTCTGCAATACGAAGCGCAGCTTTCCATCTCGCACCTTCTTGTCGGTGTAAAGCTTCTTGACAAGTGCCTCGCGATCTATGTACTCCGGGATCTTTGTCGATAATCCCGCCTTCTGGTACAGTGCGATCACGCGGTGTGCCTCCTCCTCAGACATATAGCCAAGGCGTGCAGACAACTGCACCTGTGCCGCCATACCGATCGCAAGTGCTTCGCCGTGAAGCAGGCGGTAATCGCTCTGCGTCTCGATCGCGCGTCCGACCGTGTGTCCAAGATTAAGCACCTCGCGCAGTCCGCTCTCGCGCTCATCTTTCATGACAACATTGTATTTGATCTTGCAGTTGCTCTCCGCGATATACTCGCAGGCAAACTTCTGGCACTCCAAGATGTGCTCCATATTTTCTTCCAGAAACGTGAACATATCGTAGCTTGCAAGGCAGGCGTGCTTGATCGTCTCCGCCATACCGCTCGACAGTTGTCTCGGCGGAAGGGATTTCCATGCCGCGATGTCAATATATACCTTGCTCGGCTGATAAAACAGTCCGATCAGGTTGGTTGCAAGCGGTGTGTCAACGGCAGTCTTGCCACCGACCGATGCATCTGCCGCCGCAAGAAGTGTCGTCGCATAATTGATGAACGGAACACCTCTTCCGTAGGTTCCTGCGACAAAGCCCGCAAGGTCTGTGACAACGCCTCCTCCGACCGCGATGATGCAACAGTCCCGCCGGTAGCCCTTCTCCAGCATTGCGTCCTCGATATCTGCCTTGGTCTCGCGCGTTTTGGATTTCTCGCCGGCAGCAAACACAAACAGATCCACGCTGTAACCGGCACGGATCAGCCGTTCGCAGATCGGCTTTCCGTACAGATCCCGCACATTGCTGTCCGTAATGACTGCAAATCTGCGGATATTTCCAACCAGTCCCTTTTCGATATCCTCCACCAGCTTGTCCATCAGCTCGTATCCGATCTCGATTTCGTAGCTGTCGTCTACAACCTTCTTAAGCTCCAGATTTAAAATGCTCACTATTCTGTCTTCCTCTCTTTGATGTCCTGTATATAATTCCACATATCCTCATGTCCGTGTATCTCAAGATATGCTTCGTACTGCTTCACCGTCAAAGGCTTTGAGTAGTAATATCCCTGCACGATCCTGCATCCGACTCTCCGAAGCAGCTCGATTTTTGACTTTTCCTCTACGCCCTCCGCGATCACCGCCATGTGCAGACTGTCTGCCAGAGTGACCATGCTTGAAATGATCTTCTCGCTGCGTTCCGGTGTCAACAGATACCGCAGGTTGATATCCTGCACAAATTTCCGCAAGGTAATACCATCCGTGATCCCAAGTAAATGCTTTGCAGCCACGTTGTATACCTGAATCCGGTCATCTTGGTCAAATACCACCACCGGGCTGCTCATCTGTTCAAGTACTTCCGCCTTAATATGCATCAAATCCAATTCATTTTTTGTATCGCCATTCCCCATACACAAAAATTCCTTTGCCCTAATCAGATTATCCGCTGATCCCTACTGCTTCCTTCGCCAGACGATCCGCTTCCTCATTGCCTTCCACCCCAGAATGCCCTTTTACCTTCACAAAATGAAGCTTGATCTTGTCTTTGGTGCTCTGGATAAAATCATGGTAGGCAATGGTGCCTTTCTTGTTGCGCTTCCACGCACCGGTCGCCCACATTTCAATTCCCAGATAATCATAAAAAATCGTAAGTTCCGGAATACTCTGCCGGATTGCCTCCTCGATCGCCGCTGTGCTTCCGAGGACTTCCCCCGCGACGTTCCGCATCGCAGCCATCTCCGCATCCGAACCGCTTCCCTGTAACACATAGCGCCTGCCCTTGTAGGTTAAGAAACCGCCGTAGCCATACACGCCGGTCGCCACGTTAAAAGATCCGTCCACAAACGCATACGCATCCAGCTCCTTTGGATCTGTCTCCTGCATCTGGTCTCCGACAAAGTTCTTTGCCTCCTCCAGTGTCAGAAAGCTCTTATATCTGGCGTTTGGAAATCCGTCCACCATCTTTTTACACTCATCCCAGGTTCGGTATATCCCCGGAACTTTTCCGATTTTTACTGCATAATACTTTACTGCCATATCACTGTCTAATATAAATCCTCACATTCTTTCCTATATAGCCATGTCATAGTACACCCAAATTATATATTTTATTGATTATAGCACAAATTCTGCCAACAATATAGCATCTTTTTACATTTATTGAATATTTATTCTCACCTAAAGAATACACCCACTCTATGTATTTACATCCGTCCTCGCCCACAAAATAAGAGCCAGTCCTACTATTTGCACTTGCGTGCCCACACGGGCGCGCTTGTTCTTCCTATATTCATTTTACCGGATGTTCCAAAAATGCAGCAGCATCCCAATGACGAACAGATGCAGCGGATAATATAGATAAAACACCCACTTCATGATCCGATTTACGCTCACGTTCTTTCCACGCTGTCCGTTGTATAATCCGATGACAGGGATTGCCAGGACAACCGCCATCTGCAATACGCCATGCACCTTGTCGATCGCGAAGAAATACACGGTTGCATAAATCGCCACATAGGAAATCATCCACAGCATCTGACGTTTACATCAAAGATACAATCAGATTGGGCATCGGGAAGTCAGCCTTAGTTTCCCGATGCATCTATAACTACCCATAAGCTGTTGGGAAATGCCAATATTAGCTTTAACTACACAACTGGGAATAGATGATACATTTGACTGGGGAATCGCAGGAAATATTTAGATACAAAGATACCAGAGCAGAGACATACTTGCTCGGCAAAATATAATATTATGTTTTTCATATGGTACTATGTACTGCACCCATTATAGAACCTCCAAACTGAGTAATTTTATCTTACATCAGCTTGAAGGTTCTCACAAGCTCCGGGATACTCCCTTATTCTTCATACTGGTCGGATTTCCATATCGCTGACACAATTCTCGATACACAGGCTCTGAGATCTGCCTCATTCAGACTTCCATCCTTCAGCTCTTTATACATGTTATCACTGTCACTGATATTTCCCGGCATAACCAGATCATTGCCTGCCCTCATGCAGCCTGATGCTGTACATGATTCATCCACTTCAGTGGTAGTCCAGTCCGTCATAATCATCCCATCAAAATTCCACTCATTGCGAAGAATATTCGTACACAAATCCATACTGTTTGCTGCATGTACTCCATTGATCAGGTTGTAGCTTGTCATCACACTCATTGGACCGGCTTCCTTCACAGCAATTTCAAACCCCTTCAGATATATTTCACGCAGTGCCCTCTCTGAAATTACACTGTCTGAGCCCATACGATTATCTTCCTGATTATTACATGCAAAGTGTTTTATGGTAGTACCACAGCCCTCATTTGATTGTACGCCCTTTGTGATCGCTGCTGCAATAGTTCCAGTAAGATATGCATCTTCTGAGTAATACTCAAAATTCCGGCCACACAAAGGATTTCTATGGATATTCATGCCCGGCGCCAGCCATAATGTTACGCCGAAAAATTTCATTTCCTTTCCTATCATGTCGCCAATTTCATACACAAGCTGTTTATTCCATGTCTGTGCAAGCATCGTCCCAACAGGAATTGCTGTTGTATACTGATAGTATCGCTCTCCCGGAAGCTTTTCTTTTTCTTCGTAGAAAATTCCTCCCTCCAGCGAAAACTCGAATGGCATTGGTACCAATTTCCCATTATATATATGATAATATTTCATGAGTCTTAGACCTGCCGGACCATCTGCAAGAACAATACTTGCAAGCCCCCGGTCTATGGCACAATCACTTGTCTCTCCTGCTGAACCCGGAACTGTACTGCCCGCTGCTCCCAGATTTCCGCCCTGCGCCTTTGCCGGATCCCCTGCTGCCAGCTTTATACATTGATCTATCGATAATGTATTCACAAATTCCATGGCTTCTTTGTCATAGATTTCTTTATTCTGCCTGTATATTGGTGAGCTTGTCCCATAATCCGAAGCCTTCAATGGAACAACCGGCATACCATTTTCTTTTATTTTTGCAATATATTGTTTTTCTTTCCCATCACGTTTTTCCTGTGACTGTGCAAGCTCTTTGATATTTTCCTGCATTTTGCATACATGTCTGAGCTTACAGACAAGGACATCCGCGTCTACTGCTATTCCCGCTGCCAGACTGCTGTTTTCTAAATCCGAACCGATCCATATGCCATACAATCCCGCATCCAGCATCCAGCCAGATTTTTCTTCATTGTAATAATATAAGCTTTCTACAGAAATATTGATTTCTAACAGAGCCCTTTCTTCAGGCTTTAATAATCCTGTTTTTTCATATCCTATGAGGCATCTCGCTGCTTTAGCTGCATGTTTCGATGGAGCTGACAGATAAATCTGAACTGTTTCTTTTCCGTCATACCTTCCGCAATTTCCCACTTCTATCAGGATACGTATTGTTTCCCTGCCAGTCTTTTCTATGCCTTGAAGCTTCATAGAAAAATCCGTATATGACATACCATAACCAAATCCATATCTTGCCCTTTTATCAAAGGAATCAAAATAACGGTATCCCACATAAATTCCCTCAGTATATAGCTCCTTTTCAATATTTCCGTTATTATGTGAAAATGTCCGTGCATTTGGATAATCACTATATTGATATGCCCATGTATCCGCTAATTTCCCCGATGGATTGACTTTACCGCGAATCACATCTGCAAATGCATTTCCGCCCTCCATTCCCGGCTGGGAAATATACAACACTGCCTTTATATTGTGAAATTCATCTATAAATGAAAGATCTATCTGACCACCGGTATTGATTGCTACGATTACATTTTCGTAATAACGGCTGATAGATGCAAGCAGGGCATACTCCTCATCAGTCAGATAGTAGTCTCCCTTTTTCTCATATCTGTCAGCCCCTTCTCCTGCAATTCTGCTTATGATGAAAAAGGCCGTTTTGACATCTGCGTCCGCTTTTTCAATCATTGCCCCGCATGGCATTTCAAACGGTGTATTAGTATATATTGTAAAAAAATTTTCCTTTGGATTTTTATTTTCCGCTGTGCGCTTTAAAATGTGATTCTTCCATTCTTCCCTTGCTTTCCGGTAACTCTGAACATAATTATTCAACCAGTCGTCATTTGAAATGTCAAAGCCTGCATGTTTCATTCCTTGCCATATAGAAATGCATTCCCTTTCATTTACGTCACCCGAACCGATTCCTCCCTTAACCGTATATGCTGCTCCAGCCCCATACAAGGCTATTCTGCTTCCGGCTTCCAACGGCAAGAAATGATTCTCATTTTTTAATAGAACAATCCCCTCCTCTGCCGCCTGCCTTGCCAGCCTTCTGTGGTCATCTTCCCATATCTGTTTTCTGTCGCCTTTCGTTCCTGAAAAGCCTCTTTTTTTCATCTTTCTGTCCATATTTCCTCTTTCCAAAAAGGAGGCGCAACCGATCTAACGATGCACCTCCTTTTCTGACTACTTAGCTTTTTTCATAAAAACCATCGAATTGTTTCAGAAACTTCTCTGTCATATAGTAGTACATATATACTTTTACCATATGCATCGATTGTTTGTTTAAATCATACGCTCCATCTGCCACACACCAGTCAAAAATATTACCTTTTTCCAATACACATAATGCATCTGCCAGCTCCTCAGGCTCAACATTTGGTCTGATATATCCATCCTGCTGCGCATTTTTTATGAGTTCAACTGTTCGAAACAGAATCGGTATATTACGGCCCTTCAGATTATTTAGATCATGGTTATCAAGCGCTTTATTCTTTGTAGTGTAATAATTCTGGACAAATTCCAGCTTCTGTTCTAATAAAAACGACAAGTATAACTCATAACATCTCGATAAATCCAATACGACATTTCCTGTTGGCGGCTTAGAAAATTCATCTTCATATTTTTCAAATGCTGCTACTAAATAATACTCAAGCAAAGCGTCCTTATTTTGAAAAAAATGATAAAAGCTTCCATTTGACACCTCGGCTGTTTTACATATATTTGCTACTGTCAAATACTCATATCCGTATGCCTCCAGCAAATGCAGTGCTGCATCAAATATTTTCTTTTTGGTCTGCATAGAGCGTTCTTTTCGGGGACTTGTAAGTTCAATTTCCAATTTTTAATCCTCATTTCTCTATTTTCTATCTTTAAAGTTATCACAACAGTAATCTCTTTACAAGCCATTTGTCCATTCCGCATTTATTGGATACGATTCGTCTGGACCGATCCAGTCAGCACGCCGCTTGGTCATAATCCAGAAGTTCGGTCTTCCTGCAACCGGTTCGTTATCCACCGGCTTATCATTGACAGTGATGCAAAAATAAAGACCCTTGCCGGCTTTACGGATTTCATCTACTCCAAAATAGGATGACGTCTCCTCATCAAAGCACTTCCAGTCCACCAATACAGCCGGCATTCCATCCATCTGGGATGGTCCGGTTCTGAATCCAAACTGACAGTTTCTGATGTACTTCCCGTCTTTTTTCCAAATGCAATATCCTTCGCCCTCAGAATTTTTGATACGGTCTGTCCTTTGAAATGCTTTTCCGACAAATTCAAACCCATTTTTCTCTGTCAGCTCTAATGCCTTTGGCTGGAATAAATCAATCACATGTCCACCGAATTCACCATTTAGTTCATCGATATCAGGTGCTTCCAGCGTGGAATACACCAAAGCACACTGATCATATTTCAAAAAATGCAATGCCTCAAAATCCCATTCTCCACGATATATTGCCCAATGCTCATTTCTCATCATCTGTGCTCTCTCCTTCTACAATCGGATCATTCTTGTCAGCTCCTACCCACGGCCCTCTGGGTCCTGTCAGAATAAAATAATTTGGTTTCCATGCAACAGGCTCCAATTCAGATGCATCACTGATTCCCATTCCAAAGTATAAGCCCTCACCTGCTTTTCGAACCTCATCAACCAACTGGCTTGGTCTTAAATCATTGTCAAAATATCTGTAGTCCGCAAGCATAGCAGGCTGCCCATCCAATCTGGACGGTCCAATGCTCCACGCGAGCTGGTTTCCACGCAGATACACACCATTACTTCTGTACGCGTTATAACCTTCACCTGTCTCACCTTTGATCCTGCTGACAGGGCGGAAACACTTTCCAAGCCAGTCTGTAACCCCATCTGCCAGGGCATGTACCCTTGGCTGGATATAATTCAGCATATGACCTGAATATTCTCCATTCATCTCCTCAGGCTCCGGAGCCGGGAGGCTTCTGAAAACAGCCTCACACTCCTCATATTTCAAAAAATATAATGATTCAAAATCCCATGTTCCGCTTTTATTTTTCCAATGCCCGTTCATTTTATTCCTCCATATTTTTTCACTACTTTTTTTCAATTTTTGCACGACGCTCATCTAATTCTTTTCTGATAGCAGGATACTTTTTATCCAAATCATAGCCCAGCACGGATAAAAAGCAGATGGCTGCTGTCACCATTCCAATTCCTGCAAAAGAGAGATTGATGGATGTTATCATTTTAGGATACATTTCTGTGAGGCTTTCTCCTGCTGCAAGGGCTGCATCCAACAGCTTGGCATCATATGCTCCCCATACAAGCAAGGCTCCCACAACTGCATTTGCTGCTGCCGACGCAAATTTTCCGATAAAACAGTAAACAGCGGTCTGGGTACCAGCCATAGATCTTCCATTTTTATACTCGCCATAATCACACACATCCGAGAACATTGCAAACTGCATGTTTCCACGAAATCCCCATGATAATCCCACAACGCAGATCGCTAAGGTTGCTCCCAGAGCGCTCTTATTGAAGAATAAAATCAGGTATCCAAGGAAATTCAGAATATTTCCTAACTGCATGATTTTAACCTTGTCAATGTTTTTCCTGTTATTCAAGAATGCTCCAAACATCATCATTGGAATAGCCACAATTGTCAATAATGTAAGGGCAACTGACATAACCGAAACATCCTGTACAATGTACGTATAATAATACTGAATTGCTGCATACATTGCCAGCAGACCAAGGTAGGTAGAAAATACGTTTACCTGAATCATGATAAAGTATTTATTGGTAAATACTGCTTTCATATCTTTGAAAATATTTCTTTTTTCTTCTTTGCCCTCCAGGATAATCGGCGGATTGATCTCCTCTGTATTAAACACGCTGATGCATAACAGGATTAATACTGCAAGCCCAAGCACCATATTTGTATTCCTGTATCCCTTTGCAAGCTCTGCTCCCACTGCTGTCTTGCTTCCGGCAAAGAAATAAATCATTGGCAATACAAACAGTGAGGAAGTCAATGAACCAAAGTTAGCAAAAAATGTTCTTGTTGTTGCAATTATGGTTCTCTCCGCCGGAGTTTTTGATAAGGTAGTCAGCATCGGCAGCATTGGGATGTTAACAATTGTATATCCCAGACAAAAAATAGCGTATGTCACAAAAGCCCATGCCATTTGTGCTGTTTTGCTCCATCCCATTGGTACAGAAAAAAGTAAAACCATTCCTATTGCAAGCACCGGTGCTCCTGCCAAAAGCCATGGCCGGAAGCGTCCCATTCTGGTATTGGTGTGGTCTGCCAGAACACCTACTGTATAGTCTGTGATGGCATCAATGATTTTCGACACTACAAACATAATGCCGACACCTCCTGCGCCCAGTCCAACACAGTTTGTGTAATAAAACATCAAATAGGTATTGGCTAATAAATATGCCAGATTACATGTTACTGACCTCATGAGCTGTCGCTGACTTGCTCACACGAACTGTCATCAGATT
>CAVDTR010000036.1:0-30939 GCA_963612015.1 Lachnospiraceae bacterium | reverse complement strand
TTTCTGTTTGCCATAATAAAAGGCCTCCTATGATTTTAATATTTTATCATAGAAGCCCCTTATATTGTTTAATTTACAGAAATTTTTTCACAGGCTCGTTCCACTATTAGTCTTGTTCCAAATGATTTATTTTCTTAATTTCAATAAGAATCAGTGCAAGAGCAAAAATAAATGCCAGACCATCAGCTACCGGGCCAGCCCACAATACTCCTTTGATTCCAATATAATTACACAAGATCATTACAGCCGGAATTAAAAATAAGATCTGGCGGCTTAAGGAAATCGCGCCGGACAATACCGGTTTTCCGATAGATTGGAAGAAAATTGCTGCGACTGTTTGAAATCCGTTTAGGAAACATAATAGAGTAAAAATCCGGAATGACATAACAGAAAATTCTGTATACAGTTCCCCCTGGTCCCCAAACATAGCTGTAAGAGATCGCGGAAAAACCTGGAAAATAACAAAGAAAATAACTGCAAACAACGTTGCTGTTTTTACTGCAATCCATAGCGTTTTCTTTACCCGTTTATAATCCGCCCTGCCATAATTATATCCGACGATCGGCTGTGCTCCTGTTCCAATACCCGTTACAATGGATATCAAAATCGTGTTAAACTTCATAACTATGCCAAACGCTGCCAGGGGAATATCTGCACCGTACTCCGAATTCATACCGCAATGCACAAGGTAATAATTGATTACTGTCATAATAATTGCGATTGCGATTTGAGATACAAAGCTGGACACTCCGAAACCAGACATTTTCTTTAGCATCCCAAATTCGGGCTTCATTGCTTTTGTAGAAATTTTCACAGTTTTGAATCTTGGGACATACCACATGCTGATTGCAAAATTTAAAATCTGTCCGATAACGGTCGCAAATGCCGCTCCTTTCATTCCCCATCCAAAGCCAAGAACAAATAATGCATCCAGAACCACATTTGACAGGCATCCTACAAGCATTGCAATCATCGTAAGCTGTGGAGTGCCATCTGCACGGATCAGAGAACACATTCCACAGCCAATAATAACAAAAGGAAATCCCAGTACAACAATTTTCCCATATTCCAATGCGTAACTGAGGTTATCAGGTGTTGCTCCAAACAAAGCTGTCAATGGTTTTAAAAATATCACACAAATAATGCAAAAAATGATTCCCACAATAATCAGCCATGAAAATGTATTGTTTACGCCTTTTTCTGACTTTTCTTTGTTTCCGCGCCCAAGCTCCAGACTTAAATAAGCTGCACCTCCATCTCCAAGCAGCAGCGCCAGCGCCATAACAACCATATTGAGTGGGAATACAACATTTGTTGCACTGTTTCCTAATGTACCCACTCCCCATCCTATAAAAATCTGATCGACAATATTATATAGTGCATTCACGACCAGTGCGACAACACTGGGAATGGCATATTTCATCATCAGACTTCCAATCGAGGCTGACGCAAGCGGATTTTTTTCCGTTTCTTTTGAACTCATAATCTTTTAACCTCCATGATTAAATCTCTTTGTTTTTAATTTCGTACGGATTTTAAACCATATGATTATCATAATCGGCTCTCCTATATTTTCTGAAAGATACTTCCCACAGATGCTTTTCTTTACGAATTCTCGATTTTCTTACGCAGATTTCGGATATTCCGTCTTATTTTTCTGCAAACGCCAAAATTCTCTTTCTCGCTGCTTTCCAGCTTATGTAATCTGTCTTCCATTAATTTGATATTTTCATTCATTGTCATCGTATTTGTCTCCTTTTCGTTTCACATCTCTTCTGCCAGACTGCAGATTATTTTTGCACAGTTTTCGTAACCCATTTTGCTGCTGTTTAACAGCAAATCGTAGTTATGCCGGTCGCCCCATATTTTATCCGTAAATGTGTTATAATGGCGGCTTCTCTCCTTGTCCGACTTTTCAATTTCCTTTTCTGCCGTCTGCTTTGCCATTCCATATTCCTGTATTCCCCGTTCAATACGTTTGTCCATATCTGCATAGATAAATACCCGCAATATATCTTCCCGTTCCGCAAGGATCTGGTCGGCACCGCGCCCTACAATGACGCATCTTCCCTGCCTTGCAAACTTTGTTATCACCTCCCTTTGAGCTTCATAAATTTGTTCCGCAAGCGGTAATGTCTGGCGATTCGCATTTTGTAAAATTCCATATCCATAGCTGGTTCCCATTGCAAGATTGTACAAAAAACTGTTTGTTATTCGCTGCTCGCTGGATTCAATGTATTGCGTTGCCAGACCCGAATTTTCCGCCGTCTTATCTATCAGTTCCCGGTCGTAATAAGGTATTCCCAGGCGGTTTGCCACCATCTTTCCTATTGTTCGCCCTCCGCTTCCGAGTTCCCGTCCTATGGTAATGATTTTCTTCATGTTTTTTTACTCCTTTCATCTTTTTCTCATCTGCCATTCGAATGTCCCGTTGTATGTGTGAAATTCCTCTGTTCACTTTGCAGGAAACATTGCCACATTCATACATCTGCTCATAAAATACATTTTCATTTTCATCCTTCAGCTGTGTTCTTACACATGTCTTCTGGGAGTCAGTGCAATGAACACATTGACTTGCATAATGTGCCATTTATTTTCACGCCTTTCTTTTGAACCAAATGATTTATTTTCATGTTAGATTCTAAACTATATGATATTCATAGAGTCAAGGGAAATTCGAACAAAGAATCACTTTTTTAACTCTTTCAGCTCCACGCAAAAAAAGACACCGCAGCAATCACTGCTGCGGTGTCCAAAATCAAACTCATCATTCAATTTTATTCGTAATGCTTCTTATGCTTGCCAGAAGTCTCATGCTCTCCCTCGCCATTTCCGGCTGCAAGCTTTACTTTCTGCTGCACTTTTCTCTTCTTTAACGGATGCTTTGGATTCTTATCCATGCTACTCACTTCCTTCTATACACTAGGACTCATCATCAAATTCTATCAATACGCTGCTGTCATCGGAGAAATCAGCCCTCGATTGCAATGTAACGGTTATTCTCGATAGCCTTCTTCTCGGTCTTCGGAACGACAAGTTTCAAAATACCGGATTCATACTTTGCCTTGATATCGTCCTGGGTAAGATTCTCACCTACATAGAAGCTTCGGCTCATAGAACCTGCATAACGCTCCCTGCGGATGTATTTACCCTTCTTATCAGTTTCATCCTTATCAAGACCCTTTGCTGCGCTGATGGTCAGGTAACCATTTTCAAGCTTTGCACTGATCTCATCCTTCTTAAATCCAGGAAGATCAATGTCTACCTCATAGCCGTCATCTGTTTCCTTGACATCTGTCTTCATCATGTTCTGTGAATGCTTCCCATACAGAGCCTTGTCGACCTCAGGAAATCCGAAATTCATCCAATCATCATTAAATAAGTTCTCTCCAAAAATACTAGGCATCAACATAAGTCATCTCTCCTTTTCATAAATCTGTTAATTGTTACCTTGTTTCCTTGGTCATATATGATCTTGGAACTGGGATGTTTAGGAACTCCATTTGATGTTTCTTTTTCTCTTTTTGTTCCTTTCCTTTGTTCTGATTATGTTATACCTCGAATTGTTAGCACTGTCAAGTGGTGAGTGCTAATGTTTTCGTAAACAGTTTATTAAGAAATTCTAAAAACGAATACTATCGTCTATTCCATCTCAAAGGCTCCCGTATACAGCTGATAGTAGGTTCCTTTTTTCTCGATAAGGCTTTCATGATTTCCTCTCTCAATGATACGTCCATGATCTAATACCATGATAACATCTGAATTTTGTATCGTTGACAGTCTGTGTGCTATTACGAAGGTTGTCCTGCCCTTCATCAGCTTATCCATACCATCCTGTACGATTTTTTCAGTTCTGGTGTCAATAGAGGAGGTAGCTTCATCCAATATCATAGCCGGTGGATTAGCTACAGCTGCCCTCGCAATCGCCAAAAGCTGCCTCTGCCCCTGGCTTAAATCTTCCCCTGCTCCGGTAAGCATCGTCTGGTAGCCATTCGGCAAGCGACGAATAAAATCGTCTGCATTTGCAAGCTTTGCTGCTTCTACACATTCTTCATCTGTTGCGTCTAATTTTCCGTAACGGATGTTATCAAGGACTGTTCCGGTAAACAGGTATGTATCCTGGAGTACGATTCCAAGAGAACGCCTCAGATCTGCTTTTTTTATTTTGTTAACGTTGATTCCGTCATAGCGGATCTTTCCATCGTCTATATCATAAAACCGGTTGATAAGGTTTGTGATCGTTGTTTTTCCGGCACCTGTAGATCCTACAAATGCCACCTTCTGTCCCGGTTCTGCATAGACAGTTACTCCATGCAATATCAGTTTTTCCGGTACATACCCAAAATCCACCTCCTTCATGCGAATGTCACCCTTCATTCTGATATATGAAATGGTGCCGTCATGATGCGGATGCTTCCAGGCATAATTTCCGGTATATTTCTCGCACTCACATAATCCGTTATCGGTCTCCTCTGCATTGACCAAGGTGACATATCCATCGTCTGTTTCCGGCTGCTCATCAATCAGGGCAAAAATACGTTGTGCCCCGGCAAGTGCCATTGATACCATGCTCATCTGCTGGGATATCTGCTGAATCGGCATTGAGAATGCTTTGGATAGCGAAAGAAATGCAACTACTGCCCCTGCTGTTATATTTCCTTTTCCGCTGAGAGCCAGACAGCCGCCCAGTATCGCAAGCAGGATGTACTGGAGGTTTCCGATCTGACTTAATACCGGCATCAGAATATTGGCATATCTGTTTGCATTTCGTGAATCCTGATACAGCTGTTCATTCTTTTTGTCAAATCCTTCTTCTGCCTTGGTTTCATGGCAAAATACCTTTACAACCTTCTGACCCTCCAGCATTTCCTCGATGTATCCATTTATGTTTCCAAGAGAGGTCTGCTGTCTTCCAAAAGATCTGGTGCTGTGTGCTGCAATATATTTAGTGATAAACAGGATAAGAATGGTTATTACCACAACCACCAATGAAAGCGGAACGCTGTAATATAGCATAATGCAGAATGCGAAAACCACACTCACCACGCTGGAAAACAGCTGTGGAAGTGCCTGTGAAATAAACTGTCTCAGTGTATCCGTATCATTCGTATAATGACTCATGATATCTCCATGTGTATGAGTGTCAAAATACCGGATCGGAAGTGTCTGCATATGATTAAACATATCATCGCGGATCGTTTTCAGGCAGCCCTGCGAAATGTTAACCATCAGCTGGCTGTACAGCAATGTACTCAACGCACCCAGCAAATAAACGCTGCCCATCAGCGCAAGCATTTTTATCAAACCTGAAAATACCGGATGGTCGGTCATAAGAAGCGGTTCAATATATTTATCGATCAATATTTGGATAAACATGGAGCCACCCGTATTTGCTGCCGTAGAAAGAAGTACACATACAGCAGCCAGTATAAACATGCCTCTTGCATGGTCATAGATATAGCGCATCAGGCGTTTAATGGTTTTTCCATCATACTGTTTCATTCGTTTCTCCCTCCTTTTTGCTGAGACTGGTAAATCTCCTGATAGACTGCATTTGTTTTCATAAGTTCCTCATGTGTTCCTACTGCATCAATATGTCCCCCATCCATAACAACGATCATATCGGCATCCTGCACAGATGAGATTCTCTGTGCAATGATAATTTTAGTCGTATCCGGAATTTCTTCATTAAACGCACGCCGGATCAGAGCATCTGTTTTTGTATCGACCGCGCTTGTAGAATCATCGAGGATAAGAATCTTCGGCTTCTTCAGCAGCGCACGAGCAATACACAATCGCTGCTTCTGCCCGCCGGATACATTTGTTCCGCCCTGCTCAATATAAGTATCGTATCCATCCGGAAGTCCTGTAACAAATTCATCCGCCTGTGCCAGCTTACATGCATGGATGAGCTCCTCATCGGAGGCCGATTCATTTCCCCAGCGCAGGTTCTCCTTGATCGTTCCGGAAAAAAGCGTATTCTTTTGAAGAACGACCGCAACATTATCCCTGAGCGTCTTGATATCATAGCTTCTTACATCTATGCCGCCAACATAAACGTTACCTCCGGCAACATCATACAAGCGTGGAATCAGCGAAACCAAGCTGCTTTTTCCACTACCCGTTGAACCGATGATTCCAACTGTCTGTCCGGAAGAAATATTCAGGTCAATATCCTTTAGGCACAATTTTTCCTTATTATCAGAATAGCCGAAATCTACATGTTCAAAGCATATTTTTCCATCCATAACCTCCATAACCGGATGTTTTGGATTTGACAGGCTGCTTTTTTCATCCAGCACCTCAACGATACGCTCTGCCGAGCTTTGTGCAATGATAATCATAACCAGCACCATCGACAACATCATCAGGGAAGTCAAAATCTGCATCGCATAAATGATCAGACTGGTCAATTCTCCTGTCGTAAGCTCCGTTGCACCTGACAGTACGATCATTCGTGCACCAAACCAGAACACAAGGATCATACACACATATACTACCAACTGCATCAATGGCGCATTTAATGCCATATAACGTTCCGCTTTGCAGAAGGTTTCAAATAGCTTCGCGGAAATTTTCTGAAATTTATCCTTTTCGTGCTCCTCACGGACAAAGCTCTTTACAACGCGGATTCCGCTTACGTTTTCCTGTACGACACCATTTAAGCTATCATACTGCTTAAATACCTTTTCAAAAATCGGATGTGATTTTAATATGATCCATACCAGGCCGCCTCCCAGTACCGGAATCATAATAAGGAAAATAAGTGCCAGCTTCCAGTTGATCGTCCAGGATATGATTAACGCGAATATCAGCATAAGCGGTGCTCTTACCGCAATCCGTATAATCATCATATAGGCATTCTGAATGTTCGTAACATCTGTTGTCAACCTTGTAACCAGACTTGCTGTTGAAAATTTGTCAATATTAGCAAACGAAAATTCCTGAATATGATAATACATATCTTTTCTAAGATTTTTGGCAAAGCCCGCAGAGGCATTGGCTGCTTCCGCTCCCGCAAAAAATCCCAGCAGCAAACCGGCAATAACGCAGATTCCCATCATAACGCCTAATTTCAGCAGGACATTCATATCTCCGCCATAGATTCCCTTGTCAATGATATCCGCCATAAAGAAAGGAATAATTATCTCCAATAAGACTTCCAAGCCTGCAAACACCGCAGTCCGTATTGAAGCAGCCTTATATTCCCGGATACTGTTCAGCAGTTTCCTAATCATAGTTCTTCCACCTCCATAATCTTGTAGCTGTGTTTTTAATTTCACACCGCATCTTAAACTATATGACTATCATAGAGTCAATAGATAGATTTGAAATTTTTTTCAATTTTTTGTTGATAAAATGCTGATTCTTTTTTATAATACATAAAAACCTTATTATATGCATATAGTTATGGAGGGGATCTCTTGAACAATTTTTTATCAATCGGAGAGCTTGCAAAATTAAGAAATGTCAACGTCCAGTCGCTGCGCTACTACGAGAGGCTGGGGATATTGGTTCCGTCATACGTCAATCCCGAAAGTGGATACCGCTACTATTCCCTGGAACAGATTATGATACTCGATACGATCATCCTCTGCATTGATCTCGGCATCCCGCTCAAGGATCTGAAGAATTATGTGAATACAGATGGGGAACTTGAGTTTGAACATTTATTAAATGACGGGAAAAAACTTGCCAGCGAAAAAATCAGGAAAATAGAATCCAGTATTGATTCCATCAACCGGACTCTGCAGCATATTAATGCCCAGAAGACCTTTCAGGGACGTGAGGGCTATTATTCCCGCTATATTTTTGAACGGTATTATATTACGATCCCCTGTGAAACGATCATGGATGCAAAAGCATATGAAAAGAACTTAAGTCATTTATTTTCCATTGCCAAAAAACAGCAGCTGCAGGCATCCTTTCCGCATGGCATCATCTCTTCTTATCGTGATGGGCAATTCACAGAATCGAATATGTTCCTGGAGGTTCTGCCTGCTGACGCTTCCATTGTACAGAAGCTGGCTGCCGGGAATTACCTATGCTTTCAGGAGCTGAGGGAAATCCACTCTGATCCGCTCGTGATCTTTCCTCAGAAATTACTGAACCACGGCAATAGCAATGTCATTATCTCCAGCATGTCGCCCAATACCTATAAATATGATAAAGTCACCTTAGAATTTCAGGTGCAGACATGAATTCCATATCCGGATAAACAAAGCAGGCGTTCTGCATTTGCAAAACGCCTGCTCGTCTTATAAAGGAAACTATTATTCGTTTAACTTCCAGATTTCCTTGTTGTACTGATCGATGGTACGGTCTGATGAGAAGAAACCAGCCTTGCTGATGTTTACGAGCATCATCCTTGCCCATGCTTTGCGATCCTCGAATGCCTTGTAGATTGCTTCCTTTGCAGTCACATATGCTTCGAAATCCGGGAAGGTCATGAACCAGTCCTTGTTCAAAAGCTCATTGTAGAGACGCTCCAGATTCTCCCTGCTGCCAACCGCCATAAGCTCATCGCTGACGATAAAGTCAACCGCCTTCTTCAACTGAGGATCTGCCTCGTAGTAGCTTCTTGAGCTGTAATCGCCTCTCGCGTAACGATCGATAACAGTCTGGGAATCCTCACCGAAGGTAAAGATATTGTCCTCGCCGACAAGCTCAGCGATCTCGACGTTTGCACCATCCTTAGTTCCGAGTGTAACAGCTCCGTTTAACATGAACTTCATGTTGGAGGTACCGGATGCCTCCTTAGAAGCAAGCGAAATCTGCTCAGAAATATCGCATGCAGGGATCAGCTTCTCTGCAAGGGTAACATTGTAATTCTCTACCATAACAACCTTGAGGTACTGATTTACCTCCGGATCATTGTTGATCACCTGCTGTAAGCAGAGGATCAGGTGAATGATATCCTTTGCGATGATGTATGCAGGAGCCGCCTTTGCCCCAAAAATAACGGTGATCGGTCTGCCAGGCTTCTTTCCTGCCTTGATCTCAAAATACTTGTGAATGACATAAAGTGCATTCATCTGCTGTCTCTTATACTCATGGAGACGCTTGATCTGGATATCAATGATGGAGTGGGTATCAATGTCAATGCCCTGCTTCTCCTTCAGATGCTGCTCTAACTGGATCTTCTTCTGGTGCTTTACAGCAAGAAGCTTGTCGAGAACTGCATCATCATTTACAAAATTGCCAAGCTTTTCAAGCTCGTTGGCATCCTTCTTCCAGCCGTCGCCGATCAGGTCGGTGATAAGAGCGGAAAGCTCCGGGTTGCAAGACATTAACCAACGACGGAAGGTAATTCCGTTTGTCTTGTTGTTGAACTTCTCCGGATATAAAACGTAGAAGTTGTGAAGCTCTGTATTCTTTAAGATCTCGGTGTGGAGGTATGCAACACCGTTTACGCTGTAACCATAGTGGATATCCATGTGAGCCATGTGTACCAGACCATCCTTGATGATGTAGGTGCTCTCATCGGAAACCTTGCCACGGATGCGGTTATCCAGCTCGCGGATGATCGGCATCAGCTGTGGAACTGCCTTCTCCAAGAAGTAGATCGGCCATTTCTCAAGTGCCTCTGCAAGGATCGTGTGGTTGGTATATGCACAAACCTTAGAAACGATCTCGATCGCTTCATCCATCAGAATGCCGCGCTCCTGAAGCAGACGGATCAGCTCCGGGATAACCATGGATGGGTGGGTATCGTTGATCTGAACAGTTGCATAATCTGCAAGATCATGTAAATTAGATCCCTTTGCAACTGCCTCGTCAAGAATAAGTCTTGCGGCGTTGCTTACCATGAAATACTGCTGATATACGCGAAGCAGACGTCCCTTATCATCGGAATCATCCGGATATAAGAATAAGGTAAGGTTCTTTGCAATCGCTTCCTTATCAAAATCGATGGTATCGCCTACAATGCTCTCGTCTACGGACTCGATGTCAAACAGACGAAGCTTTGTGGTACGGTTGTTGTAACCAACTACATCAATGTCATACAATCTGGACTGTACGGTAAATCCACCGAACTGTACCGGATATGTGATATCGCTCTTTGTAAGCCAGCTCTTCTCAGTGATCCAAGGATTCGGAGTCTCCTTCTGAAGATTGTTCTCAAATACCTGTTTGAAAAGTCCGAAGTGATAATTCAGACCAACTCCGTCGCCGTTTAATCCAAGTGTAGCGATAGAATCGATAAAGCATGCTGCCAGACGTCCAAGCCCACCATTACCCAGAGACGGCTCAAGCTCGATCTCCTCGATCTCTGCAAGGGACTTGCCATACTTTGCAAAAGTCTCCTTTACTTCATCGTACATGCCAAGGTTGATCAGATTGTTAGATAAAAGCTTTCCGATCAGGAACTCTGCGGAAATGTAATACAGCTTCTTCTTGCCTTCGTTGGATACCTTTCCCTCTGCCTTTTCCTTTACTAAATCAAGAAGAGCAAAATATAACTCTTCGTTTGAGCTGACATTGATACCTTTTTGTAACTTTGTCTCGATTTCCTGCTGAAATGCCATGATTTCTTCCTCCCAAATAAAATCGTGTTGTTTATCGGCTTGCTCCCGCCGAACTTATGATATAAGTATATCCTATCCGTTCTCGTTCTTCTTGTCATATAAGCGCGACTTTTTGCACAATCCTATCATTTTGAATTTGTACATATTCAACCAAAATACGTTTTTTGTGCAATATCCATAGATTTTCGTCTCTGTTTTTGGTAGAATAATCCTATGAATATTATAGAATATGAAAACTACCACGAAAATAAAACACATGGCGAAGTAATCTTCCCATATAATACATATCTCTGCTCGATCCCGCTGGATTTTGCATCCGTGCCGCCGCACTGGCACGATGAGATGGAACTTATCTACATCAAAAAGGGAAAAGGCATTGTGCAGGTCGATTTCCGCACCTACACCGTGACCGGACCGACGCTGGCTCTGATCCTACCCGGACAACTTCACTCCATCGGGCAGTTCGACCACGAATCCATGGAATATGAGAATATTATCTTCAATCCCGGCATGCTCATACCGAAAAGCCCCGATAGCTGCAGCATGGAGTATATCCAGCCGCTGCTGCTCGGGCAGATCACGGTTCCGACCATTTTCACACCGGTCTACCCTTACTATCAAGACGTCATCTTGCCCATCGATGCGTGCGATGAGATCTCCAAGACAAAGCCGCAGGGGTACGAGCTTTATATCAAGAGCATGCTCTTTCAGTTCTTCTACGTCTTAAACAACCGCTGCCGGAATCTGACGCAGCCGCCGAAGAACCGCAAAGCGCTCGACAAGATGAAGGTTGTTATCAAATATGTAGAAAACCATTACGCGGAGAAGATCACAATCGGCGAGATCGCAGATGTGGTCGGCTTTTCCGAATCACACTTTATGCGCTATTTTAAGGAGACCATGAACACGTCCTTCATCGAGTACCTAAAGGATTACCGCCTCGCGATGTCCGCCCGCCTGCTTCAAGCATCCGAAGCCTCTATCTTGGAGATCTCGCAGGAGGTTGGTTTTGAAAACCTTTCCTATTTCAACCGCGCATTTAAAAAGCGCTACGGCGTAACTCCCGGACAGTTCCGCAAAAATTAGTCATAATTTTTATCATTCAAACTGATTAAATATAATCATTCTCTTTCTTACGGATCTATGCTATGATACGGTTCATTAAGATATATCATCATGGCTGACATATTTTTATTTCAATTATAATCTCCACGATGCAATCTCATACCGGGCAGACCACATGAGCTGCCCCGCATAATATGCCGCCGCAATGATATATGAAAAGGATCTGAAAGAAAAGAGGATGTAACGCCATGAAGCATGTTGAGAAATATGAAAGACAATACTTTTTACCGCCAGTCTCCTGCATGGAGTGGACGAAAAAGGATTATATCGAAAAACCGCCGATCTGGTGCTCCGTAGACTTAAGAGATGGCAATCAGGCACTGATCGAGCCGATGGGATTGGAAGAAAAGATCGAGTTTTTCCAGATGCTTGTAGATATCGGATTTAAGGAGATTGAAGTCGGTTTCCCTGCCGCCTCCGAGACGGAATTTGATTTCATGCGGGCGCTGATCGAGCGCGACATGATCCCGGATGATGTCACCGTGCAGGTACTAACGCAGGCAAGACCTCATATTATAAAGAAAACCTTCGAGGCGGTAAAGGGTGCGCCAAAAGCAGTCATCCATTTGTACAATTCCACCTCCGTTGCACAGCGCGAGCAGGTTTTTAAGAAAAGCCCACAGGAGATCAAGCAGCTTGCCGTCGATGGTGCGCTTCTGTTAAAACAGCTTGCATCCGAGACAGAGGGCAATTTTTCTTTCGAGTACAGCCCGGAGAGCTTCCACGGCACAGAGATCGAATACGCAGCCGAGGTCTGCAATGCGGTTCTTGACGTGTGGCAGCCGACTGCCGGTCAGAAGGCGATCATCAACATCCCTGCGACCGTGGAGACAGCCATGCCGCACATTTTTGCTTCGCAGATCGAATATATGAGCACACATTTAAAATACCGTGGCAACGTCATCCTAAGTGTACATCCGCACAACGACAGAGGCTGCGGTGTAAGCGATGCCGAGCTTGCAGTCCTTGCAGGCGCTGACCGTGTGGAAGGAACACTGTTTGGAAATGGCGAACGCACCGGCAATGTCGACCTGATCACCGTTGCCATGAACATGTTCTCCTACGGCATCGATCCGGGACTTGACTTTGCCAACATGCCGAAGATCCGTGAGACCTATGAGCGTCTGACCGGTATGCAGGTATCCCCGCGCCAGCCATACGCCGGCGATCTTGTGTTTACCGCCTTTTCCGGTTCTCACCAAGACGCGATCGCAAAAGGCATGAATTACCGCGCCGAAAAGAAGCTGACCACCTGGACAGTTCCGTATCTTCCGATCGATCCGGTGGATGTCGGACGCACCTACGACTCCGACGTCATCCGCATCAACAGCCAGTCCGGCAAGGGTGGTGTCGCTTACATTTTAAAGCAGAACTTCTCCATCTCCATTCCGGATAAAATGCGTGAGGAGGTCGGCTATGCCGTCAAGCAGGTATCTGACGAGGAGCACAAGGAGTTGTCCCCGCAGTGGGTATATGAGATCTTCTGTGACAATTATGTCCACTACATGCCGCATTTTTCCATCAGCGAATGCCACTTCAAGCAAAGCGACGGGATCATGGCGGAGGCAACCATCTCCTACGGGGACAAAAAAGCGATCGTAGATGCCAACGGCAATGGCCGTCTCGATGCCGTAAGCAACACGATCAAGGAATTTTTCGGTGTCAGCTACGAGCTTTCCGTGTATGAGGAGCATGCGCTCTCCCGCGGTTCTTCCTCAAAGGCGATGGCTTATGTCGGAATCCTCTGCGACGGAATATCCTACTTCGGAGCCGGAATTGACGAGGACATCATCAAAGCGTCCATCCACGCGCTTGTCGTTGCCGTCAATAAGCTCCCACAATTAGAAAAAGAAGAAGGCAATCGTGACGACCGCCTTCTTGCTATGATCAATTATATTCAGTCCAATTACCGCACCGTCACGCTTGAGAGCCTTGCAGAAGAGTTTCACCTGTCCACGCCTTATGTATCAAAATACATCAAGGATAAGTCCGGAAAGACGTTCGGTGAACATGTGACACAGATCCGCCTCAAGAAAGCGAAAACGCTCCTTCGCAACGGCAATATGACGATTGAAAATATCTCGTACTCCATCGGTTATCCAAACGCTGAACACTTCAGCCGTGTGTTCAAAAAGGCGTTCCTGATGACGCCGGTTCAGTACCGCAGCCTAAATCAATAACAGATAGCCCACCGCACCGGCAAGGATGCCAAAAGCCGCACCTGCCACGACATCGCTGATAAAATGCACGCCAAGCAGGAATCGGATCGCTGCTAGGATCACTCCGACAAGAAGCAGCACATACCCAGCTGCCGGCTGTGGTCCGACTTCAAGAAAGGTCACTGCGATCACAAACGCGGAGAAAACATGGCGGCTCGGAAACGATCTTCCGCGGGTTGTCTTTGCGGTCGCGGACGGTGTCTCATAATATTCATACGGGCGGCGGCGGTTGATCAGATAGCGTGCCACGGAAAGGATGATAAACGAATCCAGCGGCACAACAACTGCTGCAAAAAGCAGTTCCTTTTTAAACAGCAGCAGCCAGATAAGCAAGAGCGGATATAGCACAAACACAGTATATGTAAGGATCTTATTGATGATGCGAAGTGCCTTTGTAAGTTCTTCGCGCTCCTTGAAAAAAGCCATCCGTTTCCGGTATGCTTCCTTATATTTAATATATCTGTTTTCTTTTGTCTGCATGAAGCGTCCTCCATCAAATTCCCGACAGAATGATTCTGCCGGGAATTTCTTTGTTATTAGTTTGCACCTGCGCCATTGGCACTGCCGGCGTCTCCGGTATTGCCATCAATAACATCCTCAACGCCCTGAACCCCGTCCTCGACTGCGTCACCGGCTGCTCCGGCTCCGTTCTCGATCGCGTCCAGTGCATCGTTACCCATATTCTCCAGATCCTGTCCGGCATCGTCCAACTGATTCTCTACGGAATTGCCGTTGTTGTTCATGCCGTTTGTTCCGTTTGAATCGGTATTGTCGATTCCGTCATCCACCGTGGGATCTACCGTGTTGGTATTCCCCGTGTTGTTGGTATTCGGATTCGGGTTTGCATTGTTATCGTTGTTGCCACATGCGACAAATGCGCATGCGCTCGCCGCCAGCAGGCAGCTCAGAAACAAAATACGCAATTTTTTCATCATACATCTCTCCTTTTTGTTGATCGGGATTAGTATGATGCTTTTCCCACAAAACTATGCATGATACAGCAAATGTTCCAGCAAAAAAATGAAAAAACGGCAGTTGTTTTCCCCTGCCCGAAGCAGCGCCATGATGTTCGTCATGACATACTCACAAAACGCGTCCTCGTTCAATTCCATATTCCAGATTGAACGATCCACGCGGCGGTCATTGCGGATCGCCTCCTGTAAAAGCCCGATTGCAGCCTTCTCCGGCGATCTTGCACTCATCCCCATCAGCCAGCTCTTATCGTAGCGTGCCAGCCTTCCGTACAGGTAGCGGTAATACTGCTCCAGAAAAACCGTAAACTCCATTCCGCTCCGGTAGACCTTTTCCTGATCAGCAAGGATTCCCGCCCAGAAGCGCTCCGCGACCTCCGAGATGATCGCGTTCTTGTCCTTAAAATAATTATAGACCGAGCCGATCGCGATCTGGCAGGACGCGGCCAGCCGCCGTATATTCACGGCATCAATGCCCTCCTCCATTGCAATCTCCATTGCACGGTCTAAAATCTGTTCTTTTGAAGTTACCCGATGGTTCATCGTATCCGCCCGCCTTTTGACTTGTCCATATTGAACTATTATTCATCATAGCATGGCATCGTAAAATTATCAATAAATCCAGCTTCTATTTCTTCATTTTCGGCTCGCAGATCAGCGATGCGATATAAGAAAAGATCAGTGCCGCCGACACGCCTACCGCGCAGGCTTTAAAACCGCCCATAAAAAGGCCCATAAAGCCTTCCTCGTCCACAGCCTCTTTTACGCCCTGCCAGAGCACATTTCCAAATCCAAGAAGCGGCACGCTCGCCCCTGCTCCCGCGAAGTCCACGAACGGCTCATAGATTGAAAGCGCTCCGAGCACCGCGCCCGTGCATACCAAAAGCACCATGATCCTTCCCGGAAGCATCTTCGTCTTTTCCATCAGAATCTGGACGATGGCACAGATCAGTCCACCTACCCAGAATGCATTTACATACGACATACTTATCGTTCTCCCATCCAGCCAATTATTTGTTAAAAAGGCTTATTTTCAAAGCATGAACATAGTTCACTATTTATTTTCCACATGTTCAAGCACAATTCCGTGTGCAATTCCAGGGATTGTCTGTCCCTCATTGAAGCTGACCGGAGATAACAGCGCTCCCGTCGGCACGAACAGGATCCGTTTTAGTTTCCCACTCTTTAGCATCGGAAGGTAATGTGCACTCAAAGTCACCGCCGAACAGCCACAACCGGAACCACCGGCTCCGGTTCCCTGTGAATCCCCATCGAAGATCTTCATTCCGCAGTCCTCATGCACCTTTGTGATATCGTAGCCCCGCTCACGCATGAGCTGGAGCAGTATCTCCTGCCCGACCGTTCCGAGATCGCCGGTAATGATCTTATCATAATCCTCCGGCTGGCGGTCATAATCTGCAAGATGCGTTGCAATCAGGTCACATGCTGCAGGTGCCATTGCAGCTCCCATATTCATAGAGTCCTTGATTCCGTAATCCACGATCTTCCCGGTCGTGATCCCTGTGATCCGCGCCAATACATCCGCCTTTTTCTGCTTTCGCTCCTCTGCGCTTATGAGTACAAAGGATCCTGAACCGGTAACCGTCCAGGTAGCACATACGGGCCTTTGATTGGCGTATTCCAAGGGAAAACGGAACTGCTTCTCCGCGCTGGCAAAATGGCTTGAGGTCACGACCGCAACCCGGTCCGCATAGCCCCCGGCAAGCGTCATGGATGCCAGCGCAAGCGACTCTCCACAGGTCGAGCACGCTCCATACACTCCGAACATCGGGATTTCAAAGGATTTCAGCCCAAACGATGTTGCGATCGTCTGTCCGAGCAGATCCCCCGCAAAAAGATAACGCATCTCCTCAGCTTTGTAATCCGCTTTTCCGAGCGCGAGTGTCAGCGCCGCCTTCTGCAGGCTGCTCTCCGCGCCCTCCCAGTTGTCCGCACCAAATTTGTCATCCTCCCCGATGACATCAAAACAGCTTCCGAGCGGACCATCTCCCTCCTTGGTTCCGACAACAGAAGCACTTTCCAAAATAAAAGGAGCCTCTGCAAAACAGAGACTCCCGGTTCCAACCTTCTGATCCATACCATCTCTCCTTTCCATCTTCCTTGCGATTTCATAAGATAGTATGCATCAATTTGTTGTAACTATTCAGAAGCTTTTCTTAGGTACGCACACGCTTCTGAATTTTGTCGATTTTAATTATTTGCCGTCGTAAGAAACAACAGAAGCAATATCGTAGTTGCTCAGCAGCTTTCTTCCTTCAAGTCCTGCAAGCTCGATCAGGAAAAGCATCTTGACAACCTCGCCGCCCAACTGCTCTACCAGATGTGCCGCAGCCTTCATGGTTCCGCCGGTCGCGATAAGATCATCCACCAGAACTACCTTCTGTCCTGGCTTGATCGCATCCTTATGGATCTCGATCGTTGCTGTGCCGTACTCAAGATCATACGTCTCAGACACGGTCTCACACGGAAGCTTTCCAGCCTTACGGATCAGAACAAACGGCTTGTGCAAAAGATATGCGATCGGCATACCGAAGATAAATCCTCTTGACTCTGCGCCTGCAATCACATCACATTCCACACCGTCGAGCAACTTTACCATCTCATCGATTGCAAGCTTTAATCCGTCTGCGTCCTGCACAACGCTCGTCACATCACGGAATAAAATTCCCGGCTCCGGGAAATCTGGTATTGTTCTGATATAGTCTTCCACCTTTTTCATTATGTTTTACCTCTCTCTTCTTAAGAATCGATTTTCCGCTCTCAAAATTATATGCCATTTTCCGGCATTTATCAAGCCTGCCGCCCCATTTTTGACAAACGTTTGTGTTCGCAAGAAGCAGCCCTCTATTTCACTTTCGCAGCGCGCCCCGATACAACTTCCCGCACGCACAGCACATTATCCTCGATTACAAACCGGATGTCATATTCTCCAAATGCCATCCCGTACACATAATCCAGCTTTTTGTTGTACGCCGCCCTTGGATCCTGCGCCAATACCGCAAGGACCGTCCGGTAAGTCTCCTCCGGCATGTCCGCCGCCAGCTCCCGCGGAAATAACACTGCGATCCCGTCATCCTTGTGTGCCTCGCCAAAGCTGCCGCTCGCCTCCGGGTGTGCGTCTGTATACGGCAGATACGGCTTGATATCAAAAATCGGCGTGCCATCTAACAGGTCAGCTCCCGATACGACAAGATACGGAGCCTCGTCGCCCTCAAGCACTACCTGCTCCAGCTTCACCGAGGATAATCCCATCGAGTTCGGGCGAAACGGCGACCGTGTGGCAAACACGCCCTTGCGGACTTTTCCTCCCAGCCTCGGCGGTGTCACCGTCGCACTGTAATGCTCCTTCTTTGCCTTTGAAAATTCCCAGATCAGCCACAGATGGGAATACTCTTCGATTCCCTTGATCCAGTCCACGCCGCGGTACTGCGGTTCAAAAATGATCCGCGCCTTGAGTGTCGGAACCAGTCCGCTCTGTCTTGGGATTCCAAACTTATCCGGGAAATCTGTATGGATCTTTGCGATTACTTCCACAGCCTAATGTTCCTTTCCGAAATCTATACTTTCATTATATAAACAAAATCAAGCCTTTTCAACGGCATTTTGCGTCCAAAAAGGCTTGATCTCTGTCAGTTTCCTATATAGTTTCTGTGTAAAGGTCTTTGCGCAAGCCCTTCGGGTAGTGATTTTTTATCTGGTTTCCGGAAAGTTTTCCCCAGCCGAGAGAACAGCCGTCCACGCAGACCAGACACCAGCCCTTTGTGGCATCTGCCGGTCGGATCGCATCCGCCTCCTGCAAGAAAACAGATTCTCCCCGGACAAAGCCTGCTGTCCTTGCATCCTCGCTGGAAAGGTCAAGCGAACATTTTACCTCGTCACCTCCCAGATACAGTGCAAGTGCATGGGATGGCTCAAACCGGTTCTTCTTAAACTCCCCGATATGAAGTCCTGCACGCAGGACATGGATTCCTTTTAGCTCCGGTGCGTCCTCCGGCAGGCGGTAAAGCTGATCGCCAAACAGCGTAAATGTTCCGGCACCGATCCACGCTCTTTTCTCCTCGCAGATCGTCTCCTTTAAAAACTCCTCAAGTGCCTGCGTCTGCGCCTTATCCAGACAGGACTTCTTTCTTTTGTCGGCAAATCCTCTTTCCGCCGCTCCATACGCAGGCAAGGTTCCCTCTTTCACAAGAACCGCGGCAAAATGCCCCTCGCCGTGCAGCTTGTGCGGCCATAGCCGGAAAGTCCCCTGTTTATCGTCCCGCACAAACCAGGGTGCCTGTACCTCCTTGACCGAGAACTCCGGGTGATGCTCTAAGAAGTAAGCGATCGTCTCCTCGTTCTCCTCCCTTGAAAACGTGCAGGTGGAATACACAAGCGTTCCTCCCGCAAGCAGCATTCCCGCCGCATTGTCGAGGATCTCCCGCTGTCTTGCCGCGCATATCTCAACCTGTGCCGGACTCCACTCATCCACCGCATCGGGGTTCTTTCGGAACATTCCCTCCCCGGAGCACGGTGCATCCACAAGGATCGCGTGGAAATAGGATGGGAATTTATCCGCAAGGTGCGCACTATCCTCGTTCGTGACGATTGCATTGGCAATTCCCATACGCTCGATATTCTGTGATAATATTTTGCAGCGTGCCGGATGGATCTCATTGGCTATCAGAAGCCCCTCCTGCTTTAGGAAAGAGGCAAGCTGCGTACTCTTGCCACCAGGAGCCGCGCACAGATCCAGCACCCGCATTCCCGGTTGTGGAGCCAACAGCGTAGCAGCCGACATGGCACTCGGCTCCTGAATGTAGTAAAGACCGGCTTCATGATATACATGCTTCCCCGGTCTTGCCTCATCGCCATAATAATATCCGTTTTCTGCCCACGGCACAGCCGTTTGTGCGCCAAAGCGGCGCAGAACCGACGTGTATGTGGCATCGTTCAATCCCTTTTTCAAAGGATTCATACGCAGTGCCTGATAGCGGTCTTTTTCGTAGCATTCCAAAAACGGCTGCCACTCCTCTCCAAGCATCTGCTGCATTTTTGTCTTAAATTCTTCTGGCAGATTCATCTCTTAATTCCCATTACCTGACTGTAAATTTATCTATCCTCATGATACCACACTTATATCGTTTTGTAATGCTCTAAAATATGATTGTACATGGTACGAACCGCTGGTGCCATAAAGTTCGGATTCATCGCCGCAATTCCGATGATACGGCATGCCTCCGGCCGTATCGGAAACGTATCCACATCATACGGGATGTCCCGCATGACAAGCTCCGGCATCAGGCAGATCCCAAAGCCCTTGTCCACGAGCCGCACGGTGGATAGGTCATCCACAACGTGATACCGCGATTCCATGCGCAGATGGTTCTCCTTGAGGAAATTCTGGATATCCGCATCCGTTCCCTCTCTCTGTGTGACAAACTGATGCCTCCGCATCTCCTCAATACCAACATAATCCGTTTCCAGCTGCTTTGTTCCCTTCGGGAGCACGCACACTAACGGATCTTTATACAACGGCTCGATCGGGATATCCTTCGCACTCGACACCGACAGAAAACCAAGGTCGACCACACCGGTCTTGATCCAGTAGGCAACCTCATCATAGGTTCCCTGATACACCTCGATCTTGACAGCCTCGTATTTTTCACGGAAGGAGTGCAGGATGTCCGGCAGCCAGTTGGTACACACACTCGAAAACACGCCGATCTTGACACATCCGGTCTTTAGGCCGTTCATCTCATCGATGACCTGCTTTAAGCTCTCATCACTGTTTAGCACGGCATTTACATACGGAAGCAGATGCTCCCCATAGTTGGTGAGTGTGATGCCATTCTTGCTTCTTGTCACGACCGAAAAGCCAAGCTCGCTCTCCATAGATGAAATTGTATGGCTGATGGCAGACGGCGTAAGCCCAAGGATATCTGCCGCCTTGTGAAAGCTTCCGATGTCTGCCACTGTCTTAAATACCTGATAGGTTAATAATGTCATGTTCTATCTCGCACACTTATACTGCAAATCTTCCCAACGTCTGTCAACCTCTGCCTGGAACTGCTCGATCAGATCCTCATTTCCCGGCTTGAACAGATGTTTAAAGCGTCCCTGCTCGCGGAGGAAATCCTCGATTGGGAGCTTTTTCTTCGGCTCGTAGGTCAGTCTCCACTTACCGTGATCCACCTCGAACATCGGCCAGTAGCAGGTATCAACTGCCAGCTTGCAGATCTTCATGATGTCCGACATCTCATATCTCCAGCCTCTCGGACACGGTGTCATGATGTTTAAAAAGCATGCACCCTCGGTGTAAATCGCCTTTTCTGCCTTCTGATGCAGATCCTTGAAATCTGTGGTGAAGGTGGTCTGTGCAACATACGGTACGTCGTGATCCGCAATGATGCTCGCAAGATCCTTGCGATTCTGCATCTTACCATTAGACTGTGAGCCGACCGGGGTGGTCGTGGTGTCTGCGTACATCGGTGTTGCGGAAGAACGCTGGATACCGGTGTTCATGTAAGCGCCATTGTCGTAGCAGACATATACCATGTCATGCCCTCTCTCCATCGCGCCGGAAAGTGACTGGAATCCAATATCATAAGTACCGCCGTCTCCACCGAAGGTAATGAACTTGTAGGTGACATCCTCCGGGAGTCTGCCGCGCTTTTTCAGTGCCTTATATGCTGTCTCCACACCGCTTAATGTTGCGCCTGCATTCTCAAACGCATTGTGGATGTAGCTGTCCTCCCACGCGGTATACGGGTACATGTAGCTGGATACCTCAAGACAGCCGGTCGCATTTCCGATCACTGCATGATCTCCCTCGTGAAGCGCGCGCAGCACAGCTCTTACACCGATGGTCGCTCCGCAGCCCGCACACATTCTATGACCAGGAGCAAGCCGCTCCGGTTTGTTTAATACTTCCTTCAAATTATAATTGCCCATTGCTTTTTCTCCTTGTGCTTAGTTGCGCAGTCCGATGTACTGGTACTGTTCTACTTCTGTGTTGTTTGTTACCGCGTTCTCTAACTCTGCAAAAATGTCATAGACCTCCTGCACCGTAAAATCGCGTCCTGCCAGACCATAAATATAGTTTACTGCGGTAATAAGCACCTTCTTGCGGTACAAGCCGGCTGTAACCTCACTGCCGAGCGGCCCGCCGTTGCCGTTGTAGCTCTCGGTTCTGTCCATGATCGCCACTGCCTTGCAGTTCTTTAATGCCTCTGCAAGCTCCTCTGCCGGGAATGGGCGGAACACGCGCAGCTTGATCACTCCGACCTTCTTTCCCTGCTCACGCAGATCATCGACTGCCTGCTTTGCAGTTCCCGCTGCCGATCCCATGATCAGCATGATGTAATCGGCATCCTCGGTTCTGTACTCCTCGAACAGACCGTATTTTCTGCCGGATAAGACTTCGTATTTCTGTGCGACTTCAAGGATCACTTCCTTCGCACGCTCTAGTGCAAGCTCCTGATTCTTCTTTGCCTCCATCGCATAGTTGGAAACAGAGTACGGACCGACTGCGATCGGCTTGCCCGGATTGAGCAGAAATTCCTCCGGATGGTATTCACCGACAAAGGCCTTGACCTCATCATCCTCAAGCAGCTCGATATTCTCTACCGCATGGCTTGTGATGAAGCCGTCCTGGCAGATCATGATCGGCAGATGCACGCGCGCATCCTCCGCGATCGGATAAGCCTGAACAAAGTTGTCATATGCCTCCTGATTGTTCTCCGCATAGATCTGTATCCATCCGGTATCTCTTGCGCCCATTCCATCGGAATGATCGCAGTTGATGTTGATCGGTCCGGAGAGGGTACGGTTGACAAGCGCAAGCGCACATGGCATACGATTACTTGCTGCAAGCAGCAGTTCCTCCCACATAAGGGCAAGTCCTGCGGATGAGGTAGCGGTCAGGCATCTCGCGCCTGCTGCCTCCGCTCCGATGGTTGCGCTCATGGAAGAATGCTCACTCTCCACCGGGATAAATTCGGTATCCATCTCTCCGTTTGCGATGTAGTTGGAAACCATCTGCGGTATCTCTGTGGACGGTGTGATTGGGAAAGCCGGCATAACATCCGGGTTGATCTGACGGATAGCATAGGAAACTGCCTCGTTTCCTGACATACGATCTCTTCTAGCCATGACTATCTTCCCTCCTTCATCACGATTGCATCAAACGGACAAGCCTTGACGCAGATTCCACAGCCCTTGCAATGGTCATAATCAAAATCCAGTCTCTTGGAATCCTTTACCGGAATGCTTGAGTCCGGGCATACCGGAACACACAGCAGGCACTGCTTGCACAGATCCGCGTAAAAGATCGGCGTGTTGGTTCTCCATTCTCCGGTGTTGAACTCCTTGGAAGTTCCACCCGCAAAGGTCATAAGTCCTTCTGTCAGCTCCTGATGCGGTGTTTTTTCGTTTATTTTATGTATATCTGTTCTCATAACGTTCTCTCTTTCTTACGTTTACAGTATTGTATTTATCGCTTGTTACGCGGTCTCCATGAGCTTTTTCTGTCCTTCGAGTGCGCCCTTTAATGCATCATAGGTCATGGAAAGTGCCTTCATGTTGCCGTCGATAACCTCCGGCTTCTTGGCAAACTTGTGCATGTAGGATGCCCGCATCTCATGGATGAACGAATCCCAGTCCATAACGCCGCTGACAGCAACCGCCGCCGCAAGCATCGGGGAATTTGGAAAATACTTTCCGAGTGCTTCCACAGAGATCTTTCTTCCGTCTACCGTGTATACATTGCCTTTATATCCTTTCAGATGTGGGCGGATCTCCTCGACCGTCTTTGCAGTGTTGACAATGAGTGCGCCGTTTTCTTTAAGTCCTGCCGTCACATCTACGGACTCCAGCAAGGTCTCATCTACAACCACTACAAGATCCGGTGTATAAATGTTTGAATGCACACGGATGACGTCTCTGCTGATGCGGTTGTACGCGGTGATCGGGGCGCCCATTCGCTCCGGTCCGTACTCCGGGAAGCCCTGTACATTTGCTCCTGTCTTAAATGCGACATCTGCTAGAAGAAGTGCTGCCGTCTTGGCTCCCTGACCGCCTCTTCCGTGCCATCTGATTTCTATTCCGTTCTTCATCTTTATGAATCTCCTTCATCTTATAGTTGATTTTTTCTCAACTTTCTTAATTATATCAGTTCATATACGGTTGTAAAGTGAAAATGTGAACATATTTCATCATAAAGTTGAAGTGTTTTCACTTTATATAACTTGTGACTTTAACTGTACATAAATCACATCCCTGTGGAGCATTTTTGCTTTATAGGAAAGGAATTTCCTATAAAAAAATCGCTTACACCCAGCCGGGCATAAGCGATTTTCTCATATTACACATTAGCTTTATTATTTCTTTTTCTTCTTCGCTACAACGATTCCTGCGATCACAACAACCGCAACAACAGCGATCACTATTCCAACGACCAGACCTGCATTTGAGGTCTTTGCTACTGCCGGAGCTGCCTCTGTATCAGTTGCTTCACTATCAGAAACAGTCTCATCCGCAGTATTATCCTTGCCTACGGTCACACCATCCTCCTTCACAAGAACAAGAGAAGAAATTGCCTCTACGGTCACCTCGTCGGATACAGTTGCAAGAGCCTGTGTTCCTGCCTTTTCTCCGGTGATGTACACATTCCAGTCTCCCTCCGGAAGTGTGATTGTCTTTGTCTCAGGGTTTGCATTGAATACAAGGTAGATCTCCTTTGCATTCTCGCCTTCCATTCCGCCTGCAATGTCAAAGCCAACCATATTCTCATCCAGAGAATCCAGTGTTGTAACATACGCTGCCACATCCTCTGCGGTAGACAGACGGAGTGCCGGATGCGCCTTACGGAACGCGATCAGTCCCTTGTAGTATTCAAAAACGGATGCGTAGGTTGCATCGTCCAGACTGCTCCATGCGATTGCATTTACCTTATCTCCTGCATTGTAGCTGTTGGAGTTGAAGGTGCCGTCATCGTTGACCTTGCTTCGTAACATCTCCTCGCCTGCCTGCATGAACGGAATACCTTCTGCGGTCATGTAGATCGCCGCTGCAAGATTGTTCATCTTGACAAGGTCCTCCGTGCTTGCATCGCTTCTGGAGTTCTGCAGACGGTCAAACAGTGTATTGTTATCATGGCAGGATGCGTAATTGATCGTCTGGGACGGGCTTGGACACCAGGTGTCATTTCCGATAAAGCAGCGCTCGATCGTATCCTCTTTTCCTGCTGCTCCGGAAACAAAGCCCGTAGCCTTCTCATCAAATACATTTCCTTTTAATCCGTCACGGATGGTATCGTTAAAATATGCAAAATCCGGTGTCTCGCCGGAGTTCTTCTGTGTTGCGAGTGTTGTTCCGGCTTTGGTCACGTTGGTGCTCAATGTCCAGCCCTCGCCATAGAAGATGACATCCGGGTGTGTCTCATGAACGGTCTCCACGATCTCATTGACCGTGTCTACGTCCAAAAGTCCTACAAGGTCGAAACGGAATCCATCGATATGATATTCATCCGCCCAGTAATTTACAGATTCCACGATGTACTTCTTGACCATGGAACGCTCAGACGCAGTATCGTTGCCGCAGCCGGAGCCGTTGGAATAGCTTCCGTCTGAGTTGATTCTTGAAAAATATCCCGGTACCAGCTTGTTGATGCAGAAATCAGATGCGCTCTGGACATGGTTGTAAACAACGTCCATGACTACGCTGATCCCATTGTCATGAAGTCCCTTTACCATCTGCTTTACTTCTGATACACGAACCTCTCCATTGTATGGATCGGTAGAGTAAGAGCCCTCCGGAACGTTGTAGTTCACCGGATCATAGCCCCAGTTGTACAGATTTGCATAGGTGTACATCTCATCGACAGAACCGAAATCGTACATAGGCAGGATGTGCAGATGGGTTACGCCCAGCTCCTTGATATGGTCAAGTCCTGTTGCGACACCGCTGTCGGTCGTTGTTCCAGTCTCGATCATTCCGAGGTATTTTCCTGCGTTTTCGATCCCAGCATCACTTCCGACTGTGATATCGCGGATGTGTGCCTCATAGATGATCGCATCGTTGATGCTCTCCCCCGCGTGTGGGTTGGTGTCATTCTCCCAGCCCTCCGGATCTGTGGAATCAAGATCGATGACCATCGCACGCTTGCCGTTTACGCCGGTCGTTCTCGCATACGGATCGCAGGCTTCCTGTGTCTTGCCATCGATCGTAACACTGTATGTATAGTAGGTGCCATTGAGGTCTCCCTCTTTCTCGGCAACCCATGTTCCATTCACATCGGCAGTCATCTCAATGCTCTCGATCAGATCAGACTCGTATGCGGAACCGCTCTCATACAGGTTCAGATACATCTGCTCAGCGGTCGGTGCCCACACACGGAATGTCGTCTTTTCCGGTGTCCAGGTTGCACCGAGGTCTGTACCTTCGTATGTATAAGCAGCCTCAAATTCCTCTGTGGAATAGATGTTTGGCATATTGATCTCATAAGAAGTTCCATCGTACTCGATGTTGTAATGTCTTGCGCTGTTTAACTCCTCTGCAAGCGTAACGGTATAGACAAAGTTGTCTCCCTCCGTCACATCGGCGATTGCCACCTCGGCTTCTCTTCCGGAAATCTTGAACACGCTGCCTAAATCACCGGAGATCTCTCCTGTCATTGTAACGGAAACCGTTCCGTCGCCGTTGTACTTTGCTGATTTAAGCTTTGTTCCTGTCACGATGTCATCTCCATATTCCTTGGTATATCCTTCGACGCCGGACTCTACATAGACGTGAACCGTTCCTGAGACAACCTCAGAAATGTCGATGTACTGGTCGCCGTCAAAATCCTTCGCCCAGTCTTCGGTACGAACGATAAATCCGACAGAAGTGGTTCCCGGTGTCACCTCCATGGTTGCCACCATATCGCCATCTTCTTCCTCGAAGTAATAATCCGCGCCTTCCTTACCTTCCTCCCAGAACCATACGCGCCACGGCGCATAATCTCCATCGGCTCTGTTATAGTGGAGCTTCAGCACCGCGCCGCCTTCCGCGTACACCGGTGTAATGTCTCCCACCACTGTCAATACAGTAAGCAACATCATAAGAAATGCCATTGCAAATGCCTGTATTCTCCTTTTCATTTTCTTTTCCTCCATTTACGAAAATTATCGAAAATTCGATGTGCTTATCATAGCACATCTGCGTCCTCAAATACAAGATGTGCCGTCCGAATCAGCAAATGGCACTATTTTAGAACAACTTTTTTGTAAAAAAACACCAAACAACAGTTTCGTGTTGTCTGGTGTCGTATTTTCCTACTATATTTACATCTGGTAAAATCTCTGATTTTCTTTCAGATCCGGTGTCAGCGTGCCGCCTGCCGCCTCATATTTGTCGTAGAGAGCCTGAAGTCTTGCGGACTTCTTCCGGTTCTCCGCATCCAGCTTGTTGAAGGCATTCTGATATACCGGGTTGGCTTTGAGCACCTGGCGAACCTCCGCCGCAAACGGGCAATACTGGATCAGTATATTTCTTGCCACCTTATTCAGACGGAAGCTTCCCTTTGCCTCATACTTCATCCAGTTCTGGTAATCCCGGACGAATACCTCCCTGTAATTGTTCCGGCACTGCTGTAGCGCAGTCTTAATCTTCTCCTTGACCTCTGCCGACAGGTCATTGTTCTTGCGGTAGAATTGTAGATAATCGCAATACTCTGCCGTCAGCGATTTCTCGCGGATGTCATTCCAGTATACCCCCTGAATGTGTCTGCAGATCTCCCAGCGGTATCTTCCCATCGTCTCGACCATAATCTCACGGATATCCGTGCTAAGGAACATCGGGAACAAGAATCGCGCCGGTGTATCTGTTTTGGCACCGGAGGTCTCCTGCCACATCGCGCCCTTAGCACCGGCTCCCGGCATCAGGATCATATCCGGCAGGATCTCCTTCATGATCCACTCCTGTGAGATCCCGTGTGCCGGATTAGAGAAAAGAACGTCCCGGTATAACACAGAGTAATCCCGCTCGCGCACCAGATTGACCGCCTGAATAAGCCGCTCCGCCGTGAGCGCCAGCTTCTCCACCGAGTTGATCAGATCATCCTGACACAGGATCGGGCAAAAAGTCGTCACACGCCCATACGTCATGCGGTGACCGGATGGGAACATATTATGGATCTCAAACAGAACCTTCTGCGCCGTATCGTTTTTGTATTCCTCCACCTGCTTTTCGGTCAGGCTGCCGCCCCTGCGTTCCTCCAAAAGATAGCCGTTGTAATCCAGATCCAACTCGTTTCTGGAAGGCTCCTTCTGTCCTTTGTATATCGCAAGAAGCCATTCATAGATGGTAAATACATTCTCCGAATGGAACATGCCAAGATGATCTGTCAGATTGTAGAGCGCGTTGGTGGTTTCCTCCCCGACCATGCGCACATCCATAAATCCGAAGTTGAAAAACATCATAAGGATCGGTGACAGCTCCTCCTCGTCCTTCACAGAGCGTAGGAACGCCTTCTCATACACATCGTAAAACATGCGTGTGATCTTTTTGCGAAGCTGATATACACTCTGATCGGTGGATTGTCTGTCCGGGAGCTTGTAGTAGGTTCCCACCAGAGCCTCCGTCTCCTCGATCTGCTCTGCCTCATATCCGGCATAATTTAAGATCACGCGCAGGCAGTCCTCCTTCGCCGCATTGATTCTTCCGTTGGAAGCGCTCGCAAAGTCATAATTTTTGAACTTTTCATGGCTGCGTGCAAGCGTCTCCGCATCGTATACGCCCAACTGCTTCATCACCTGATGGCACTTTTCCATCTCCCGCTGGATCGGGCGGATGTCCTTCTTCTCCTTGGACTGCTGCATCGCAAGGTCAAAGAACAGATGAAACAGGTCGTTTTGGGATTTCGCCCACAGGATTTCCTTATTATATTGCAGATAGCTTACCATCTCCCCGATACCCTGTGTGACACGACGGACCTGCGCCGCTGCCTCCATGATTGCTCCGACACACATGCCATCATCCTTGACCATCAGTAGCAGGTATTCCTTTAAATACTTGGTCATCAGGCTGTTGTTACTCTTGATCTCCCAGTCGTCCGCCCGGTGCACCATGGAAAGAGCCTCAAAGCTGTCCATCCTCGGAAACGGCTGTTCCTCCGCAAGAAGCTCCTGACACATCGCCTTGTAATCGCTATACGCACTCTCCGCGAACTGATGGAGCAAAGAGGTACGCTTCTGTAAATCGGTATAGAGGTTTAAGGATTTATACTTCTGTTCAAGAGCCGCGCGTAGAAAAACAACGCGGAAGTTCTCATGTTCCGACAAAATCGTCTGCAGATCGTCCGCATTTTTGCACTGGATCACAATAAGCGTTGTGTCCTCCTTCGCAACGTAGTCGCACATAAACCACTCATTCTCAAGAATCCCGATCATCGAATTGCGCCCCAAGGTAATCTCTTCAAAGGCGAACAGCTGCCCGACAGAGCCTTCCTGTATCAGATACCACTCCATCACCTTGTCCTGCCTCTTGGCGATCAATTCTCCCTTTTGAACCTTCCAAACCCTCATACAACTTCTCCCAATCTTACGAATTGAACTACTATTCGTTATTATATATCATTTATTTAGATTTTTCTATTTTATTTTATCTTTTGCTTTACATGTGCAGTATCCGGCACGCCACCTGATACTTTAGGCGCTCCTGCGCCGTGTCCAGATCCGTTTCCAAGATCTTCTTGATGTTGTTGATCCGGTATATGACCGTATTCCGATGCGTGAACATCTGCTCCGCAACCGCCTGCACGCTGCCGTTTGCCTCCAGATAGCAGCTTAACGTCTCAACATACTGTGCATTATGGCGCTCGTCATACTCAATGATCGGCTGCAGCACAAGCTGCCCCATCTCCTTTAGAAGCGCCGGATCGCTCACCATGCCAAGCAGACGGAAAAATCCCATCTCATCAAAATAGACCAGCGGCTTTTTATTGCTTATCGCATAGTTTACCGCCGCCTTTGCCCGCTCATAGGCAAGTTTTAGGCTCGTCACATCATAGAAAAGGCTTCCCACGCCGACATACAACGGCTTTGCCGGCATCTTTCGCTTCGCGCGCCTGACAAAGTCCTCGATAATGTCCTTCATCTGTGCGATCGTGACGTCATTTAATACCAGTGCAAAGCACGCATCATAATAGAAGAAATGTCCGTTATGTGTGATATTTTCCAGATAGTTCTGTACCTGATAGCTGATCCGCCGCCGCTCTACGGTATCCATCACATCCAGATCTCCCGTGGAGATCAGCACAACCTGAAACGTTCCGTCCACATCAAAATGCGGCAGCAGATCCTTCTCATATATGCCCTTCGCCTCCGGTGTCTCTATGGCATGGATCAGTGCATTCGAGATCTGCTCATCCGTCTCGCTCTGCAAAAATACCCGGATGCTTAAGTCCTTGATCATATCAAAAATATGTACACTCCACGGCACAGTAAGCAGCGGAAGGTCATTCTCATCGCAGTAGGTGATCACGCTTTTCGGAATATCAAAGATATATTGTCCCGTATTGATCACCAGTCCTGCCGCGTGCAGCTCCACCAGTTCTTCGACCAGCCGCATCATCTTTTCTTCGCTGTCAAAGCCAAGCCCTGTCGTGACCGCCAGATCGCGCCCCTTAAAGTCCTTCAATACCATGCTGTCCTCGATCAGAAGTATCCAGCTTATCGAATTTGACCAGCCCTTTTTCCCTGCCAGAAATTCCATCATATACTTATCCTTTGAAACAACCAGCATATCCTCTATCGTAAGTCCCATACACTTCTCCTTCCACTTTTAATACCGCTTCTGTAAAAGCATTCATCATCTTTTACCGGACAGCCCCTTTTCCCGCGCCGCTCCTGCTGTTAAAAACACCACTGCAAATTGTGAAATTCTAATCCAATCGTCCTGCGGTTTATTTATAAGTTATGTCTTTTATAGGTTTGAGCACTCCTGCCCGGCGGTTCGCAGCAGAAAGACTTGCAATTCGAGAACTTTTGTGTTCTTCTTGCGGGCGGATTTTGGGAAATGTGAGCATGCCCTTCATCTGTTTGAGCTAACCGTGTC
>CAVDTR010000035.1:0-31376 GCA_963612015.1 Lachnospiraceae bacterium | reverse complement strand
TAGGGTGTGTATCGTTATATTATTAAAAACAAGGGATTATATTTCGGGTATGCGATTTTACTTGTTATCTCTTCTACGATGAGTATTTTCTTTGCGTTTGTTTTAAGCGAGATTATTAATTGTGCTGCGGAAGGAAACTTGCAGAGGCTTGTGCGGGTATTGGTTGTCGGAATTGTTTTTTTATTAGTGACTGTATTTTCGGAATACTTTTACGGTATCACAAAAAACAAGCTGATTCGCAGCGCCAGACAGGACCTAAAGCATGATTTATTTGATAAAATCCTGCACAAGCGCGTGACTGATTTTGAAAGCAGGAATACAGGGGATTACATGAATGATCTGCAGAACAACCTCAATATGTATGAGGATTTGTATTTCAATAATATTTTGCAGATACCGATGATCGCATTTTCATTTTTGGTGGCGGTAATCACCTGTATATATATAAAGCCATTGATGCTTCTGCTGATTCTTGTGATCGGTGTTTTTACAGCGGTGTTTGTAAAGCATGCCGGGAAAAGGCTGGAACGGAGCACAGGTGGTTATGCAGAACAGTCTGCATCCTATTCGGGAGAAATTAAGGATGATTTTCGCGGCTATCGGATCATCAGCTCTTATCTTTTGTATGATGAGATCATTCGGAGGCACAATCAAGCAAACGAAAAACTGGAAAAGGCAAAAGAGATAAACGGCAATGACAAGACGGAGTTTCTTTGCCTGAATGAACTTATCGGGCTGATATCTACTGTGATTATCATGGCATTTGCAGCTTACTTTGCAATTAAAGGAAGCTTCAACGTCGGAATGGTAATTGCTTTCGGACAAATTTCCGGGAAAATTATTTCCCCTATTATGACAGCATCGGATACTTGGATTCGATTCAAATCATCAAAAAAGCTGACAGAAAAATATAGGGCTATCCTTCAGAGTAAGGAGGGTGATCATCCAAAGCGAGAAAAACAGGCAATATACGGAGACATTAGAATGACGGATGTGTCGCTTACTTTTGGCGAGAAGAAAGGAGTCAGCCATTTCTCGGCTGTATTTGAAAAGGGAAAGAAATACCTTGTGGTTGGAGAGAGTGGTTCCGGTAAGAGTACGCTGTTAAATATTCTTTCGGGTTTATATGACGAATATGAGGGGGAAGTCATGCTGGAGGATGAGAATCTAAAACAGGTGGAAAGAAGCTCCCTAAGCAACATGGTGAGTCTGGCAAGTCAGGAGGTATTTCTATTTAACGATACCATTCGGAATAACATCACACTGTTCAGAGATTATTCTGACGAGCAGATGCATAATGTCCTAAGGCAGTGCGGGCTGGAAAATCTGATCCGGGAGCTTCCGGATGGTTTGGATACGTTAGTTAGCGAGAATGGTTCTAATTTTTCTGGTGGGGAAAAGCAGAGGATCAATTTGGCGAGAGCATTTATCAGGGATAGTAAAATATTGCTTTTGGATGAAGTGTCTGCCAATTTGGATGCCGGAACTACGGATTTTATTGAGAAAACCGTTCTTGCATTGGAGGGAAAAACGGTGATTTCCGTGGCACACAAAATGCCTGAAAAGCTGGCTGAACTTTATGATGAAGTTATCCGGGTGGGAGCGTAAAACCTCTTTAAGTTTTTTAGAATTGATGAAGTTAGTTGTCTCATAAGTGTAAAAGCTGCACAGGAGGTTACAAAGGTAATCCAGAATCGGGTTGAGTTGTATCTGGCGGAGAATCAGGAACGTGCGTTGCAAATGCAGACTCCGTATAGTATAATGTAGTTGCGGATTCCTCGTATATCACAAGGCGGAATTTAATGCAGGAGAAGAGAAACAGAAAGACATTGCAGGAATTGACCTTTAAGGCCAATTTCATGTTTGCGGCGGTCATGATGGATGAAGAGAATGCCAAGGGTGTGTTGGAACGCGCCCTTGACATTGTGATCGACCATCTTGATATTTCATACGAGAAGAGTATCGTTTATAATCCGGAGTATAAGGGCATCCGGTTGGATGTGTACCTTAAGGATGATAAGAGTACACATTTTGATGTGGAAATGCAGATCGCAAACAAATCGATTGTAAAGAGGTCGCGGTATTATCATAGTCAGATTGATATGGAACTGTTGGGGGCAGGGCTTGACTATGAAAATTTACCGGAAACGTATGTCATTTTTATCTGTGATTTTGATCCGATCGGACTGAAAAAGTACAAGTATACGATTGCACAGTATATACAGGAGGATGAAACATTCCCTTACAGTGATGGCAGTCATACAGTATTTTTGAGTACGGTCGGAGAGAATGAAAACGAGGTATCTGATAGCCTCGTAAATTTTCTAAAATATGCAGGAGCCGGCTTCGAGGAAAGCACCAAAAGCTATTCCGATGAGTTTATCAGCCGCCTGCAGAAATCCTTGGGTAGATTGATTTGTTTAAAACAGATATATGCGGAACCGCATATATCGTATGAAATGTAAATGCAGTTGGAGCAAGCGCTCATCAGCAAAGCTGATTTTAATGCGCTTGCGGCTCGCAACTGTGAAGGAACTGAACAGTTACGAAAATCAAGTTTGATCGGGAATTTGGGAGGCGTTATATGTTAGTTGAAGAACTGATGAAGGATGAATATAATGCTGGAAAGGCTGAAGGAATAGAAGCTTTAGTCAAAGTAATAGTAGGCTTTTTATCCGACATAGAGCCGGTTTCCGATAATCTAAAAAGTAGGATTGCAGCTATCGATGATCTTGAGGTGCTTACATCGCTTAGCAAGAAAGCGGCAAGAGCAGAATCGATCGATGAGTTCGAGCAGGAGCTTACTGGGCTGCGCAAAACTACTAATCTGTCGAATCGACAAAATTAGTACTCTTTTTTCCGAGGCAATTATCAAGTATAGTAAAATTGGACAAGGATCATGAGACCTCGTTATATTTTGGTTTGACGCAGGAAACGATTTCGTTTGATGAAGCGCAGATAGAAGAACTGATCCGCTGATCGTAAAATCAAAATATCTTAGATAAGTGTTTGCAAAGGATAATAAAGCATTATAAAATGCAGACAAAGCAGATTATATAAAAATGTCAAATGACAAAACGAAGGGAGACGATAAGGATGAAGGAAGAACTGAACACACTTGTTGAGGCAGCGAAGGCAAAGGTAGCAGAGTTTCCGGCTGCGGAACAGGTCGTTGTGGTAAAAACGGCACACGATAACGTATACGCTTTTGCCAATGACGTGTTAAGCGAAGGGGAGGAGGACGAGCGCGCCTTTTTGAGGGAACTCTGCGACAAGGGTGAGACCGAGCTTGCCTATGTGGTATGTGTATGGAAGAATGGCGGAGTCGAGATCCCGGCAATGCACTTTTTGAAGCTGATCTTAGAGACAGATCCGAAGAACTCCAAGACACGTCTGGCTGTGGAGGGCAAAAACGGAATCGAGGAGCGTGCATTGGAGGCTTGCCTGTAACGCATTTATTATGGAGAACGATAACCGTCTGTCGAATGGCAGACGGTTTTGCTTTATATGAAATTGATATACAATAAATGAATGATAGCAATATAAAAACATAACATACAGTTATGAAACTTATAACAAAGTGCGATAAAGAATGCAGTTGAAAAATTACACCCCTTACTATATGATAGTAACAATGGATTTATTATATGAAAAGAGGTATTGATATGGATTGTCGTATAGGTGTAATCTCCGGCGATGGTATTGGACCGGAAATCGTGGCAGAAGCCAAAAAGGTGCTTGACCAGATCGGTGCAAAGTATGGTCATCATTTTTTGTATACGGATATTTTGATGGGAGGCTGTTCCATCGATGCAACGGGAGTTCCGCTTACCGATGAGGCGATCGAGGCGGCAAAGGCAAGTGATGCAGTCCTGATGGGTTCGATCGGCGGCAACACTTCGACCTCACCGTGGTATAAGCTGGCACCGAATCTCCGCCCGGAGGCAGGACTTTTAAAGCTTCGCAAGTCCTTGAATCTATTTGCAAACCTCCGTCCGGCATATCTTTATGAAGAGTTAAAGGCTGCATGCCCGCTTCGGGATGACATTATCGGGGACGGCTTCGATATGATGATCATGCGTGAGCTGACCGGAGGACTTTATTTCGGCGCAAGGGAGACGAAGGAAGTGGACGGCGTTGTGACTGCGACCGATACACTTACCTACAATGAGAACGAAATCCGCAGGATCGCAAAGCGCGGATTTGACATCGCGATGAAGCGCAGAAAAAAGGTTACTTCCGTTGACAAGGCGAACGTTCTGGACTCCTCAAGACTTTGGAGAAAGATCGTGGAGGAGGTCGCAAAGGATTATCCGGAGGTTACCTACGAGCACATGCTGGTTGATAACTGTGCAATGCAGCTTGTAAAAGATCCGAAGCAGTTTGACGTTATTTTGACAGAAAATATGTTTGGTGATATCTTATCAGATGAGGCAAGCATGGTAACAGGCTCCATCGGAATGCTTTCCTCAGCCAGCTTAAATGATACCAAGTTTGGTCTCTATGAGCCGAGCGGCGGATCTGCACCGGATATTGCGGGAAAAGGAATTGCCAACCCGATCGCAACGATCCTTTCTGCAGCGATGATGCTTCGTTATTCCTTTGATCTGGACAAGGAGGCGGATGCGATCGAGGCAGCCGTCAAGCAGGTGCTCGCAGAAGGCTACCGCACCATTGATATCATGCCGCAGGCGGGAATGCCGTCAGATGGCATCACAAAGGTAGGAACCGCACAGATGGGCGATCTTATCGCAGAGAGAGTATAGTCTTTGGATAAAAGAGAGGATATAGATAATGAAAAGTGATAATGCAAGAGCAGGAATGCAGCAGGCACCTGCAAGAAGTTTGTTTAATGCGTTGGGCTTTACCGCAGAAGAGATGAAAAAGCCGATGGTCGGAATCGTAAGCTCCTACAATGAGATCGTTCCGGGACACATGAATATTGACAAGATCGTTGACGCGGTCAAGCTCGGTGTTGCAGAGGCGGGCGGCGTTCCGGTCGTATTTCCGGCAATCGCGGTCTGTGACGGAATCGCAATGGGACATGTCGGGATGAAGTATAGCCTTGTAACGAGAGATCTGATCGCAGATTCCACCGAGTGTATGGCGATCGCACATCAGTTTGATGCACTTGTCATGGTTCCAAACTGTGACAAGAACGTACCGGGACTTTTGATGGCGGCAGCGAGATTAAATCTTCCTACCGTGTTTGTATCCGGTGGCCCGATGCTTGCAGGACATGTAAAGGGACAGAAGAGAAGCCTTTCCTCAATGTTTGAGGCGGTTGGTTCTTACGCAGCCGGCACAATGACTGAGGAGGACGTTGAGGAGTTTGAGAACAAGGTCTGCCCGACCTGTGGTTCCTGCTCCGGTATGTATACCGCCAACTCCATGAACTGCCTGACAGAGGCACTCGGCATGGGACTTCGCGGCAACGGAACGATCCCGGCAGTATATTCTGAGCGTATCAAGCTTGCAAAGCATGCCGGAATGGCTGTTATGGAGCTGTACCGCAAGAATATCTGCGCAAGAGACATTATGACAAAGGAATCCATCTTAAATGCGCTTACCGTTGATATGGCACTTGGATGTTCGACCAACTCCATGCTTCATCTTCCGGCGATCGCACATGAGATCGGATTTGATTTCGATATCAGTTTTGCTAACCCGATCAGCGAGAAAACACCGAACCTGTGCCACCTTGCTCCGGCAGGTCCGACCTACATGGAGGACTTAAACGAGGCAGGCGGTGTGTATGCAGTCATGAAAGAGCTTGCTGACATCGGACTTTTGAACACCGATTGTATGACTGTAACGGGAAAGACGATCGGAGAGAACATTGCAAACGCAGTCAACCGCAATCCGGAAGTTATCCGTACTGTGGACAATCCATACAGTAAGACCGGCGGACTTGCCGTACTTAAGGGCAATCTTGCTCCGGACGGCTCTGTTGTCAAGCGCTCCGCAGTTGTTGAGGAGATGCTGGTACATGAGGGACCGGCAAGAGTATTTGACTGTGAGGAGGATGCGATCGCTGCAATCAAGGGCGGTAAGATCGTTCCGGGTGATGTTGTTGTTATCCGCTACGAGGGACCAAAGGGTGGACCTGGTATGCGTGAAATGTTAAATCCGACCTCTGCGATCGCAGGAATGGGACTTGGAAGCTCCGTTGCACTTATCACGGACGGACGTTTCTCAGGTGCTTCCAGAGGTGCTTCCATCGGTCATGTGTCACCGGAGGCAGCAGTCGGTGGTCCGATCGCACTTGTGGAAGAGGGCGATATCATCAAGATCAATATCCCGGAAATGACCTTGGAACTGGATGTGCCGGACGAGGTTCTTGCCGCAAGAAAGGCAAAGTGGCAGCCACGTGAGCCGAAGGTTACTACCGGATATTTAAAGAGATATGCAGCTTTGGTTACCTCCGGAAACAGAGGTGCTATTTTGGAGATCCCAGGGGAGAACAAATAGGACAAAGCGCACTGAAATACACAGAAATAGAGGATTAGATTGAAAATGCAATTAACAGGATCACAGGTTATAATCGAATGCTTAAAAGAGCAGGGCGTAGATACCGTTTTCGGATATCCGGGCGGTGCAATCTTAAATGTTTACGATGAACTTTACAAGCACAAGGACGAGATCAAGCATGTACTTACCTCCCATGAGCAGGGGGCAAGCCATGCGGCGGACGGTTATGCGCGAAGCACCGGCAAAGTCGGTGTGTGTCTTGCAACCAGCGGACCGGGAGCTACCAATCTGGTAACCGGTATCGCAACCGCGTATATGGATTCCGTTCCGATTGTTGCCATCACCTGCAACGTCGGCGTGCCGCTGCTTGGCAAGGACAGCTTTCAGGAGATCGATATCACCGGAGTGACCATGCCGATCACCAAGCACAATTATATTGTAAAAGACGTAAACCAGCTTGCCGACATTATCCGCAATGCGTTTAACATCGCGCGGAAAGGTCGTCCGGGACCGGTTCTTATCGACATTCCGAAGGATGTTACGGCAGCAGTTACCGAATATACTTACAAAGCGCCGGAATATCCGAAGCGTTCTACGGAATATATTACAGAGGAGGGAATCGAGCGCGCACTCAAGATGATCGAGGAGGCGAAAAAGCCATTCGTATTTGTCGGCGGTGGTGCGGTGATTTCCGGAGCGAGCGAAGAACTGAAAAAGTTCGTCTACGCGATCGATGCGCCGGTATGTGATTCTTTGATGGGAAAGGGCGCATTTGACGGAACCGATGAACACTATACCGGTATGCTGGGTATGCATGGCACGAAGGCATCCAACCTCGGTGTCAGCGAGTGTGACCTTCTCGTTGCGATCGGTGTGCGTTTTTCTGACCGCGTGCTTGGCAATGCGAGCAAGTTTGCACACCGGGCAAAGATCCTTCAGATCGATATCGATCCGGCGGAGATCAATAAGAACATCCCGACGGCTGCACATATCATCGGGGATGTCAATGAGGTATTGAAAGCGTTGAATGCGAAGCTTCCGCAGGCGGAGCATGATGCATGGCGCAGACATATTGAAGAGTACAAGGAAAAGTTCCCGCTTACATACAACAAAGAGGGGCTTAGCGGTCCTTTTGTCATTGAGAAAATCTATGAGATGACGAAGGGCGATGCGATCATGGTTACGGAAGTTGGACAGCATCAGATGTGGGCTGCACAGTTCTACAAGTACAAGAATCCACGGACACTTCTTACATCCGGAGGTCTTGGAACGATGGGCTATGGTCTTGGTGCGGCAATCGGTGCGCAGACAGCGATGCCGGATAAGCAGGTAGTTAATATTGCCGGAGACGGATGCTTCCGTATGAACATGAATGAGATCGCGACTGCAGCGCGAGAGAATCTTCCGCTGATCGAGGTCATCATCAACAACCACGTCCTTGGAATGGTACGCCAGTGGCAGACCTTATTCTACAACCATCACTACTCGGCAACCGTGCTGGATGATGGCGTAGATTATGTAAAGCTTGCCGAGGCGATGGGCGCTGAGAGTGCAAGAGCACAGTCACAGGAAGAATTTGAAGAGGCATTTGCAAAAGCATTAAAGAGCAAAAAGCCGTTTGTAATTGACTGCATCATTGATTCGGATGACAAGGTATGGCCGATGGTCGCACCGGGAGCACCGATCAACGAATCGTTTGACGAGGAGGATTACGTCAATACAGCTTCTAAATAATTAGCTGACAAAATAAAACCCAAGGAGGAAGAAATAAAATGAGCAGAGTTTACAACTTTTCCGCAGGACCGGCGGTATTGCCGGAGGAAGTATTGCAGGAAGCAGCCGATGAAATGATGGATTACAGAGGATCGGGCATGTCGGTTATGGAGATGAGCCACAGATCGAAGGTGTATGACAACATCATCAAGGAAGCAGAAGCAGATCTTAGAGAGCTGATGAACATTCCGGACAATTACAAGGTATTGTTCCTGCAGGGCGGAGCATCCCAGTTCTTTGCCGAAGTGCCGATGAACCTGATGAAGAACAAAAAAGCAGGCTACATCATCACCGGTCAGTGGGCAAAGAAGGCTTATCAGGAAGCAAAGATCTACGGAGAGGCTGTGGAGCTTGCATCATCGGCAGATGAGACATTTTCTTATATCCCGGATTGCTCAGATCTTCCGATCACCGACGATATGGACTATGTGTACATCTGTGAGAATAACACAATCTACGGAACCAAGTTCAAGACGCTCCCGAACACAAAGGGAAAGACACTTGTTGCCGATGTTTCTTCCTGCTTCTTATCTGAGCCGGTCGATGTGACAAAGTATGGTGTCATTTACGGCGGTGTCCAGAAGAATGTCGGACCGGCAGGCGTTGTTATCGCGATTATCCGCGAGGATTTGATCACAGATGACGTTCTTCCGGGAACTCCTACCATGTTAAAATGGAAGACACAGGCAGACAATGATTCTCTTTACAACACCCCTCCGTGCTACGGAATCTACATCTGCGGCAAGGTATTTAAGTGGATCAAGAAGATGGGCGGTCTTTCTGTTATGCAGCAGAAGAACGAGGAAAAAGCGAAGATCCTGTATGATTATCTGGATGAGAGCAAGCTTTTCCATGGAACCGTCCGCAAGGAGGATCGTTCTCTTATGAATGTTCCATTTGTTACCGGAAATGAAGAACTGGATGCGAAGTTTGTCAAGGAAGCTACCGCAGCAGGCTTCGTAAACCTCAAAGGACATCGTACTGTTGGCGGTATGAGAGCTTCCATCTACAATGCAATGCCGAAGGAAGGCGTTGAGAAGCTGGTTGCTTTCATGAAGAAGTTTGAAGAGGAAAATGCATAAATAAGACAATGTTGTCTGGAGTTGAAAGGTGGGAACCTAGTTATGTTTAATTATACTTGTTTAAATCCGATCGCAGGAGTGGGGCTTGATCTCTTTTCTGACGATTACAAAAAGGTAGAAAATATTGCAGATGCGGATGCCGCACTCGTAAGAAGCGCAGCGATGCATGATATGGAGCTTGGCGATAAGGTGCTGGCAGTTGCCCGTGCAGGAGCAGGTGTCAACAACATCCCGCTCGACAAGTGTGCAGAGAATGGTATCGTTGTATTCAATACTCCGGGTGCCAATGCAAACGGCGTAAAGGAGCTGGTATTTGCCGGAATGCTGTATGCTTCCCGTGATATTGTCGGTGGTATCGACTGGTGCTTAGACAATCAGAACGATGAAAACATCGCAAAGACTGCCGAGAAGCAGAAGAAGAACTTCGCAGGAACCGAAATCTCCGGCAAGAAGCTAGGAGTTATCGGACTTGGTGCGATCGGCGTACTCGTTGCAAATGCAGCGATCCACATGGGAATGGAAGTGTACGGATATGATCCATATATTTCTGTCAACGCGGCATGGAACTTAAACCGCCAGATCAAGCATGTAACCGATGTCAACGATATTTACCGCGAGTGTGATTTTATCACGATCCATGTTCCACTTCTGGACTCTACCAAGAAGATGATAAACGCAGATGCGATCGCTCTGATGAAGCCGACCGCGATCGTGCTTAACTTCGCAAGAGATCTGCTGGTTGACGAGGAGGCGATGGTCGATGCGCTTGCTGCCGGAAAGATCCGCAAGTATGTATCCGACTTCCCGAACACAACAACCGTCGGTGCAAAGGGCTGTATCGTAACTCCTCATCTTGGAGCTTCCACGGAAGAGTCCGAGGACAACTGTGCGATTATGGCTGTCCGCGAGATCCGCGACTACTTGGAGAACGGCAATATCGTTCATTCTGTCAACTTCCCAGACAACAACATGGGTGCATGCACACATGCAGGCCGTGTCGGCATTCTCCACAAGAATGTAACCGGTATGATCGGACAGTACACCACGATCCTTGGTGCGGAGGGCATCAACGTTGCCGACCTTTCCGACAAGGGCAAGGGTGATTTCGCGTATGCGATCATCGATGTAGATTCACCGGTAACTGAGGATGTTGTCGCAAAGCTTTCTGCGATCGACGGCGTGCTCCGCGTGAGAGTGATCAAATAATTTTTGAACGAATGAGAAGCGTCATATCGTAGGGTATGGCGCTTTTTCTGAAAGGAGAAGATTATGGTAACAATTAAACCGTTTCAGTGTGTACGACCGGCAGTGGGGATGGCGGAGAAGATCGCCGCTTTGCCGTATGATGTGTACAACCGCGAGGAAGCAAAAGAAGTTGTAAAAAGGAACCCGCAGTCATTCTTAGCAATCGACCGCGCGGAGACGAAGTTTGGGGATGAGGTCGACACCTACGATCCGTGCGTATATGAGAAAGCGGCATCCATGCTGCGGGAGTGGATTCAAAAGGGCGCTTTTATCAAGGACGAGCAGGAGTGCTACTACATTTATGCATTGACGATGAATGGCAGGATGCAAAGCGGAATCGTCGGATGCGCATCGATTGATGATTATGAGAATGGGATTATAAAAAAGCATGAGAATACAAGGGCGGACAAGGAGCTTGACCGCATTCACCATGTGGATACCTGCAGTGCGCAGACCGGACCGATTTTTCTTGCATATCGGAATAACGAGCAGATGCGCAAGGTGACCGGGGAGCTATTGCGGGAGCAGAAGGAGCAGCCACTCTACGATTTTTGCGCGGAGGATGGCATTCGGCATACGGTATACCGCATTGCAGATCCAAAGCAGATCGAACAGATACGGAGCGGATTCGCGGCGATGGAAGCTGTGTATATTGCGGATGGACATCACAGGGCAGCTTCCGCCGTCAAGGTGGGACAGAAGCGGCGCGCCGAGCATCCGGGCTACGACGGAACGGAAGAATTTAATTATTTCCTGTCGGTTCTTTTCCCGGATGACGAGCTTATGATCATGGATTATAACCGCGTTGTAAAGGACCTGAACGGAATGACGGAAGAGGAGTTCTTACATAAAATGCAGGAACTGTTTGACGTTTCGGAAGTAAAGGGGACGATGGAAAAATTAGATCCGGCAGCCAATTACATAAGCCCGGTTCAGAAAGGGCAGTTTTCCATGTATCTTGACAAGAAATGGTATCGCTGTCAGATGTGCCCGCAGGATATTCCGGATGATCCGGTTGAGGGACTGGATGTTTCTGTACTGCAGAATCACCTGTTAGATCCGGTACTTGAAATCAAGGATCCAAAGACGGACAAGCGGATTGATTTTGTCGGAGGAATCCGCGGCATGGCAGAATTGGAGCGCAGATGCAATACTGACTGCAAGGCCGCATTTGCCATGTATCCGACCGCAATCGCTGAACTGTTTGCCGTGGCGGATGCCGGACGGCTGATGCCACCGAAGTCTACATGGTTTGAGCCGAAGCTTCGCAGCGGATTATTTATTCACGAAATATAAGGGATGGAAAGAAAGATGAGATTTGGACTTTTGACAGAAGCTAGCACAGAGATTTTTTCAATGACAGATGCGGAGGAGGTTCTAAATGATGTGGCGAAGAATCCGAGCATCATAAAGACGTATTTTCAGGATAAGCTGCCTGAGGTGATCAGTTTCCTTATCAAGGTAGCAATCGCACTTTTGATCTTCTGGATCGGAACAAGGATCATAAAGGCTGTTGTCAAACTGATCCGCAAATCCATGGAGAGGCATGGAACAGAAACCGGTGTTACTTCTTTTCTATGCACATTGATTCATTACGCGCTGGATTTTGTTCTCGCAATGTTTGTATTGAGTGGATTTGGTTTATCAGGAACGATTGTGGCAGTGCTTGGATCTGCAGGACTTACGGTTGGCCTTGCGCTGCAGGGCAGTCTGTCTAATTTTGCAGGAGGCGTGCTGATTATCCTGCTAAAGCCATTTGTAGTCGGGGATTATATCATTGACTCGGCGAGCGGCAAGGAGGGAACGGTTGCAGATGTGTCCGTTTTTTATACGCGCTTGCTTACCATTGACAATAAAATGATAAACATTCCGAATGGTACATTATCTAATGCAACCATTACGAACGTTACCAAGATGGAAAACCGGAGGATAGATTTAGTGATTGGTGTGGCATACGAGTCTGATCTTTCCAAGGTCAAGGCGGTTCTTGAAAACATCGCCCGTACGGATGAGGCGGTCATGCAGGACGAGCCGATTGAGGTGTTTGTGGATGAACTGGCTGATTCGAGCATCAATATGGGGCTACATGTTTGGGTAAAAAATGCCGAATACTGGACAACAAGGTGGCGCTTGCAGGAGCGCATCAAGAATGCGTTTGATGAGCATAATATCTCGATCCCGTTCCCACAGGTGGAAATCAATATGAAGCAGTGAGGGGAACGGAAGAGAAAACCCTATAAAATAGCGCTTTTTCACTGCCTGAACTGTTGACAAATGGTTCTTCTTGTGATAGTTTCAATTTATCGACAATAGTGTCGTGGATCTATAAGTATTCAGGAGGTTTTTAGAGTTATGCAGCAGGGAACAGTAAAGTGGTTTAACGCAAAGAAGGGTTACGGATTTATCTCAGATGAAGCTGGAAACGATGTGTTCGTACATTTTTCTGCTTTGAACATGGATGGATTCAAGGAGCTTAAGGACGGCGAGAAGGTTGAGTTTGAAGTCGTTGACGGCGAGAAGGGACCACAGGCAGCAAACGTATCACGTTTGGCTTAGTCCAAAGCCGCATAGAGCGGTACAATAATGACAGCAAAAGAGACAATCGGTTATGTATTGACCGCTTGTCTCTTTTTTACTTTTCAAATACCACATTTTGGGCTATACTATTACCATATTGTGTCAAAATGACAAAGAGTAGGAGAAATAAATATGAGTATTTATGATTTGGAGGCGTATGAAGTATTGGAGGATCGCGAGGTAAGCGATGTCAAATCCCGCGGTTATATTTTACGGCATAAGAAGAGTGGGGCAAGAGTTGCGATCCTGTCCAACGATGATGACAATAAGGTATTCTATATCGGATTCCGGACAACTCCGCAGGATGAGACCGGCGTGCCGCACATCATCGAGCATACCGTTCTTTGCGGTTCTGAGAAGTTCCCGTTAAAAGATCCGTTTGTAGAGCTGGTAAAGGGCTCTTTGAATACGTTCTTAAATGCGATGACGTACCCGGACAAGACCGTGTACCCGATCGCAAGCTGCAACGATCAGGACTATAAGAACCTGATGGATGTTTACATGGACGCTGTTTTTCATCCGAACATCACCAAGTACGAGGAAATCTTCAAGCAGGAGGGCTGGCACTACGAGCTTGAGAGCGAGGATGCCCCGCTTACGATCAACGGTGTTGTATACAACGAGATGAAGGGTGCATATTCTTCACCGGAGGAGGTACTTGCAAACCATATTTTCAAGTCACTTTTCCCGGACAACACTTATAGCAAAAATTCCGGTGGTAATCCGGCATATATTCCGACACTGACCTATCAGGAGTATCTGGCATTTTATCACAAGTATTATCATCCGGTGAACTCTTACATTTATCTGTACGGCAATATGGATATCGAGGAACGCCTCACATGGATGGACGAGGAGTATTTGAGCAAGTACGAGCAGATCGAGGTTGAGTCTGATATTCCGATGCAGAAGCCATTCGATAAGCCGAAGGATGTGGTTACGGACTATTCGATCGCATCGGACGACCCGGAGGAGAACCAGACCTATCTTTCTTACAACCGTGTCATCGGCGAGTCTACCGATCCGGTATTGTACCGTGCATTTGATGTACTTGACTACGCGCTGTTCAGTGCGCCGGGAGCACCGGTTCGTCAGGCATTGATCGATGCGGGAATCGGTGATGACGTGTCCGGCTCCTTCGAGAGCGGCATCAAGCAGCCGGTATTTTCCGTTATGGCAAAAAATGCAAACGCTTCCGACAAGGAGCGTTTCGAGCAGATCATCCGTAAGACGCTGGAGAAGCTGGTAGCGGATGGAATTAACAAGGATGCACTTTTAGCAGGAATCAACAGTGCGGAGTTCCGTTTCCGCGAGGCTGATTTCGGACAGTTCCCGAAGGGACTTTTATATGGACTTACCTGCATGGATAGCTGGCTGTTTGACGACAGAAAGCCGTTTATCCATCTGGAATGCTTGAATACCTTTGCATTTTTGAAAGAGCAGGTAAAAACCAATTATTTTGAGGATCTGGTAAAGAAATATCTACTCGACAACACACACGGATCAATGGTTATGATCGTTCCGAAGCGCAACAAAAATACCGAGGAAGAAAACGCGCTTAAGGAAAAGCTCGCACAGTACAAGGCAAGCCTCTCAAAGGAGGAACTGGCGCAGCTTGTTGCAGATACCAAGAGCCTGAAGGCATATCAGGAGGAGCCGACATCAGAGGAGGATATGAAGAAGATCCCGATGCTCTCCAGAAGCGATATGAAGAAGGAGGCAATGCCGTTTTCCAACGAGGAGACGACACTTGCAGGGACAAAGGTTGTTCTGCATGATGTGGATGCAAACGGAATTGACTATATCGACTTTATGTTTGAGGCGAAGGACGTTGAGGCAGAGGATATCGGATACATGGCATTTTTATCCGGCGTGCTTGGCTATGTAGATACCAAGTCCTACAAGTTTGCGGATCTTTCCAATGCGATCAACATTTACACCGGTGGAATCAATACCGGGGCGAGTGTGTACCCGAATGTGAAGAAGCAGGATGTGGTCGAGGTTAAGTATGAGGTCAAGATCAAAGTCCTTGAGGAGAATTTAAAGGATGCGATGAATCTGTTTAACGAGATCATCCATTCTTCTGATTTAACCGACATCAAGCGTCTGACCGAGATCACCGCACAGACCAAGGCAAGATTGCAGTCTACCTTGAGCGGAACCGGTCATCGTGTGTCAACGATGCGTGCAATGTCATACTTCTCCAAGTATGCATATTATCAGGATGCAATGTACGGCGTGGAGTTTTACCGCGTGATCTGCGAGATCGAGAAGCTGTTAAAGGATGATCCACAGAAGCTGGTTGCAAAATTAAAAGAACTTTCCGACAAGCTTTTTGCAAAGAATCGTCTGATCGTAAGCTTTACCGCAAGCCGTGCAAGCTACGAGAAGGCAGAAGGGGAGCTTGCGGCTGCAATCGATCTGTTAAATGACGAATCCGTTGTCGGAATAGAAGCAGAGCTTCCACTTACAAAGAAGAATGAGGGCTTTACCGATGCGTCACAGATCCAGTATGTTGCGCGTGCGGGAAGCTTTACGAAGCATGGACTTGCTTATCACGGGGCATTAAAAGTCCTCCGTCTGATCCTTGAGTATGATTACATGTGGATCAATATCCGCGTAAAGGGCGGTGCATACGGATGTATGGCTGCATTCCTGCGCACAGGAGAGACGTATTTTGTTTCTTACCGCGATCCGAACCTTGCCAAGACCAATGAGGTCTATGAGGGCATCCCGGAGTATGTAAAGAATTTTGATCCGGATGAGCGCGATATGACCAAGTATATCATCGGAACGTTCGGAAACCTTGACACACCGCTCAACCCGGAGGCAAAGGGATCAAGATCGATGGCTGCATATCTGGAGGATCTTACATTTGAGGATGTACAGAGAGAGCGTGATGAGATCCTTGCTGCAACGAAGGAAGATATCCGCGCACTTGCAGACCGCATCGAGGCAGTTCTTTCCGATGGCAATCTCTGCGTCATCGGCAATGAGAACATGATCCGCGAGGCATCCGATATGTTTGATAAGATCGAGAAGCTGTACGTTTAATAAGATAGAAGATAACAGAGGAAAAAGAATGAATGACAATTTTAAATCCGGTTTTGTGACGATCATCGGACGCCCGAATGTCGGAAAGTCCACGTTGATGAACCGGCTGATCGGACAGAAGATCGCAATAACATCCAACAAACCACAGACGACGCGCAACCGTATACAGACCGTGTATACGGATATGGAGCGCGGGCAGATCGTGTTTTTGGACACGCCGGGAATCCACAAGGCGAAGAATAAGCTTGGCGAATACATGGTCAATGTGGCGGAAAAGACGCTGAATGAGGTGGATGTGATCCTGTGGCTGGTAGAGCCGACCAACTTTGTCGGGGCGGGCGAGCAGCATATCATCGAGCAGCTTAAAAAGGTCAGGACACCGGTGATCCTTGTCATCAACAAGGTAGATACCGTGGAGCATGACAAGGTATTTGAGTATATCGACACCTACCGGAAACTGTATGACTTTGACGAGATCATTCCGACCTCGGCACTGCGCGGACAGAATACGCAGGATGTGATCGACACGATCTTTAAGTATCTGTCGTATGGTCCTCAGTTCTATGATGAGGATACGATCACGGATCAGCCGGAGCGTGCGATCTGTGCGGAGATCATCCGCGAGAAGGCACTTCACGCGTTAAATGATGAGGTGCCGCACGGCATCGCGGTTGCCATCGACCAGATGAAGTTCCGCAAGGGCGGCGGCATCGTGGACATCGATGCAACGATCGTCTGCGAGCGTGATTCCCACAAGGGCATCATCATCGGAAAACAGGGCGCGATGCTAAAGAAGATCGGTTCAAATGCGCGCTATGAGATGGAAAAAATGCTGGATGCACAGGTCAATCTCAAGCTCTGGGTAAAGGTTAAGAAGGATTGGAGAGACAGTGATTTCCTGATCAAAAACTTTGGATACCGCGAAGAGGATTAAGCGGGAACAAACTTCCATTTTTTGATAGGAATATGACTTTAGCCAAATGCAAATCCTAACAGTAAGATCGGTTTTAGGACTGGAGGATATGCAAATGGAGAAATTCTGGGAAGCATTTTTGACCACAGGAAAAGTAACGGATTATTTAAAGTATAAAGGTACGATGGCAAAGGAGCAGACGAGGCGGACAAAGCGGGAAATGCGCGTGGGATATCTGCCGGACAACTGCGAATTTGCAAAAGAATGGGAGAATAGGAAAGAGAGCGATGAGTGAGTCTGTCGTTTTGACCGGTATGGTGCTGACCGCCATGCCAATCAGTGACTATGACAAGCGAATAACGATCCTGACCAGGGAGCGGGGGAAGATAACGGCGTTTGCAAGGGGGGCGAGACGCCCCCAGAGCCAGCTCCTTGCCGCAACCAATCCGTTCTGCTTCGGAGAGTTTGAACTGTTCGAGGGAAAAAGTGCCTACAACCTTACCAAAGCAAACATACATAATTATTTCCGGGAGCTTACGCTCGATGTTGAAGGGGCGTACACCGGATTTTATTTTTTGGAGTTCGCGGAGTATTTCTGTCAGGAGAACAACGACGAGAAGGAGATGCTTAAGCTTTTGTACCAGTCGCTCCGGGCGGTGGAGAGCCCGGCGTATGACAACCGGCTGGTGCGTGCGGTGTTTGAGCTGAAGGCGATGACGATAAACGGCGAGGGACCGCAGGTGTTTTCCTGCATGAACTGCCACAAGAAGGATGTTGCGCTGGTGAGCTTTTCCGTTCCAAGGGGCGGGATGCTCTGCGAGAGCTGCGCACATACACAAAAAGGCATCGCTGTGTGCAACTCCACCAGATACGCGTTGCAGTACATTGTGTCATCTTCGGTCGAGAAGCTTTTTTCCTTTAAGGTGTCCGACGAGGTGGCAAAGGAGCTTTGCGAGATCGCGACGGCGTATATTTCCCACTATGTGCGGCATACCTTCAAATCATTGCAGATAATTGCCGACGGGGCGACATTTTTGACTTGAAGCGATACGGCGAAAAGTGTATAATAGCATGGATTCTTAAATGAAATGAGGAACAGAGTATGAAGAGGCAGATTACTGTTATGGCTGTCCTTGCACTTGCAGTAGGGCTTTTGACCGGCTGCGGGGATAAGTACGAGGCTGTTGACAGCACGGTATTTATCGAGAAGGATGGGAGCGTATTATCGACAGATATTGAATCCTTCGATCCTGCAACTTATGATGAGAGTGGCTTAAAGTCGTTTGTGGAAGAGACAATCGATGCGTATACCGCAGAGCATGGCAATGCTTCCGTTTCCTTGAAGGATTTGACCTTTGAGGACGGGCAGGCGAAGCTTACGATCCAGTATGCGTCTGTTGCCGACTATACGGCTTTCAATGAGATCGAACTGTTTTCCGGCAGTCTTGCCGAGGCTCTTGCCGCAGGGTATACGTTTGACGGCGAGTTCGCACAGATCAAGGATGGCACCAAGACGCTTTGCGATGCGTCTGCATTTTTGAATGGTGACGGCTACAAGGTGGTCATCATCAAAGCAAACACCAACGTACATGTAAACGGAAAGGTGCAGTATGTTTCCGCAGATAATGTTGCGATGGTCGACACAAGCACCGTGTCCATCTCCAATGAGAACGGAGCGGATGATACGCTTGTGGCGGATGATACCGAGATAGCGGACACGCAGACGGAAGTGGTTGACACAATGACGGACAGCCCAAGCGACGCGGACGAGGGAAGCGTTGGCGAGGACGATCTTTTGTTAGACGAGGAGAACACCGAGGTCGTTTTTGTCTTTGATGAGGACGATCAGAAGCGGGAGGATTCCACAGCATCGGTAAACAGCAACTATACCAACAAATACACATATATCATATACAAATAACAAGAAGGCGAGGAAAAGTGTTATGGAAAAGACAATGGACAAAATTGTTCAGGTAGCAAAGGCGAGAGGTTTTGTATATCCGGGATCTGAGATCTACGGTGGTCTTGCTAATACATGGGATTACGGTAACCTTGGCGTTGAGCTGAAGAACAATGTTAAGCGCGCATGGTGGAAGAAGTTCATTCAGGAGAACCCATACAATGTCGGCGTGGATTGTGCAATCCTTATGAACCCGCAGACTTGGGTGGCATCCGGACATCTCGGAGGCTTTTCCGATCCTCTTATGGACTGCAAGGAGTGTCATGAGCGTTTCCGTGCAGACAAGCTGATCGAGGACTATGCAGATGAAAATTCCATCGACCTTGGCGGCTCTGTTGACGGCTGGAGCAATGAGCAGATGGTGAACTTTATCGAGGAGCATCATGTATGCTGCCCGTCCTGCGGCAAGCATAACTTTACAGATATCCGTCAGTTCAACCTGATGTTTAAGACCTTCCAGGGTGTTACCGAGGATGCAAAGAATACCGTATATCTCCGCCCGGAGACCGCACAGGGTATCTTTGTCAACTTCAAGAACGTACAGCGTACTTCCAGAAAGAAGATCCCGTTTGGTATCGGTCAGATCGGAAAGTCCTTCCGTAATGAGATCACACCGGGTAACTTTACATTCCGTACCAGAGAGTTTGAGCAGATGGAGCTTGAGTTCTTCTGTGAGCCGGGAACCGATCTGGACTGGTTCCAGTATTGGAGAGGCTTCTGCCGTGACTGGCTGCTTTCCCTCGGCATCAAGGAGGATGAGATGAGACTCCGTGACCACTCTCCGGAGGAGCTTTGCTTCTACTCTAAGGGAACAACCGATATCGAGTTCTTATTCCCGTTCGGATGGGGCGAGCTTTGGGGCATTGCAGATCGTACCGATTACGATCTTACCCAGCATCAGAACACATCCGGTCAGGATATGTCTTACTTTGATGATACCAAGAATGAAAAATACATCCCGTACGTTATCGAGCCTTCACTCGGTGCAGACCGTGTTGTACTGGCATTCCTCTGCGCAGCTTACGACGAGGAGGAGCTTGAGGGCGGCGATGTCCGTACCGTATTCCACTTCCATCCGGCACTTGCACCGGTTAAGATCGGTGTGCTTCCGCTTTCCAAGAAGCTGAATGAGGGTGCAGAGAAGATCTTTACCCAGTTGTCTAAGACCTACAACTGCGAGTTTGACGACAGAGGAACGATCGGAAAGCGTTACCGCCGTCAGGATGAGATCGGTACACCGTTCTGCATCACCTACGATTTTGATTCTGAGGAGGATCACGCAGTTACTGTCCGTGACCGTGATACCATGCAGCAGGAGCGTGTCAAGATCGAGGATCTTGAGGCATACTTTGCAAAGAAGTTTGAGTTCTAATTTTATATGAATTTAAGACGAAGGGCGTTACACCGAAGCGGTGTAGCGCCCTTGTTTTTTTACCCGAAAGATGCAAAAACGCTATATTTGTCAGCTGTTATATTGGCTAAAAAAAGTGTGGTAATTTGTGCATGTTTTACAATATCCTCGAAGGGGGGATATATGTTATACTTTTTATACATACAGGTTATGCCTGTGGTGTGAGTATGAGGGATAAATAAGAGGGAGAACAAATGAATAACAAATCACCTAAGATTCTTGCTGTTGCAGGCAAAGGCGGGGTGGGAAAGACTTCGATCGCGGCGACCATGGTGCGCCTTCTGACGGAGCGTTTCCCGGACAAGAAGATCCTTGCCATTGATGCAGATCCGGCGGTGGGATTGTCAACTGCGCTCGGAATTGAAGTGCAGACCACGATCGATGACATCCGCAAGGAGGTTATCGCTACTGTGGAGGATGGCAATTCAAAAGCTGCGATTGAACTGCTTGGGGAGGCAAGATATCGGATCTTTGACGCGCTTGTGGAGACGGACGGATTCAGCTTTATCGCGATCGGACGCCCGGAGGCTGCAGGCTGCTACTGTAAAATCAATTCGTATCTGAAAGAAGTTATCGGAATCCTATCGGACAATTTTGACTATGTTGTGATCGACGGCGAGGCAGGTATCGAGCAGATCAACCGCCGTGTGATGGAGAAGGTAACGCATCTGTTTTTAATCACGGATTCAAGCAAAAAGGGAACACAGGTCATAAAGACGATCAAGTCCGTTGCAGATGAGCTTGTCATGTATGAGCGTGTCGGCGTGATCGCAAACCGCATTCCATCCGAGAACGGTGTCGTTCCGGAAGCGATCAAGGAGATCATGGATACCGGGGATATTCCGGTATTAAGCTACATCCCATCGGATATGGCGCTGGCTGAGTTTGACTTAAAGGGAGAGAATGTCTTTTATCTTCCGGCGGATGCCACGATCGTTAAGGGCGTGGAGCAGGCACTGAAAAAGCTCGATATATTGGAGTAACGATACTACATAACCATACAAACGAAAAGGAAACTATATGAAAGATTTAAAGCATTTGTATTATTTTGAGAAGCTTCTTGAGGATGCCAACAATCAGTTGGTGAGGCAGGCACAGGCGGAGGGCAAAAAGTGCATTGCGACGGTGTGCGAGAATATCCCGGAGCCGCTTTTGAACCTGCCGGGGCTTTTTTCGGTGCGTCTGCGTGCTCCGCGTACCGGCTCGATGGAGATGGCTACCTATTACATGACGAGCTTTTTGTGTGAATATACCAGAGCTTTGCTAGAGCGTGCGATCGAGGGCGGTTATAACTTCACCGACTGCATCATCACGCCGGACGGCTGCTCCATGATGAACCGCTGCGTTGAGAACATGGAACTGCTTAAGACGATGGGAAAGGGCAAGGAGAACTATTTCTATCAGTACATGGAAATCCCGATGAAGGCGGATGACAACGGATTAAATCTCTATGTCTTACAGTGTAAGAACCATATCCTGACACCGCTTCATGAGAGCTTCGGTGTTGATATTTCGGATGAGGCGATCCGGGCAGCGGTTGCAGAGCACAACGAGATCTGCCGGCTGATCCGCCAGATCGGAGAATACCGCAAGGAGGAGAATCCGCGCATCACCGGATACGAGTATCACATCCTTACGCTGGCAACCTACGTTGCCCCGAAGTACCTTCTGATCGACAAGCTGAAGGAGACCTTGGAGGAGCTTAAGACAAGAGAGCCGGACGAGAAGAACAAATACCGCGCAAGAGTCGTGTTTGTCGGCTCTGAGGTGGATGATGTCGATGTGATCCGTCTGGTGGAGGAGTCCGGCGCTTATGTATGTGCCGACCGTTTCTGTCTCGGCTCATTTCCGGGAAGAAATGAGATCACGCTGACGGATGACGAGGACGCACTGACACAGATCTGCAGACAGTATATGTACCGCGGACAGTGTCCAAGATACATGAATCAGGCGAAGATCCAGGAGCGCCGCAAGTATGTGGCAGATCTTGCCAAGGAATATCACGCGGACGGCGTGATCTATGAGCAGATCAAGTTCTGCGATCCGTGGGCTTATGAGCGCATGGTCGGAACCGTGGTGCTCCGCGACGATTACAAATATCCGGTGCTGGCGGTCGACCGCCCATATTCCATCGGAAGCTCCGGACAGATGCGTACAAGAGTGCAGGCTTTCGTGGAAAGCATTGAGATCAAGAAAATCCAAGGGGGTGCAAAATAATGGCAAAAGAGATCGGAAAAGACCGATTGGGCGATTTTTACTCCCATGGAAAGGTCAGAAAGAGACGTGAGTGGAGAGGCTTAAAGGACACCTGGTATGACTATACGAGATGGCTGTGGATCATGAAAACGCTGTCATTGTTCCTTATGAAGCCGCGCAACATCAAAGGCTTGTTCCGCTACCGCTGGATGGTCAACTATTTTGCGGTTCCGATGATGGTAGACCGGCATACGCAGGGACTTCGCGGGGAATATCTGCGCATCTGCCATCTGGAGCAGGATCTGATCATCGAGGACGTGGCAAAGCTTCTGGACAATCTGTTCCGCGGGGACAGAAAGCTCGGCAATGATACAGAGTTCTCCAAGAAGGTATGTTTGGTAGACGAGAATGAGATGACGGCGATCCTCATGGGATTTCCGAATGTCAAGGGACTCAGCCGTGAGACACCGGCAACGTATGTATCGGTACTGCTGAACCAGAGTGCGGCACTCCACTATATCGATGTCGCACAGGAGTACGGACTTTCTGGAGACGTATGCCCGATGCCGGAGGCTGAGGCAGGCGTATCCATCGATGACGATTATCCGGTGCTTGGCGCGTGTGCGGTACAGTGTAATACGACCTGTGACGGCTCTTTGATGGGCAATGGCGTTATCTCAAAACGTCTGGAGCTTGAGGATGGTATCCCGGTATTTCAGCTCGCAGCGCCGCTTCGCCACAGAGAGGAAGATGTGCAGGAGTATGCAGCGCAGGAGGTGCGCAACGCGATCGCATTTATCGAGGAGCACACCGGAGAAAAATGGGATTGGAAATATTATTTTGAATGTGCAAAGCGTGTGAACGAGTCTACCCGTCACCGTATGGACTGGCTGGATATGAACAAGACGGACTATCCGCAGGTGTTCGGTTCCAACCTTGCACTTTACACAGAGACGAATTACATGGCAATTTGCGGCAAGATCCCGGCATTTGTCGAGACCGACCGCAAGATCTCCGCACTTGCGGAGCAGGCATATAAGGCAAAGAAGCGTGCAGCGAAGGAATACCGCCACCGTGCGATTGTATGGGGCGTACAGTCGCATTTTTACATGGACTTCCTTGTGTGGCTGCTAAACTGCTGGGGCATTGTTCCACTTACGGACATGCTTTCCATGGTATCGACCAAGATGATCGCGGAGGAGGATACTCCGGAGAACCGCAAGCAGGCAATCTATGATATGGCATGGCTGACCGAGAACATGATCATGCGTAACCGTACACACGGCGGCTACAAGGTGCTTCTCGACGAACTCTGGGAGTTCTGCGAGGAGTTCAATGCGGATATGGTTATCCTTTGGGAGCACATGAGCTGCAAGGCGCTTGATGGTATGCATGGACAGTTCGAGGAGAAGGCAAGAGAGCGCGGCATCAAGCTGATGTGGGTAAATCACGACCTGTTCGATCCACGTATCGTTTCCAGACAGGGCGTGCGTGATCAGGTCAACCGCTACATGAGATCAGTTATGCGGGAGGAGCCGATCGATCCGTCGCTTGAAGTTCTGCCGGATGAGCATTCCTGGTAGGATAGGACGGATTAGGAGAAAGACACTTAGGAGGATAAATAAATGAGGTATTTTGGTGGATGCGATTCAGGCAGTACCTATACAAAATGTGTCATCATCGATGAGACGGGAAAGATGGTAGCGGATGTGACACTCCGCAGCCGCATCAATGCGGTGTTAAGCTGTGAGGAATCTTTAAAGCTTGCAGCAGAGCAGGTGCCGGAGCTTGGCAGTGCAAAGGACCTGGCATATCTGGTTGGTACGGGATACGGAAGAAATAAGGTTCCGTTTGCGGATGAGAATATTTCTGAGATCAGCTGTCATGCGATGGGGGTGCATGTGGCAAACCCGGATGTAAAGGCGATCATTGATATCGGAGGACAGGACGTTAAGGGTATCGCGGTCGATACCGACGGAACGGTGCTTAACTTCGCGATGAATGACAAGTGTGCTGCCGGAACCGGACGCTTTTTCGAAGCGATGGCAAGAGCCTTTGAGATGGATCTTGACGAGTTTTCAAAGCTTTCTTTAAAGGCAAAGAACGTGATCCCGATCACAGCACAGTGTACAGTTTTTGCGGAGTCTGAGGTTATCTCCTTAGTCGGAGAGGGCAAGCCGATGGACGAGATCGCGGCGGGAATCGAGCTGTCTGTGGCAAAGCGGTGCTTTGTTATGTCAAAGAAGGCAGGCGCGGTGGATTCCATTACGCTTACCGGTGGATGTGCGAAGAACGCGGGCTTAAAAGAGGCGATCGAGAAGGTCTTAAATCTTAAGGTGATCGATCTTCCGGTCGATCCACAGCTGATCGGAGCGCTCGGCGCAGCGGAGTTTGCGAGACAAAAGGGAATGGCAAAGGGCTAAAAGGAGGCAGCGATGGCAACATTTTTACATGTAATTTTTATTTTGGCGATTGTATTTGTATGCCTGTTTGTGTTAAGCTTTATTGTCTACTTTTTCAATCTGGACATGAAGCTTCTGGCAGCACTTGAGCCGTTATTCTTAAAGCACTATGACAAGATAAAGAGAGACAAGCATCTGTAATTATGAAACTATACGATGAGATTATGGAAAAGAACATAGAACTGGCAGCGGCGTGTGGCGGCCGTGCGGCTTCGGCGGCAGATACACCGTGGCAGCTTACCTCGGAGCGCAATATGGTGCTTCGGAGTGAGATGGCGTATGAGCTTGGCTCGGACTTAAATCCGGGACTGGGAGCAACGATCCTTACGGATAATGCCGATCTTGTACCACAGAATGAGATCATTGTCTGTGGGAAGGATCTAAACGAGATCGACAAGGATCTGCCTTATGCGCGCATCGCGCTGGTTCGTGTGGAGGATGACAGGATGGGTACGGGCAACGCACTCTACAATGCCATCCGCAAGCTGGAATATGTCCGCTATCATTTTTATCCGGAAGGATTTATGATGCGGATCTCCGCCTCCAAGAATAAGGAGAGTGTCCGTGTATCAAAGGAAGCCCTTAAAGAGGGCATCACTTTCGGAAAGGTCGGAAGTGCCATGATACAGGCATTTGAACAGCAGGAGGCAGTCCGGGCGGTAAAGCTGATATACATTACCGATCCGGCATTTGATTATCCGGCACTGAAGGAGCTTTTGACACAGAGTGAGGCGATCACAGAGACGATCGATCACATGTTAAAGGATCTGAAGATGGATTGCGATGTGTGCAATCTTAAGCCGGTATGTGATGAGGTAGAAGGACTGCGGGAACTTCACTTTGAGGGGATGAAGCCGGAGTCTTGAAACAGTTACGCAAGTAACTAATATTTATTTAAAGGAGTATAAAATGAGAGAGGACAAGTACACAAATTTCGAAGACTATTCGAAATGGGCTGCAAATCACAAGAATGATAAGGCCCCAAGCGACAAGATTATCAAGCTTGGCAAGAAGATCACCGATGTAGCTGCACACATGCTCGGCGGTGTCAAGGTGGAGGATCCGGAATACTGGGGACTTGCCGAGATTGTCACCGAGGAGATGGCAGAGGTTGGTCTAACCATGAAAAAGCGTGTACATTACACGTTTGATGAGCTTTGCAAAATGAATCCGGATAAGGTGGAGAAGCTCGGAACCGAGGGCTTCCAGAAGCTTTTGGATGAGATGAGCTACATCGGACTTTTGGAGTACGATTACGGATATCACTACGATCACAACGGACGTACCGCTCCGCAGTCTGAGAGAAGATATACACTTCCGATGTTCGTGCCGGGTTCTGCCGAGCTGTTTAACATGGAAGAGCTTCCGGATAAGAGCAATCCGCGTCTGAAGGATCATCCGGATGTAGCATCTTTCTTTGAGCGTATGACATTTATTCCGCTTGCCGGAATTACACAGATGGTTCCTCCGGGAGGTGCCGGCGTCGGAATGCATGTTATTCCGGTTGAGAAGGCAATCTCTATGGAGAATGAAGCAATCGATATCGAGAAGCTGTCTTACTGGTTAAGCAAGTACGAGGGCAAGATCGGTGTTGGACGCTGCTCCTGCCGTGCTTCCAGAAAAGCAATCGGTGACGGCTGCGCAGATGATGATTTCGGATGGTGCATCGGTGTCGGCGATTTCGCAGACTACTGCCGTGAGACCGGTAAGGGACACGATATTACCAAGGAAGAAGCACTTGCAATTTTACAGAGAGCAGAGGAGAACGGTTTTGTACACCAGATCACCAATATCGACGGTGAGAACAAGATCTTTGGTATCTGTAACTGTAACGTGGAGATCTGTAATGCGCTGCGTACCTCACAGCTGTTCAACACGCCGAATATGTCACGTTCTGCGTATGTTGCACACGTTGACAAGGAGAAGTGCGTTGCCTGCGGACGCTGCGTAGAGTATTGCCCGGCTGGTGCTACCAGACTTGGACAGAAGCTGTGCGATAAGGAAGGCAAGGAGATCCAGTATCCAAGACAGGAGCTTCCGGATGCAACCAAGTGGGGCGAGGACAAGTGGGATTACAATTACCGCGACAACAACCGTATCAACACCCACAAGACCGGTACTGCTCCATGTAAGACCGCATGCCCGGCACATATCGCTGTTCAGGGTTACTTAAAGCTGGCTTCTCAGGGAAGATATCAGGATGCACTTGCTCTTATCAAGAAGCAGAACCCATTCCCGGCAATCTGTGGACGTGTATGTAACAGACGGTGCGAGGATGCATGTACAAGAGCGACCATCGATCAGGCTATCGCGATCGATGCAGTTAAGAAGTTTATCGCTGAGCAGGATCTAAACGCTGAGACAAGATATATTCCGCCGACAGTCATCCCGGCAAGTATCCACATGGATCACTTTGACGAGAAGATCGCGATCATCGGTGGAGGTCCGGCAGGACTTACCGCTGCATTCTATCTTGCAGAAAAAGGCTATCGTCCGACCGTATTCGAGAAGAACGAGTATGCCGGCGGTATGCTCCGCTATGGTATTCCGTCCTACAAGCTTGAGAAGAATGTGATCGATGCCGAGATCGATGTTATGCGCCAGATGGGCGTTGAGATCAAGACCGGCGTTGAGGTTGGAAAAGATATTACGATTGATTTCCTCCGCAAACAGGGCTATAAGGCATTTTATATTGCAATCGGATGCAGCGCAGGCCGTCGTCCGGGGATCCCGAATGACACTGCAGAGGGAACCCTTACCGCAATCGATTATCTGCATGAGGCAAACTGCGGCGATGTTGAATACACCGGACGTGTAGTTGTAATCGGTGGTGGAAATGTTGCGATCGATGCTGCAAGAGTATCTTCAAGAAACGGTGCTTCCGAGATCACCCAGCTTTGCTTAGAGTCTGAGGCTGATATGCCGGCGTCCAAGGAAGAGGTATTAGAGGCAGCAGAGGATGGCGTAAAGATCAAGTGTGGATGGGGACCGAAGGAAGTTCTCGTAACGGACGGCAAGGTTTCCGGAATTGTATTTAAGAGATGCTTATCTGTTAAGAATGCAGAGGGACGTTTTGCGCCGACCTATGATGAGAATGAGACGATCACCATCGAGTGTGACCGCGTGATCTTTGCAGTCGGACAGGCTTCCGTTTGGGGAGATCTCGTGACGAACGAGAAGCTTGAGTTCAACGGACCGGCAGTTGTTGCTGACAAGCTTACATACCAGACTACCCAGCCGGATATCTTTGTCGGCGGTGATGTGTATACAGGACCGAAGTTTGCAATCGATGCAATCGCAGCAGGAAAGATCGCTGCAGAATCCCTGCACCGCTATGTGCATGACGCACACATGAAGATCGGACGTAACCGTTGGGAGTTCACCGAGCTTGACAAGTACAATATCTCTGTGCCAAGCTATGACAATTCTTCCCGTCAGGAGGCTGGTGTGGACGATACCGTTCCGGCAAACTCCTTTAAGGATGCCCACCGCACACTGACCGAGGCACAGGTTAAGATCGAGACTGCCCGCTGCTTAGGCTGTGGTGCTACGATTGTTGATCCGAATAAGTGTATCGGCTGCGGTGTATGTACGACAAAGTGTGCATTTGATGCGATCACCCTCCACCGCGATCATCCGGAATGCTCTAAGATGGTGGTAGCAGAGGATAAGTTTAAGGCGATCATCCCTTACCAGTTAAAGCGTGCCGGAAAGATTTTATTACACAAAAAGAACTAAGGGGGAATCATGCACGAACTTGGTGTAGTATTCTACGTTGTAAAAGATGTAAAAAAAGTGGCTGAGGAGAACGATGTCAAGCATATTTCCGCTGTCACAATCGAACTCGGCGAGGTTTCGGCAGTCATACCGGAGTATCTGGTTGACTGCTGGAACTGGGCGAGAAAAAAGGAGCCTGTCATGGAAAATGCAGAGCTTCGCATCGAAAAAATGGAGGCAGTTTCTTTCTGTGAGGACTGCAAACAGGAGTATCCGACAATCCAATATGCCAAAATATGTCCGTACTGTGGAAGCGAGCATACGTTTCTCTTGCGGGGCAATGAATTTAACATCAAAGAGATTGAGGTAAGTGACGACTAGGGTACTGCTATTAAATCTGTTCACGAAGCGCCTGTGAGTGCTTCGTGAACAGATTTTGTGAACAGATTTTGTCCATTTTTTGGTTGCCTTTTACGAAAATTATGCTATTATAGATGTGTGCGCGTAAATATAGGTGCGCATCGAAACATGTCAATGAATGGGGCGACCTGTTCAGCAAATATATTTTTATATAGGAGGAATTGTCAAATGGCAAACAAGTGGGTTTATACCTTCAAAGAAGGTAATATGACCATGCGTAACCTTCTCGGTGGAAAGGGTGCCAACCTGGCTGAGATGACTGAAATCGGTCTTCCAGTACCACAGGGATTTACCATCACAACTGAGGCATGTACTCAGTATTATGAGGATGGACGCAAGATTAACGACGAAATTATGGCACAGGCTATGGAAGGTGTAGCTTGGATGGAAAAGGAGAACGGTAAGAAGTTCGGTGATCTTAAGAATCCACTTCTTGTTTCTGTTCGTTCCGGAGCTCGTGCTTCAATGCCAGGTATGATGGATACCATCCTTAACCTTGGTCTTAACGACGAAGTAGTAGCAGCCATGATCGAGGGCAACCCAGATCCAAAGTTTGAGCGTTTCGTATATGACTCTTACAGACGTTTCATCCAGATGTTCTCTGACGTTGTAATGGAAGTTGGTAAGAAGTATTTCGAGCAGCTTATCGACAAGATGAAAGAGGAGAGAGGCGTTAAGTACGATGTTGAGCTTACCGCTGCTGACCTTAAGGAGCTTGCTGAGCAGTTCAAGGCTGAGTACAAGAACCAGCTGGGAACAGACTTCCCTTCAGATCCTGTTGAGCAGTTAAAGCTTGCTATCGAGGCTGTATTCCGTTCATGGGACAACCCACGTGCAAACGTATATCGTCGTGACAACGATATCCCATATTCTTGGGGAACCGCTGTTAACGTAATGCCAATGGTATTTGGTAACTTAAATAACGAGTCTGGTACAGGTGTTGCATTTACCCGTGACCCTGCAACAGGTGAGAAGAAGCTTATGGGTGAGTTCCTTATCAACGCACAGGGTGAGGACGTAGTTGCAGGTGTTCGTACACCAATGCCGATCGCTCAGATGGAGAAGGAGTTCCCAGAAGCATACGCAGAGTTCATCAAGGTTTGTGAGACTCTTGAGAATCACTACCATGATATGCAGGATATGGAGTTCACCGTTGAGAACAAGAAGCTGTACATGCTTCAGTGCCGTAACGGAAAGAGAACAGCTCCGGCAGCTCTTAAGATTGCTTGTGACCTTGTTGATGAGGGACACAAGACTCCAGAAGAAGCAGTTGCTATGATCGATCCTCGTAACCTTGATACCTTACTTCACCCACAGTTCGATGCTGCTGCACTTAAGGCTGCAACTCCACTTGGAAAGGGACTTGGCGCTTCTCCGGGAGCTGCTTGTGGTAAGGTTGTATTTACAGCAGATGATGCAGAAGCATGGGCTGCAAGAGGCGAGAAGGTTGTTCTTGTACGTCTTGAGACCTCTCCGGAAGATATTACCGGTATGAAGGCTGCTCAGGGTATCTTAACTGTTCGTGGTGGTATGACCTCTCACGCTGCGGTAGTTGCCCGTGGTATGGGTACCTGCTGTGTATCTGGTTGTGGCGACATCGTTATGGATGAGGAGAACAAGAAGTTCACATTAGCTGGACAGACCTTCACCGAGGGATCTGAGATCTCTATCGATGGTACAACCGGTAACATTTACTCTGGAATTATCCCAACCGTAGATGCTCAGATCGCTGGCGAGTTCGGTCGTGTAATGGCTTGGGCTGATGAAATCAGAACTCTTAAGGTTCGTACCAATGCTGATACTCCGGCTGATGCTAAGAAGGCTCGTGAGCTTGGTGCAGAAGGTATCGGTCTTTGCCGTACAGAGCATATGTTCTTTGATCCAGAGAGAATCGCAGCATTCCGTGAGATGATCTGCTCTGATACTGAGGAAGAGAGAGAAGTTGCTCTTGACAAGATCCTTCCATATCAGCAGGGAGACTTCAAGGCTCTTTACGAAGCACTTGAGGGCAACCCGGTTACCATCCGTTTCTTAGATCCGCCACTTCACGAGTTCGTTCCTACTGAGGAAGCTGATATCGAGAAGCTTGCAAAGG
>CAVDTR010000034.1:15144-32560 GCA_963612015.1 Lachnospiraceae bacterium | reverse complement strand
CTTATCCATAAGCTCACCTCATTGGTATTTTTTTGTTCTTATTTTATGAGAAAATGGTAAAGCCTATGTGAGCGATTCACAAGAATTTCTGAATATACTGGTGGTCATACATACCATATTTCTTAATACTCAAGAACAGATAGAGGCTAAGCGAACAAAAGGACAGCGCTAAAAGCCATAATAAATCTCAGCAAAGGTCTGAGGGGATATTTTTTGCATATCCGCAAAAAGTATGGTATTATGTCCACAAGTGAGTACAAGAAGGAGAAGTGTTTTTATGGAATGCACGATTATCGGAGTGGCAGGCGGAACAGGCTCAGGCAAGTCGACGTTTACCAACCGCCTGAAGGAAGAATTTAAAGATGCGATTTCTGTCATCTACTATGACAATTATTATAGAGCGCAGGATGAACTTCCGTTTGAGGAGCGGAAAAAGGTCAATTATGATGCTCCGGAATCGCTCGAAACGGAGCTGATGATCGCACAGATAAAGGAATTAAAAAGCGGAAGAGCCGTGGATTGTCCCGTATATGATTACACGGTACATAACCGCTCCGACAAGACGGTGCGGATCGAGCCGAGGCGTGTCTTGATCATCGAGGGGATACTCGCGCTGGCAAGCGAAGAATTGCGTGACCTGATCGACATCAAGGTGTTTGTGGAGGCGGACGCGGATGAGCGTATCCTAAGGAGAGTTGTCCGGGATGTAAAAGAGCGCGGGCGCGACGTGGAGGATATTGCAAGGCAGTATCTGACGACGGTTAAACCGATGCATTATCTGTATGTGGAGCCGACAAAATATCTGGCGGATATCGTGATCAACAGCGGAATGAATGATGTTGCATTTGAACTTATGAAAGGAAAAATCAAAGATATTTTAGTTTCCAATCCATAGAGAGTGTGTTAGAATACAGCATATATTAGATTGATGGGAGGAAAATCATGGATTTTTATAGTGAATATAAAAAATGGTGTACAGATCCATACTTTGACGAACAGACCAGGAAGGAGCTTCTGGCAATCGAGGATGACAAGAAGGAGATCGAAGATCGTTTTTATCGTACCCTTGAGTTTGGTACGGCGGGACTTCGAGGTGTGATTGGCGCAGGAACCAATCGCATGAATATATACACGGTACGTCAGGCAACACAGGGACTGGCAAATTATATCCTTTCACAGGGAACACAGGATCGCGGGGTTGCAATCGCGCATGATTCCCGCCTGATGCATGACGAGTTTACTGATGCAGCTGCGCTTTGCCTTGCTGCAAACGGAATCAAGGCGTATGTATTTCCACAGCTTGCACCGGTTCCGGAGCTGTCTTATGCGGTTCGGTCCTTGCACACGATCGCTGGAATAGTGATCACCGCAAGCCACAATCCGAGAGAATACAATGGATATAAGGTATACTGGGAGGACGGTGCACAGGTTACACCGCCACATGACACGAACATCATGGCGGAGGTCGCAAAGGTTACATCCTTTGATCAGGTTAAGACCATGGATAAGGATGCTGCGATCGCAGCAGGATTATACAATGTGATTCTGGATGAGATCGAGGAGGGGTATTTTGCAGAGCTTCGCAAGCTTTCTATCCACCCGGAAATCATCAAGGAGATGGCAAAGGATATTAAGATTGTCTATACACCACTCCACGGAACGGGTCTGCGCCCGGTCAAGAGAGTGTTAAGCGACCTTGGTTTTGAACATGTCTATATCGAGCCACAGCAGGCGGTTGCGGATGGCAATTTCCCAACGGCTCCATACCCGAACCCGGAGAACCCGGACGCGTGGAAGCTTGCCCTTGCACTTGCGAAGGAAAAGGATGCAGACATCGTGCTTGCAACGGACCCGGATGCCGACCGTCTCGGCGTTTACTGCAAGGATACTGCAACAGGCGAATATGTTACCTTTACCGGAAATATGTCCGCTATGCTGATCGCAGAATATATTTTAAGTGAAAAGACAAAGAACCACACAATGCCGCCGAAGCCTGCAATGGTTGAGTCTATTGTATCAACAGACCTCGCAAAAGCAATCGCAAAGGCATACGGCGTAGAGCTGATCGAGGTGCTTACCGGATTTAAGTATATCGGTGAGAAGATGCTTGAGTTTGAAAAGACCGGCTGCAACAATTATGTGTTTGGCATGGAAGAAAGCTACGGCTGCCTGCCTGGCACTTATGCAAGAGACAAGGATGCGCCGGCAGCGGTAACCATGCTCTGTGAGGTTGCGGCATATTGCAAAGCCCAGGGAAAGACGCTTTGGGATGCCATGATCGATATCTATGAGAAGTATGGCTATTATCGTGAGGGCATCGCTACCATGACCTTAAAGGGTATTGACGGTGCGGCACAGATCAAGGAGATCATGAGCCGTGCGAGAGGCACGATGCCAAAGAAGGTAGGTGCGTTTGATGTTATTGCTGTCCGTGATTACAAGGCGGACACCAGAACCGACGTAAAGACCGGAGAAGTTACAAAGACCGGACTTCCGACCTCCGATGTACTTTACTATGAATTGAGCGACAATGCATGGTGCTGTGTGCGCCCATCCGGAACAGAACCGAAGATCAAGTTCTACTGCGGAGTTAAGGGTACTTCCCTGACGGGGGCAGATGCACAGTTGGAGGCACTCAAAAAAGAGGTTCTTGCTCTTTTTGAATAAGCAAAGGTAAGTGAAATAGTCTATGATGAAGATTTACATATGTCCGAACTGCGGATGGATCCGCGTGGTCTCCCGCAGAAAGGACGTAGATTGTCACAAATGTGGGCAGCCCAATATGCGCCTGACGAGCTTAGAGTGGGACAAATATGCAGATATGTCCGAGAGCGAGCGGCAGGATTATGTGAAGGGGTGGTTGTATATACATAGCAGACAAAAAAATGGATAGGGAGATTGCATGATGAAAGCATCCGTAGAGCAGAAGATTACTGCAACAAGCCAGAAGTATTTATCTACCTTGATCGGGAAAGAAATCCCAAAGAAGCTGGAGAAGCAGCTGGATGAGATGGACTGGAGCTATCTTGATCTGATACATCAGAAAGAACAAAAGAGAGGAACCTTCGCACCGCTTGGCGCGATGGAGATCCCGGAGATCGAGGAAAAGAAAACCGGATTTACCAAGGTGGGAATGGATGCGATCAAGAACACGAAGGTCGGTGCAGTCCTTCTTGCGGGAGGACAGGGAACCCGTCTGGGCTTTGACAAGGCAAAGGGCATGTACAATATCGGCGTGACGAAGGAATTGTACATATTCGAGCAGCTCATTGCCAATTTAAAGAAGGTTACGACCGCCGCAAACGCATGGGTACCGCTTTACATCATGACAAGTGACAAGAATGACGAGCAGACGCGGGCATTCTTCGAGGAGCATGCATATTTCGGTTATGATCCGGCATATATCCGCTTCTTTGTACAGGAGATGGTGCCGGCGGTTGATTTTGAGGGCAATGTCCTGATGGAATCCGATGACTCACTTGCAATGTCACCGAACGGCAACGGCGGATGGTTTAAGTCTCTGGTGAAGGCAGGGCTTGACCACGATTTAGAGGAAAAGGGCGTTGAGTGGCTGAATGTGTTTGCGGTGGACAATGTGCTGCAGCAGATTGCTGACCCGGTATTTGTGGGCGCAACGATCGCCTCCGGCTGTGTGAGCGGTGCAAAGGTTGTACGCAAGACCAACCCTTACGAGCGAGTCGGCGCATTGTGCTTGGAGGATGGCAAGCCGTCTATCGTGGAATACTATGAGTTGACACCGGAGATGGCAGAGGCGGTCAATGCGAATGGATCCCTGCTGTACGGATTTGGTGTTATCCTCAATTATCTGTTTCGTCTGGATAAGCTGTTGGAGATCGAGAGCAAGCAGCTCCCACTCCACATCGTAGAGAAAAAGGTGCCGTATCTCGATGAGAACGGTGTGCTCCAGAAACCGGAAACACCGAATGCATATAAGTTTGAGACGCTGATCCTTGACATGATCTACATGATGGACAACTGTCTGTCCTTTGAGGTCGTAAGAGAAAAGGAGTTTGCCCCGGTCAAGAATGCAACCGGTGTGGATTCCGTAGAATCAGCGCGCGAATTGTTACAGAAGAACCATATTGTAATTTAGAGAGGGAGGACGCAGAAATATGTGCGGAATCGTTGGATATGTAGGAAGAAAACAGGCTGCACCGATCCTGCTTGATGGATTGTCAAAGCTGGAATACAGAGGATATGACTCAGCGGGAATGGCTGTTTTTGATGGAAAAAAGATCAATATCAAAAAGGCGACTGGTCGTTTAAAGGTCTTAAGTGAGCTGACGCATGACGGGGAGACGATGCCGGGTACGATCGGTATCGGACACACCAGATGGGCGACACACGGAGAGCCATCCGATGTGAATGCACATCCGCATTTTAACAAGGATCAGACGATCGCCGTCGTACACAACGGAATCATTGAGAATTATCTTAAGCTAAAGACAATTCTTTTGGAAAAGGGCTATGAGTTCTGCTCAGAGACTGATACAGAGGTTGTTGCACAGTTGTTGGATTACTACTACAACAAGTATGACAAGGATCCGCTTACAGCAGTGACAAAGGTTATCCACCGTGTCGAGGGTTCTTATGCACTCGGTATCATTTTCGCAGATTATCCGGATGCGGTTTATTCCGTCCGCAAGGACAGCCCGCTTATCGTCGGACAGTCACCGGAGGGCAATCTCATCGCATCCGATGTTCCTTCCGTTTTAAAGTACACCAGAGATGTATACTTTATCGATAACGAGGAGATCGCCCGTCTCTCCGAGGAGAAGATCGAATTTTTCAACGTGGACGGAGAACCGATCACGAAGGAGCCGAAGCACATCGACTGGGATATCAATGCAGCGGAGAAAAACGGCTATGAGCACTTCATGCTCAAGGAGATTTACGAGCAGCCGAAGGTTGTCCGCGATACCATCAGCCCGCGTATCCGTGACGGCAGGATCGAGATTGAGGAGCTTGGAATGACGGACGAAGAGATCCGTGCGATTAAGAGAGTGCATATCGTGGCATGCGGCTCTGCTTATCATACAGGCGTTACGAACAAATATGTATTTGAAGGTCTGGCAAGGATCCCGGTTGAGGTGGATGTCGCATCTGAGTTCCGTTACCGCAATCCAATCTTAGAGAAGGATTCGCTGGTCATCATCATCAGTCAGTCCGGAGAGACCGCGGATTCCCTTGCGGCGCTTAGGCTTGCAAAGCAGCGCGGCTGCACCACACTTGGCATCGTAAATGTAGTTGGAAGCTCCATCGCGCGTGAGGCGGATAAGGTTATGTATACCTGGGCGGGACCGGAGATCTCGGTCGCTACCACCAAGGCATACAGCTGCCAGCTTGTGGCACTGTATCTGCTGGCACTTAAGTTTGCACATGCAAACGGCAGAATCAGTGATGATGAATTAAAGGACTATTTGTTGGATCTGGAGAAGCTTCCGAACCAGATCGAATCGCTGCTTGGCAATAAGGAGCGCATCCAGAAGTTTGCCAACCGTTACGTTGCCGCAAAGGATGTATTCTTTATCGGAAGAGGCATCGACTATGCAATCTCACTGGAAGGCTCATTGAAGCTGAAGGAGATTTCCTATATCCATTCCGAGGCGTATGCAGCAGGCGAGTTAAAGCACGGAACCATTTCCCTGATCGAGGATGGCACGCTGGTTACCGCCGTTGTGACTCAGGAGGAGTTATACCAGAAGACAGTCAGCAATATCGTTGAGGTGAAGTCGCGCGGTGCATTCGTGCTTGCCGTTACCAACGATGACAATATTGATATCGAAAAGAATGCCGATTATGTGATCTATATTCCAAAGACCAACAAATATTTTACCAATTCCCTTGCAATCATTCCGCTGCAGTTATTCGGATATTATGTATCTGTGGGAAAAGGTCTTGATGTGGATAAGCCGAGAAATCTGGCAAAATCCGTTACGGTTGAGTAACCGCCAATATAAAATCTATGCCCTTTTTCCTGCTGTTTATAAATGCATAAGGAAAAGGGCATATTTTTTTAAAAAAATAAACACAATTTGAACACAAATTAAAGGTAGACTGCATAATAGAAAGAAAGGAAAGGGGCAATCAACATGGATAACAATGAATTTGAATACAACCAGGGAGCACAGAACAACACACAGGCTTCCGATACATCATCCGCAACAAGCGGTGTAAATACAGCTTCTCCGTACACAAGCCCATACACCGGCACAAGCGGACAGACAGGAACACAAAACAGCTATACTGGCACAGAACAACAGACCGTATATGGCCAGCAGAACAATTACCAGCAGAGCACACCGTATGGTCAGACAAACGGCTACGGACAGCAAAATGCGTATAACGCATCAGGCAGCTACGGACAGCCAAACGCATACAGCCAGTCCGGAACCTACCAGAATGCATATAGTCAGCAGAGCGCATACGGTCAGCCACAGATGGGACAGGCAGCACCTAAGATGAAAAAGCAGAAGCCAAAGAGAGAGAAGAAGCCGGGTGGATTTGGCGCGAAGCTTGGCAGATGCGCAGCAATCGCTTTGGTATTCGGACTTGTCGCAGGCGGCACATTTACCGGTGTAAGCTATGCGGGCGTGAAGGTACTTGGAATCGGTCAGTCGGTAAGCACCAGCGCAGATGCCTCAAACGGCGGCTCCTCCGATGAGTCAAAGTCACAGGCGAGTGCATCACAGACCTCTGCCAATGTGGAGAAGACAGCTACTGGAGAGGCAAAGGATCTGGTCAGCGTATCTGATATCGTGGAAGAGGCTATGCCGAGCATCGTGGCGATCACCAATACTTCGACTGTAACCTATCAGAGCTTTTTCGGTGGATATCAGCAGTATGAGTCAGAGAGCAGAGGATCCGGTATTGTGATCAGTCAGGATTCCGACTATCTGTACATCGCAACAAATAATCACGTTGTATCAGGAGCTGAGACATTAAGCGTCCAGTTCTCAAATGACACGACCGTTTCCGGAGAGATCCAGGGAACTTACGCAGCAAAGGATCTTGCAGTTGTAAAGGTTGCTTTAAAGGATATTGATGCCGACACATTAGCTGCCATCCGCCAGATCACGATCGGTGACTCCGATACACTTAAGGTTGGCGAGGGCACGATCGCAATCGGCAACGCACTTGGATATGGACAGTCTGTTACGACCGGTATTGTCAGCGCGCTTGACCGTACCATCACCGTGCAGGATGAATCTACCGGTGCAACTACAACCTGTGACGGACTGATCCAGACAGATGCAGCAATCAACCCTGGTAACAGCGGCGGAGCACTTTTGAACGCACAGGGCGAGCTGATCGGAATCAACTCTGCAAAATATTCAGACACCAGTGTAGAGGGAATCGGATATGCGATTCCAATCACAGATGCAATGGAGATCATCAACTCTCTGATCGCAGGGGAGACGCTTGAAAAGACACAGACCGCTTATCTTGGAATTGGCGGTACAGATGTTTCCAGCGATGTAGCATCTGCATACTCAATCCCGCAGGGTGTCTATGTTAAGGCTGTATACGAAGGAACCGGAGCCGCAGACGCAGGCATCTGTCAGGGCGACATTATCACTGCTATCGATGGCAAGGATATTACCGGAATGAGTGAGCTGCAGAGCGAGCTTGCAAACTATTCTGCCGGCGATACCGTAACACTTACCGTATGGCGTATGAACAACGGTTACCAGTCTCTTGAAGTTCAGGTGACTCTGTCCGAGGCAAGTGCGCTTCAGAATACACAAAACAGCGGTAACTCAGGTGACAATGGCAATTCCGGCAACAACGGAAACAATGATAACTCCGGCAATAACGGCAATTTCGGAAATGGTGAGTCAAACGGACAGTCCGGCAACGATGGGGGCAGCAATTTCAGCTTCCCGTTTGGATGGTAAAATGTGGAAATACCGTGACAACAAAGCAGCATAATATAAATTTATAAAGTAAAATAGGAAACCTCCTGCCAAAATATTTTAAAATCATTCAGGAAAAAGGTTACAAACGATAGCGGATTTGCTATAATAAACAGTAACACTTGAATGTTTGGCAGGAGGTTTCTATTACTATGAGAAAAAAGAAAATTGTGATAGCTCTCGGACATGAAGCACTCGGAAGCACACTCCCGGAGCAGCATGCGGCTGCAAAGCGCACGGCGAAGGCAGTTGCGGACTTTATCCGTGACGATTACCAGGTCGTCATCACACACAGCAATGGACCGCAGGTCGGGATGATCCACACGGCAATGTCTGAGTTCTGCAGAATATATCCGGAGTATACAGCGACCCCGACATCTGTCTGCTCAGCGATGAGCCAGGGCTATATCGGATATGATCTTCAGAATGCAATCCGTACAGAGCTTTTGAACAGAGGCATTTACAAGACGGTTTCAACTATTCTTACACAGGTGGTAGTCGATCCGTATGATGAGGCATTTTATCATCCGACCAAAGCGATCGGCCGCGTCATGACGAAGGAAGAGGCTGAGGAGGAAGAAAAGAAGGGCAATCATGTGACGGAGGTTTCCGGAGGATACCGCAGGATCGTTGCAGCACCGAAGCCGATGGATATCGTTGAGATTGATGCGATCCGGGCACTTTCCGATGCTGATCAGGTCGTGATCGCGTGTGGCGGCGGCGGAATCCCGGTTCTTGCGCAGGGAAATAATCTGCAGGGAGCAAGTGCGGTTATCGAGAAGGATCTTGCTGCCGGCAAGCTGGCAGAACTGTTGGATGCTGATATGCTTGTCATCTTAACGAGCGTGGACAAGATATGCTTATCCTTCGGCAAGGATGAGGAGACGAAACTCGATACACTTACTATATCCGAGGCAAAGCAGTTCCTCGCAGACGGCGAGTTTGAAGCAGGCACTATGGCGCCGAAGATCGAGGCTGCGATCGACTTTATCGGGGAGTCCGCGATCCGTTCTGTCCTCATCACGAAGCTGAACAAGGACAGCGATGAGATCTCCGGAGGAGTGGGAACGCTCATTAAAAAGTAATTTTGCTTAAAAACCGCTCATAAAAATTAGTAAAAACGCATATTGCGGACAACCGGTTGCGCTATTAAAATGATGGTATAGCTATGAAAGATAAAGAAACAGACATAGCGGTATGATCCTTTTATAGCGCAACTTTTTTATGCCCTGTGTCGAAGAGCGGAGGAAATAATTATGAAGAGAAAATGCATAAGCATTTTGCTGGCAGCATCGATGACAGCGGCACTTTTGTCCGGCTGCGGCAAGGATGCGGGTACAGACGCAGATGCGGTAAGCAGTGAGGCACCTGCAGAGACACAGACCAGCGAAGCGGACAGCGAGACTGAAAGCACGCAGGTCGCAGACAGCGAAGTGCAGGATACGCAGGCTGAGGAAGAGGATTACGCGCAGGATCGGGAGCGCAGAACCGCACCGTCCAACGGCGGATCGATCAGTGTTACCTACACACCGACACTTCCGACCGAGCAGGAAAGTGCTGACATCTATGTGGAGAAAATCGATGGAATCCCGGATGATTTTATCAAGGGAATGGATATTTCCAGCATTCTTTCTGAGGAGGAGAGCGGCGTTGTATATTACAACGAGAACGGCGAGCAGGAAGACCTGTTCAAGCTGCTCAGTGATGCGGGTGTCAACTATATCCGTGTCCGTGTGTGGAACGATCCTTATGACGAGAAGGGACACGGCTACGGCGGTGGTAACTGCGATGTTACAACGGCTGCGATCATCGGAGAGCGCGCTGCCGAGTATGGTATGAAGCTTTGCGTGGATTTTCATTATTCTGATTTCTGGGCAGATCCAAAGAAGCAGATGGTTCCAAAGGCTTGGGCAGATTTAAGTCTTGAGGAGAAGTCAAGCGCTCTTTACGATTACACGGTGGAGAGCCTTAATACGATCATAGATGCAGGTGCCAATGTAGGCATGGTTCAGATCGGTAACGAGATCAACAACGGAATGGCAGGGGAATCTTCATTTGCTGCCAAGGTTGAGCTGTTAAAGTCAGGAAGCAAGGCAGTCCGTGATGTTGCAGCAAACTGGAATCAGGATATCCAGATCGCGGTTCATTATACAGACATCAGCGATGCGGACAACATCGTAAAGATTGCCGGAGAATTGCAGGATGCAGGGCTTGATTATGATATTTTCGGAGTCTCCTATTACACCTTCTGGCATGGAACACAGGAGAATCTTACCTATGTGCTGAGCACGATTGCAGAGACCTACGGGGTAAAGACCTGCGTGATGGAGACCTCTTATATGTATACCGGTGATGATGGAGACGGATCATCCAACAGCATTTCCGCAGCAGACGAGGTGGAGGGATATCCACCATCTGTACAGAGTCAGGCAAACAACGTCCGTGACGTTATGGCGGCAACCGTAGCAGGCGGCGGAATCGGTGTATTCTACTGGGAAGGTGCATGGACTCCGGTAGGAAGTGACCTTGCTTCCAACCAGAAGCTTTGGGAGACTTACGGTTCCGGATGGGCAAGCAGCTATGCCGGTGCCTACGATCCGAATGATGCAGGTCAGTATTACGGCGGATCTTCCTGGGATAATCAGGCGTTCTTTGATTTTTCCGGCAATAAGCTTCCGTCTCTGGATGTATTTAAGTATGTAAATTATGGTGCAGTCGGAAATGGTCTTGAGGTGCTTGGCGTTGAGAATGTTTCTTTGGAGTATTCGATCGGAGATACGCTCTCTCTTCCGGATGGCGTTGATGCATATTACAATGACAGCTCCTGCAAGAATCCGGCAACTGTTACATGGGATGCAGATCAGGTTGCAGCAGTTGATATGAACACTGCGGGTACATATACTGTAACCGGTACAACGGACAATGGCTTGACCTCCGTTGCAACCATCAAGGTGTTAAGCCAGAATCTGGTGCAGAATCCGGGATTTGAGGATGCTGACACCTCCATGTGGGTAGTGACCGAGGCGGCAGCAGGAACCACCGATATCCAGAACAAGGAATCCGATGCACTCTCAGGAGAGAATGCATTCCACTTCTGGAGCGAGTCCGATATTTCCTTTACCGTGGAGCAGACACTGACAGACCTTCCGGAAGGAATGTACGGTGCAAGCGTCAACATTCAGGGTGGCGATGTCGGAGACGATGCAGAGTTTTACCTCTATGTAAAGGTAGGCGATCTGGTTTATGCTTCTGCCAATGCACAGCTTACCGGCTGGGTTGACTGGAAGAACATGTCCATCCGTGACATCTATGTGGACGGAAATACAGACGTTGTGATCGGTGTATCCGCAAAGGCAGCTCCAAAGGGCTGGGGAACCATCGATGATTTTGAATTTTTCCCACAGAACTAATGCTTATGAAGGATGCGAAATTGCTTAGGAGTGATTTCGCGTCCTTTTTTAAATGACTTGATCATGTGGCTGCAATCCGTAAAACCAGTCTCTTGGGCGATATAGTTCATATCAAAATCCGTAAATGTCAGAAATTCCTCTACCTTATACAGGCGCAGCTCTTCGATGTATTCTTTGCAGGACTTGCCGTATACGGAGAGGAATTTTTTCGCAAAGTAGGAATAGCTCATGCCGCAGGCGGCGGCAATATCGACGACGGATATCTTCTGGGAAATATGCTCATCGATATACGCGGTGACGGTCGAAATGTCAAAACGTGTATCCTCCACATACAGATCTGCGCTGATGCGAAAACCAAGCTCCATCCATATACGAAGCATTCCCAGCAGGATCTGATGCAGCGTTGTCTGGATCTGCAGATCGTAACCGTAGTATTTGTGTTCCATCTCCCAGATACAGTATTTCATGCTGGAAAAGGCGTCCATGCGTGCAACGCTCTCCCTGTCGAAAAAGAGCGGCATACCATTGTGGAACGCAGCGGCAAAAATGCTCCGGAACTTTGGCGCGTAGTGCGGGGTGAGCTGCAGGCGGTTGATATCGAATTTGGTCACGGCGTAAAGAGGTCTAGTCTTGGCGTCAGCCGGGGTATGTTCATAGATGGAGTGAACCGCCTCCGGGGGAATGATGATAAGCTCCCCTTCGCGCAGGATATGGTGCTCCTGCCCGACGTAGACCTCGATTGCTCCCTGACGGATGCAGAGAAGCTCTACATAGTAGTGCCAATGAGGCTTGACTGGGAGCGGCATAACCGATGCATCGTACCAGAAGCATTCGGCTGGGTTGTTCAGATAATCACTTTCTTCTTTTAAAACAGTCATGTGTGTTCTCCAAAAGATAATAGATTTTTACAATTTTTCATATAGAAAAATCATATCACAATTTCAGTTAAAGTGCTATTCTGACATTCGATTCATATGAAAAAATTAATGGTCTGAATCGATATTTATACGACAACAGACAAGGAGGGAAGGAGAGCATGAAAGAAAAACAGTTTCCCAGAACAAAAATGCAATGGCTATGGGATAACATGGAAGGGATGCGGATTGTTTATGTGATCTCGATTCTTGGCACGGTCGGGTACAACGTGCTGCAGCTTACGGTTCCGTATTTTTCACAGCAGATTGTCGATCTGTTTTTGACAGGGGAGGATGCTGCGTACAATATGGCGAATCACAAGGATCTATTTTACCGGTTGATCATTGCGATGGTAGGTTTTACATTAGTGCGGACGATTATGGTATATCTTACCTGTATGGGGTATGAGCATGTGTCCCAAAAAGTCCTTTACCGTGTGCGCAATTATCTTTTTAATAAGATCGAGCATCAGGATATGAAGTTCTATAATACTTATCGTACCGGTGATCTGATGACACGCGTGACGGGAGACCTTGATGCAGTACGCCACATGATTGCGTGGGTAATCCGCATGATCATTGAATCCTTTGCACTGATGGGAGCTACAGCAATTTACTTTTTGTATATGAACTGGAAGCTTGCCATCTGCCTGCTTGCGATCGCACCCTTTATTTTCCTGATCATCCGCCTGTTCTGCAATCGGGTTGCACCGATGCACGCGCTTCTTCGCGAGAAACTTGCAGACATGAACACGGCTGCACAGGAGAATATTTCCGGCAATCGTGTGGTCAAGGCGTTTGCAAGGGAAGACTATGAGATGGAGCGCTTTGACAGACGCAATGCCGACTATGCAAAAACCAACAAACAGACAGCGTTTACATGGCTTCGCTATTTTCCTGCCATTGAGATCAGTGCCAATCTGCTGCCGGTTGTCCTGCTTCTGGTGGGAGGAATCTTTTTGATAAATGATGAACTGACGATGGGTGAGTATGTTGCCTTCTCCGGACTTACGTGGGCACTTGCAAATCCGATGCGACAGCTCGGCAATATCATGAATGAGTTCCAGCGGTTCTCCGCGGCTTCGGCAAAGGTTATGGAATTGTATTATTCCGAACCGGAGATAAAGACAGAGATAGGCGCGATCGACCATGAGCAGCGCTTCGATGGAAAGGTTGAATTTCGCCATGTGAGCTTTCAATACGATGACGGAATCCTTCCGGTACTGCGTGATATTTCCTTTACGGTGCTTCCGGGAGAGACGGTGGCGATCATGGGAGAGACCGGATGCGGAAAGACCTCGTTGATTCAGCTGATCCCACGCTTCTATGAACCGACCGAGGGAACGATCCTTGTGGATGACATGGATATTAAGCGGCTTAAGCTGGAACAGCTTCGGAAAAATATCGGGCTTGCGACGCAGGATGTCCTGCTTTATTCGGATACGATTGACGGAAATATTGCATACGGAAACAGCCATCTTTCTGCAAAAGAGGTGGAGCGCTTCGCAAAGTTCTCCGCAGCATCGGAATTTATTGACCGTATGCCGGAGGGCTATGATACGATTGTCGGTGAGCGCGGCGTCGGACTTTCCGGAGGGCAGAAACAGCGTATCAGCCTTGCGCGGGCGCTGGCAGTTAAGCCTGCAATCCTGATTTTGGATGACACGACCTCCGCGGTCGATATGGAGACGGAGAAGCAGATCCAGCAGAGCTTGCAGCAGCTTGATTTCCCGTGTACCAAGATCATCATTGCGCAGCGTATTTCCACAACGAAAAATGCAGACCGCATTTTAGTGCTGCAGGACGGACGCATTATCGAGAGCGGAAACCACGAGCAGCTGATACAGAAGCATGGATACTATTACGAGCTTGTAAAGCTCCAGACCGGTGAGGAGGTGTAACACGAATGGCTAGAAGAAATACCTACAAAGAGGACGAGATTTTAGAAACTCCATTTGATGTGCGCCATTTGCTGCGCGCCTCCGTCTATATCAAAAAGTATTGGAAAAAGATGCTGCTGGCATTTGCATTTAGTGCTGCCGGCGGGATCGCAGGCTTGTTCGCACCGATGATTGTGCAGAAGGCTCTTGACGTTGCGATTCCGCAGAAGAGCCTGCATATGCTGTATATGCTGGTTATCACGCTTGTCGTGATCTACCTTATCAGCACGGTTTTTACGACAATCCGTTCTTATATCATGGTTAATGTCGGACAGGATATTATCTACGATATACGGAAGGATCTTTTCAACCATTTGCAGCTGCTGCCGTTCCAGTATTATGATGACAGACCGCATGGAAAGATCCTGATCCGTGTGGTGAATTATGTGAATTCCGTGTCGGATATGCTTTCTAACGGACTGATCAATCTGGTGCTGGAAATTTTGAACCTGATTTTTATAGTGGTTTTCATGTTTATTGTCGATGTTAAGCTTTCGCTGGTGGTTCTGGCGGGAGTGCCGGTGCTGGCGGTATTTCTTTTCTGGATCAAGAATAAGCAGCGAAAGGCATGGCAGGTAGTTTCCAACAAGAATTCGAATCTGAATGCTTACCTGCAGGAAAATATCGTTGGTGCACGCATTACGCAGATTTTTGCAAGAGAAGATGAAAATGCCGGGATTTTCTGCACACTCTCTGAGCGCTGCCGGGATGCATGGATGTGGGCTGTCCGGTACAGCAATCTGGTATGGCCGGGAATTGACAGTATTTCCGTTGTTGTCCGCGCTGCAATTTTTGTTTTTGGACTTGTGATCTTTGGACAGGGAAATGAATCCCTTGGAACGATTGTTGCAATTTCAAGCTATGCTTCCAGCTTCTGGCAGCCTATTATGAACCTTGGGAATATTTTTAACAACTTTATCAACAATATCGCATACTTAGAGCGAATTTTTGAGACGATGGATGAGCCGGTCAGTGTCGCCGATGCCGAGGATGCGACAGAACTTCCGCCGATTAAAGGCAAGGTGACTTTCGAGGATGTAAGCTTTGCCTACGAGGAGGGCAAGCCGGTACTCGATCACGTTTCCTTTGTGGTCAATCCGGGGGAGAGCGTTGCACTCGTAGGTCCGACCGGGGCAGGAAAAAGTACGATCGTGAACCTGATCTCTCGTTTTTATAATGTCGGGGACGGAAGGGTAGTGATCGATGACCATGACATCGCCGGGGTGACGCTTCACTCCCTGCGTTCGCAGATGGGAATCATGCTTCAGGACAGCTTTATCTTTTCCGGCACGATCGAGGACAATATCCGCTATGGCAAGCTGGATGCAACGGCAGAGGAGATCGCCCGCGCGAGCAAGGTGGTTTGCGCGGATGAATTTATCCGGAACATGCCGGACGGCTATAAGACACAGGTGCGGGAGCGCGGAGCTGTTCTCTCACAGGGACAGAAGCAGTTGATCTCCTTTGCGAGAACACTTTTGTCTGATCCGGCGATTCTTGTGCTTGACGAGGCGACCTCCAGCATCGATGTGCAGACAGAGAAGGCGCTTCAGAAGGGACTGGATGCGCTCTTGGAAGGACGTACCTCATTTATCATCGCACACCGCCTGTCTACGATCAAAAATTGTGACAAGATCATGTATGTGGATCAGGGCAAGATCATCGAGTGCGGAACACATGAGGAACTGCTTGCAAAGAAGGGGCATTATTATCATCTGTATACCGCCCAGATGGAAGATATCGGGTAGACCGAGGGTTGACTATTTGACCATGGTGTGATACCATAATAATATCTATTTTGACAAAAATTTAACAATATTCAGGAGGTTACTTTGATGAGCGAGCTTAAGAACTTGACACTTGAAGTTGCAGATGAGGTTGCAGTTCTTGCAATTTCCAGACCGGCAGCACTTAACGCATTAAACAGCGAGACTTTGGATGAACTGAACGAGGTTCTTACCGAGATCGAGGCAAGAGACGATGTAAAGGTATTGATCCTTACCGGCGGACCGGACAAGAAGGGGAATGAGTTTAAGTCTTTCGTTGCTGGTGCTGATATTTCCGAGATGGTAAACTTCACCGCTCCGGAAGCAAGAGCATTTGGTATCCGTGCATCTGTTCCATTCTTCAAGCTGATGAATATGCGCCAGGTAACAATCGCTGCTGTAAACGGCTTTGCACTCGGCGGTGGATGTGAAATCGCAATGGCTTGTGATATCCGTATCGCATCTGACAACGCTATCTTCGGACAGCCGGAGACAGGTCTTGGAATCATTCCAGGATTTGGCGGAACACAGAGACTTGCACGTCTTGTTGGAATGGGACGCGCAAAGGAGATGATCTTTACCTGTGACAACATCGATGCAAACGAGGCTTATCGTATCGGACTTGTCAACAAGGTAGTTGCAAAGGAAGAGCTTATGGCAACTGCAAAGGCAATGGCAGCTAAGATCATTTCTAAGGGAAGCTATGCTGTATCTGTTGCTAAGGCAGCAATCAACAATGGCTATGACATGGATATCAAGAACGCTGTTGAGATGGAAGCAAACCTCTTCGGTGTTGTAAATGATACACATGATAAGAAGGAAGGAATGGGAGCTTTCTTGGAGAAGAGAGCTGCTGAGCTTACCGACTTCTAATTGAAAAGCTGATAGGTATTATCGGGAATGACAAAAATGAGGCGGCTGCACAGATTTTGTGCAGCCGCCTTTTGTGTTGTTCGCTTTATAGGAATTATGCCATTCCGTTTACGGTTTTGTATTTGTAGAGCATTTCTGCGTGGTTCTGCTCCTCAATCTGAATGTCTGCAAGCAGCTTGCGAAGCTTTGAACTTGCAAAGTTAAAGACATTGCTGTTGTATTCTCCGGAAACGAGCTTTTCGGTTCCGATACAGTCGGTTGCCAGAAAGGCATCAGCCTTTTTATCCTCGGAATTGGTCATGCTGTCGTAGGTCGCGGTCGGGTTGTACTCGCTTCCATCGGAGTCGTTGCAGTTGCAAGCCGGCACGGTTCCGGTCAATACCTGACCAAGGGTGTCATAATGGCGCTGCTCCTGCTGCTCTAACTGGTTGAAAAGATCGCGGAGTACAGGATCTTTTGCTTCCTGACCATAGCGTTTGTACTTTTCGATGCAGCTCTGTTCCTGAGTCTGCAGATCCTGGATTGTGGTTGTTTCTTTTTCAGATAATACCATCGGGATACCTCTTTTCCTTTTTT
>CAVDTR010000034.1:0-14972 GCA_963612015.1 Lachnospiraceae bacterium | reverse complement strand
GGATGAATGCTTGCATGATTGGAGCGCGTGTCAAAAAAGTTTAAAGAACTAGAGGAAAAGTGAGGTAGCAGATCATGTGGGCTTATGAGAGCTTTTTTTATCAGATATATCCGTTGGGGTTTTGCGGTGCACCCTTTGAAAATGATGGGGTATTGGAGCATCGTATCTTAAAGGTGAATGACTGGATTCCTCATATAAAGAAGCTGGGGGCGAATGCGATTTATTTTTCACCGGTATTTGAATCGGATACGCATGGGTACAATACCAGAGATTATACAAAGATTGATACCAGACTCGGAACGAACGAGGACTTTGCGGGAGTATGCAAGAACTTGTCCGAGGCGGGGATCAAGGTCGTACTGGACGGCGTGTTCAACCATGTCGGCAGGGGCTTCTGGGCGTTTCAGGATGTACTCAAAAACCGCGAGGCATCCCCGTATGTCAACTGGTTTTCACGGATTGCTTTCGACGGCAATTCCAATTATAACGATGGACTGTGGTACGAGGGCTGGGAAGGCAATTACGATCTCGTAAAATTGAACCTTCGCAACGAGGATGTCATCCAGCATATTTTTTCTGCGATCCGCGGATGGGTAGATGAATTTGACATCGACGGGCTGCGTTTGGATGTGGCATATTGTCTGGATCACGATTTTCTAAGACGGCTGCGCGCGTTCTGCAATGAGTTAAAACCGGACTTTTTCCTGGTCGGTGAGACCTTGCATGGGGACTACAACCAGATCATGAATGACGGAATGCTCCATTCGGTGACGAACTATGAGTGTTACAAGGGACTGCATTCGAGCTTTAATTCCATGAATATGTTCGAGATTAACCATTCCCTGCTGCGGCAGTTTGGACCGGAGCAGTGGACACTTTACAAGGGTAAGCATCTACTCTCGTTCGTGGACAACCATGATGTGACGAGAGTGGCAAGTATACTGAATAATCCGGCACATCTGCCGCTGATCTATGCGCTGGCATTTGGAATGCCGGGCATTCCGTGCGTGTATTACGGAAGCGAATGGGGCGCGACCGGCCGCAAGGAGGAGGGAGATCCTTCCCTGCGTCTGTCGTACGATAAGCCGATCTGGAATGATCTTACCGACTGGATACAGAAGCTTGCAGAGGCAAAGAAAGGCTCAAAGGCATTGCAGTACGGGGATTTCCGCTCGGTTGTGCTGACAAATGGACAGTGCGTATTTAGACGGGAGTGGGAAGGTGAAAAGGTATTTGTTGCAATAAATGCAACAGAGCATCCATTTTTTGCAGGATTTGATGCAGAGGGCGGTCGCACCGTGGACTTGATTACAAACGAAGAAATGCAGATTTCTGGAGGGTATGAACTTCCGGGATACAGCGCATACTTCTGGAAGCTTGTATAGATTGGGATTGATATGCTGGATGATTTTGCACTGGAACAACTAATTGAACCGCTCCAACGCTGGTTTTCGGGAAGCGCGCGGGTATTGCCGTGGAGGGAGAACCCGACACCTTACTATGTCTGGATTTCCGAGATCATGCTGCAGCAGACGCGCGTGGAGGCGGTCAAGCCATATTTTGAACGCTTCATCGGGGAGCTGCCGGATATAAAGGCACTTGCAGACTGCCCGGAGGATCGCCTGCTCAAGCTGTGGGAAGGACTTGGCTACTATAACCGTGTCCGCAACTTAAATATTGCGGCAAAGCAGATTGTCGCGGATTACGGCGGGGCTATGCCGGGGGAGTATGAGGAACTGCTTAAGCTAAAGGGCATCGGGCATTACACTGCGGGCGCGATTGCATCCATCGCTTTCGGACAGCCGGTTCCGGCGGTGGATGGAAATGTACTGCGCGTTATCTCGCGTGTGACGGCAGATGATTCCGATATTATGAAACAGTCCGTCCGGAACAATATGGAGGATCGTCTGCGCGGATTGATGGAGACGTATGCCGCACAGGGAAGCTTAAAGCCTTCGATGTTCAATCAGGCGTTGATGGAGCTGGGGGCGATGGTATGTGTGCCGAACGGGCAGCCACATTGCGAAGCATGTCCGTGGCAGGATATGTGTCTGGCGAGGAAGGAGCAGCGCATCCATGAGCTTCCGGTCAAGACAAAAGCCAAAGAGCGCCGCATAGAGGAGCGCACAGTGTTTGTTATCCGCGACGGAGAGCGTGTGATCCTTGGAAAACGCCCGAAGAAGGGGCTGCTTGCCGGGCTGTATGAGTTCCCCAATGTTGAGGGGAGCCTAAGCCAGAAGGAAGCACTTGGCTATTTGAAGGAGCAGGGATATTCCCCGATCCGCATCCAGCCGCTGCCGGAGGCAAAGCACATCTTTTCCCATGTGGAATGGCACATGATCGGATATCTGGTGACGGTTTCGGAGCTTGATGCGGCGGAAGTGTCGGACGAGGTAAAAATGCAGCAGTTCATGGTGGAGGTCGAGGAAGCGAGAGACCACTACGCGATCCCTACTGCGTTTTCAAAATATGCCGCGTATATGAATATACCGCTTGGAAAATAGAGAATCGACTTTATAACGCAAAAATAGCTGAGACGATAAGCCCCAGCTATTTTTATGGAGAAAACGATGAAGAACAAATTTAGCCCATGATGGCTTCAACGGTTACTTCGGAACCGGATACCATCTCAACCGGAATGACGTTGCCTGCAACAGGTGTGCCATTGACGGTAAGGGACTTGATACCCTTCTCTACATGATCCGGATTCTTGACGGTGATGTGGTAGGTTACACCACGGAAATCACGCTTTGCTTCAAATCCATCGAGTGAAGAAGGAATACACGGATCAACTGCAAGTCCATCATAATCCGGACGGATTCCGAGGATGTACTGTGATACATCAAGGAATGTCCATGCAGCAGTACCGGTCAGCCAGCTATTCTTAGCTTCGCCAAAATTCGGCGCATCTTTTCCGGCGATCATCTGTGAGTATACATACGGCTCGGTGCGGTGGATCTCGCTGATGTCCTCAATGTATGCCGGGCATGTGCGGGTGTATACCTGCCAAGCGCGGTTACCGCGTCCGATGACGGTCTCTGCGATAGAGATCCAAGGATTGTTGTGGCAGAAGATTCCGGCATTCTCTTTGTATCCTGGTGGATAAGAAGAGATTTCACCAAGCTCAACGTGGTATCTGTGGTATGGTGGCTGGAGAAGAACGATGCCGTATTTGGTATCGAGATACTTCTCAACAGACTGCATGGACTTCAGGCAGTAGCCTTCGTCCTTACCGATCTCTGCCATTACGCAGAAGCCCTGCGGCTCAATAAAGATCTTGCCGTCCTCGCATTCCTTGGAACCGATCTTGTTCTTGTAGTGGTCGTATGCGCGGAGGAACCATTCACCGTCCCAGCCGGCATCCATAACGGTGGCACTCATCTTGTCGATTTCTTTCTGTGCCTGTGCTGCCTCCTCGTCCAGTCCGCGGTGCTTGCAGATCTCAACATAATCCTTGCCGTATTTTACGAACATTCCGGCGATGAATACGGACTCGGCGTTCGGTCCCTCGGATGGTCCGAAGGTCTGGAAGGATTCGCCCGGCTCCTCGGAGAAGCAGTTTAAGTTCAGGCAGTCATTCCAGTCAGCACGTCCGATCTGTGGAAGACCGTGAGGCCCGATGTGGTTGACGGTATAATTGAAGGAGCGGCGTAAATGCTCCATGAAATCGGTTGCCTTGGACTCGTCGTTGTCGTAAGGGGTGATCTCATCAAGGATGCTGTAATCGCCGGTCTCCTTTATGTATGCTGCGGTTCCTGCGATCAGCCATAACGGATCATCATTGAAGCCGCTTCCGATGTCAGCGTTGCCCTTCTTGGTAAGTGGCTGGTACTGATGGTAAGCGGAGCCGTCCTCAAACTGGGTGGAAGCGATGTCAAGGATTCTCTGTCTTGCACGATCCGGGATCAGGTGAACGAAGCCGAGCAGATCCTGACAGGAATCTCTAAATCCCATACCACGGCCGATTCCGGACTCAAAGTAGGAAGCGGAACGGCTCATGTTAAAGGTTACCATACACTGGTACTGATGCCATACATTGACCATGCGGTCAAGCTTCTCCTCAGAAGACTTGACGGTAAAGTGGGAGAGAAGACCATCCCAGTATTCCTTTAATGCTGCGAGTGCGGCATCAGCTTTCTCGGTGGTGTTGTAGCGCTCAAGCATTGCATCTGCTGGTGCACGGTTGATCACGCCCTCCTCCGGACGGCCGATCCATTTCTCAGCAACCGGATTCTCAACATAGCCAAGAACAAATACGAAGGTCTTGCTCTCGCCCGGTGCCAAAGATACACAAAGCTGGTGGGAACCAACCGGAGCCCAGCCACTTGCAACGGAGTTCTTGGAGGTTCCGGTAACAACAACCTCAGGAGCGCTGTTCTCGCCGTAAGCGCCGAGGAAGGAATCTCTGTCGGTGTCAAAGCCGGCAACCGGTGCATTGACTGCGTAAACTGCATAGTGATTGCGGCGCTCGCGGTACTCGGTCTTGTGGAAAAGCTGTGAGCCGTCTGCGTGGATCTCAACCTCACCGGTGGAGAAGTTACGCTGGAAGTTGGTCATATCGTCCATCGCATTCCACAAGCAGAACTCTACATAAGAAAATACCTGAAACTCCTTCGGAGCGTCGGATGTATTTGTCAAGGTAAGCTTGTTGATCTCGCAGGTGTCGCCCATCGGAACGAAATCGGTAAGCTGTGCGGTCAGACCATTCTTGCTGCCGGTGAACTGGGAATATCCCATACCGTGGCGGCACTCATAGGAATCAAGCTCTGTCTTGGTAGGCATCCAGCCCGGATTCCAGATCGTGTTTCCTTCCTTAATATAATAGTAATGACCGTTGCTGTCATAAGGAACATTGTTGTAACGGTAACGGGTCAGACGGAGAAGCTTCGCATCTTTATAGAAGCTGTAACCGCCGCAGGTGTTAGATACCAGAGAGAAGAAATCTTCGCAGCCGAGGTAATTGATCCAAGGGAGCGGAGTCTTCGGGGATGTGATGACGTACTCTTTGTTGGCATCATCGAAAAATCCAAACTTCATATTTTAGATCCTCCTAAATTATTTTAGATACACGCTCGAAAACGTTTAAGTAACTACATTTCGTATATAAGTATATCTGCCGGAAGCAAAAAAAGCAAGCGAAAACGTTGGAAATAGGCGGTTTTGGCATATTGTACAAAAATGAAAATTCTTTTTGGGTAAAACGATTAAGTACGAAAATTAACGGAAATTTACGAAATCGTTTTAGTTATTGAAAAATCTATTGGAAAAATGCACAAAAATGACAATGCAAAAATATGAAATTAGACGAAATGACGAAAAAACCTTGAAAAATGACTTTGAAAGGAGTATTGTAATCTTACGAAAACGATTAAGCAATCGGTTCGCAACGTGCATGTGAGGAAAGTAGTATGGTCTCTTTAAAGGATATCGCGGCTGCCTGCGGGGTATCGACAGCAACGGTCAGCAAGGCGTTACGTGATCAAAATGATATAAGTGAAGAGACGAGAGATCGCATCAAGCAGATGGCAGATCAGATGGGATATTTTCCGAACGCAGCGGCAAGGGCACTTAAGACAAATGAGTCAAAGAACCTCGGTGTTCTATATGAAGAAGATACCGGAAAGGGACTTGCTCATGAGTATTTCTCCGGTGTACTGCAAGGACTTAAGACACAGGCGGAGAAGTTAGGATATGACATTACCTTTATCAATACGCATCACGGAATGCAGGGAATGACTTATCTGGAGCATTGCAGATACCGCAACTTCGCAGGAGTGATTATCGTGTGTGCAGCTTATTCAGATCCGGAAGTGCTCGAACTGCTAAACAGCGATTTTCCGACAGTGACGATCGACTTTGTACATCATAACTGTACAGCAGTCAATTCCAACAACGTGCAGGGTATGCGGGAACTTCTCGAATACATAATGAGTATGGGACACAGGCGTATCGCATACATCCACGGAGAAGATTATTCCGTAGTTACCAAGGAACGCATCGCTACATTTTATCAGGTGATGGAAGAACATAACCTGCCGGTGAACGAGTCCTATATAAAGGAAGGACTTTATCTGGAACCGGAGGTAGCGGAGCAGAGAACCAAAGAACTCTTACAGATGCCGCAGCCACCAACATGCATCCTTTACCCGGATGACACGGCACTGATCGGCGGGATGAACGCCATACGCGAGATGGAGCTTCGCATCCCGGATGATATTTCGGTGGCAGGATATGACGGAACAAGTTATTCCCAGATGTTATATCCGAAGGCAACAACAATCCAACAGGATACAAATCGGATCGGCAAGGAAGCAGCAAGCCGTCTGATCAGTATTATAGAAAAACCTAAGACAGCACTTATGGAACGGGTGATTGTCGAGGGCATCCTGATCAAAGGTCAAACCGTTGGCAGGATTTAAGCAACCAGATCATCCGGGATACCGGAGATCAAGATTTTAAAATGCCGAAAGGCGAAATAAGGAGGAGGATTTTCAATGAAAAAGAAAATCGTAAGCGCTTTATTGTGCGCAGCAATGGCAGCTACTATGTTAGCTGGATGTGGCAGCAGTGATGCTGGTAATGACGCAGGAACAACAGATTCCAACACCACCACAGACGCAGGAACAGATGCTGGTTCTGATGCTGGTTCTGATGCAGGAACAGACGCTGGTTCCGATGCAGGAAGCGATGTTTCATACACCGGAAATATCTCTATCATGCACTTCTCTACTTCAGAAGAGTCTGAAGGAAACGGTGGATCTGATGGATTCAGAACATGCCTTGCAAAGTGGCAGGAAGAGAACCCGAACATCACTCTTGATGAGACCGTTCTCGCAAACGGCGACTACAAGACACAGATCGCTACACTTGCTGCAGCAGATGAACTTCCGGATGTATTCCTTCTTCAGGGTATGAACACCATTAACTGGGCTAATCAGGGACTTGTTTATGATCTGACAGACTCTATTAAGTCTTCACCTTATGCAGACCTGTACAACATGGATTACTTAGTACCATTTACAGCAGACGGCGAGTATTACGCTTACCCGGCATTGACCGGTGGTACATGTACCGTTGTTGTTTATGACCAGTCTATGTGGCAGGCAGCTGGATATGACGGATTCCCAACTACCTGGGCAGATGTTGAAGCTGCAGATGCTTACTTTAACGAGCAGGGCATCGATACATTGGCATTTGGTAACCAGGGACAGTGGAACCTGAACTCCTGCTTCGTATCCTGCTTAGGATATCAGTACACCGGAACCGAATGGTTCTCTAACATCATCGCTGGTAACGGCCAGGCAGCATTCACTGATCCTGAGTTCGTAGCAGCTTTGACTGAGACACAGCGTCTCTTCCATGACACTGACCTGTTCAACAAGGACTTCAACGCACTTACCAACGAGGATGCTCGTGAGCGTTACATCTCTGGTGATGCAGCAGCTTATATCTGTGGTAACTGGGATGTTTCTTACATCCAGGCTACTTTAAAGGATTCTGATCCGGATAAGTACAACAACACCAAGTTTGCTGTTCTTCCACAGGCTTCAGATGCAACCAAGTATGAGAAGTTCCAGAATATCGGTCTTGGATATGGTGTAGCTATCAGCGCTAAGGTTGCTGATGATCCAGAGAAGCTTGCAGCTTGCATCAACCTTGCACAGTACTTAACAGGTACAGAGTTCTCTAACTACGTTGGTGAGAACTACGCACTTGGCGGATTCTGCGGATCTAACTTCGATCTTTCTAAGTTCGATCAGTTTACACAGGATTTCTACAACTTCTCTTATGTTGATAACAAGGGATGTGAAATCTACGACTCTTATGTAGATGGTGCTGTATGGTCTGTATTAAATACAGAGATGCAGGAAATGGTAAATGGTGACAAGGATCCTGCTACCGTAGCTGCTGATACTCAGGCTGCTTACGAGGCATATCTTGCTCAGTAATTTTCCTTAAAAAGAATATTGCCGTCCGGACTTATTGTCCGGACGGTTATATAAAACGAAGCAACGCGTTGGCTTCGTTATTTTTTTAAAAGCCTTTTTACAGAACGATGTAGAACTTGAACGGGAGGCAATGTTATGCTGAAATCGATTAAACCAAAGAAATGGGTAATAGCTGCATATTTGTTCATACCAGTTGCACTTTACATATTCACCGTATTTGCACCATTGGTAGCAGCCTTGTTTTATAGCTTCTTTGACTGGAAGGGCGGCCCTACCAAGTCATTTAGCGGAATCTCAAACTATATAACGTTATTTCATGATCAAGAATTTTGGGCCTCTTTTAGACATAATATTTTTCTGGTAATTGCTTGTATTATTGGACAGATTGGAATTGCATTTATCATGGTTATGCTTGTCAATTCCAAGTTAGCGAAAGCGAAAAGTATCCATAGAACATTCGGATTTTTCCCAAGCACAATATCAGCGGTCTGCATTGGTTACATCTGGATGATGATCTATGATTATAATAAAGGATTGTTGAACTGGTTCCTTGATGCGATTGGAAAGGGCGATGCGAAGAAAGTGTGGTTGAACGAACCGGGACTGATTATGCTTCTGGTTGCCATTCCTTTGATCTGGCAGTTCATCGGATATTACATGGTAATTCTTCTGTCAGCGGTATCCTCCATCAGCACGGAAGTGTTAGAGTCCGCAGAGATTGATGGAGCAACTGGTTTCCAGCGTGCCCGCTATATTGTATTACCACTTGTAAAGAACACCATTTTAGTATGTATCACCCTGTGTATCGCAGGTAACATGAAAGCCTTTGATAACATCTACGTTATGACAAAGGGTGGACCGGGATACTCATCCATGGTTATGGCGATGTACGGATACAAAGTGTCATTTGAGCAGTCTAACTTAGGATATGGTTCATGTATTTCCGTAGGAATCTTCGTACTGTCACTCGCAGTTATCGGTGGTTCCCAGGCACTCCTTAAGTACATTACCACAGATAAGTACGACAGAGATGAGCAGAAGCGTCTGAACCAGATCGAGAAAGAAAGAAGACAGGCAGCTAAGATGCGCAAGAAGGGGGGAGCTTTAAATGTCTAAAGAAGTTGTAATGAAACCGGTTGAGAGCAAATCAACAGGTAAGACGATAAAGAAAGGCATCCTCGGAGTTATCATCAATGCAATTTTGATCATATTCTCTGCATCATGTATTTTCCCACTTGTGTGGATGCTGTATTCTTCTCTGAAGGAAAAAAGAGTATTTAACGCAGACATCATCGGATTGCCAACCAATCCGACCATAGAGAACTACCGGAAGATCTTATCCAACAAAGACTTTAACATTCTGTCTACCATGTGGAACAGTCTTCGCACCACGGTTATCTCAGTTATCCTGATTGTTTTGATCGCATTTATTGTTGGATACATTCTTGCAAGAATTGATTTTGCACTGAATAAGCCGTTATACGTTATGTTCTTGATGGGTATGCTGATCCCGATCCATTCTTTGATGGTTCCGATCTACATTATCTTCTCCAAGACAAACTTATCCAACCACTGGTTTACACTGTTATTCCCATACGTTGCGTTCGCGCTTCCGATGTCGATATTCTTGGTGCAGGGATATGTAAAGGGAATACCGGTAGAGCTGGAAGAGGCAGCGGCGATCGATGGTTCCTCATTCTCAAAGACAATGTTTGGAATTATCTTACCGGTCTGCAAGCCGATTCTGGTTACGGTTGCGATTATCAATGTATTTAGCTGCTGGAATGAGTTCTCATTCGCTTTGATCCTGTTGAAGGATAGATTCCTTTATACAGTACCACTTGGATTGAAACAGTTTACTGGACAGTTCAATTCGGACTATCCGAAGATCATGGCAGCGATGCTGCTTACAATGTCACCGGTCGTTGTGTTCTACTTCGCATTTAGCAAGCAGATCATCAAGGGAATGGTTGCCGGTGCAGTAAAAGGTTAATAGTATTCCTCAAAATAATTTCTTTTTATTTTTCCTCAAACAAACAAAAGCCCTTCGCATCTTGCGGAGGGTTTTTGCATTGGAGAAGCTGTGATACTGTCGGAAAGCGCGAAAAGTTTTCAACATTTGACCGCGAAAAATGTGGAACGGTTTATAAGAATATGATATAGTAAAAGTTGATTTTTATCTCTGAAACGATGGAGGTTTTGTATGAGTGAGAATGTATTAAGAAAAAGAAATGAAATCCCAGTTGAAGATACTTGGTGTATGGAAGATATGTATGCGACCGATGAATTGTGGGAGGCAGAGCAGCAGAAGCTGGAGCAGCTTGCAGATGAGATCGCAGCGTACAAGGGAACTCTGGCAGAGAGCGGTGCAAGTCTGCTCGGATTTTTTGAGAAGAGCGATGAGATCGCATATTACAGATCCCGCGTGATCGTATATGCAAACCAGAGAAATCATCAGGATACCGCGGTTTCCAAGTATCAGGGCTATGTGGCCAAGGCAGAACATGCTGCAGTCAAGGTTGCTGCCGCAATGTCCTTTGCAAAGCCGGAGATCCTGGCAATCCCGGAGAAGCGTCTGCAGGAGTTGATGGACGAGGAGCCGAAGCTGAAAAAGTATGAGCGCCATTTACAGGAGATCCTGCGCGCAAAGCCACATACACTTTCCGAGGCAGAGGAGAAGCTTGTCGCAATGGCAGGAGAAGCGCTCGGAGGAGCTGCAAATATCTTCTCCATGCTTAACAATGCGGATATTAAGTTCCCGACGATCCGTGACGTGGAGGGCAACCGTATCCCTCTTACCAACGGCAACTTTGTTGTATTGGAAAAGAGCAAGGATCGCAGCCTGCGCAAACAGGCATTTGAGGGTTTGTACCACACCTACGAGAAGCTGGGGAATACGATCGCTTCCATCTACCTGAATCAGGTAAATGCGAATGAGTTTTATGCCGCTGCGGCGAAGTATCCGAGCGCACGCGCGATGTTTTTGGATGAGGGCAATATCCCGGAGCAGGTATACGATAGCCTGATCGAGGCAGTACACGCACATCTTCCGGCGGTACATCGCTATGTTGCTTTGCGCAAGAAGCTGCTGGGTGTAGATAAGCTTCACATGTATGATGTATACGTTCCGATCGTTGAGAGCGTAGAACACAAATACACCTTTGAGGAGGCGAAGGAGATCGTCTTAAAGGCACTTGCTCCGATGGGCGAGGAATATATCTCTATCCTGAAAGAAGGTTTTGACAACCGCTGGATCGACGTATACCAGAATGAGAACAAGCGTACAGGTGCATATTCCTGGGGCGCTTACGGCACACATCCGTATGTACTTTTGAATTTCCAGGGAGATCTGGACAGCGTGTTTACACTGGCACATGAAATGGGACATGCGATCCACACCTATTATTCCAACAAGACGCAGGACATTACATATTCCGCTTACCTGATCTTTGTAGCGGAGGTTGCATCTACCTGTAACGAATCACTGCTTATGCATTATCTTTTGGATAATACGGATGATCCGAAGGAGCGCAAGTACCTGATCAACCACTTCTTAGAGTCTTTCCGTGCAACGGTATTCCGCCAGACGATGTTTGCGGAGTTCGAGAAGATCGTACACGCAAAGAAGGAAGCGGGCGAGCCACTTACAAAGGAAGTTCTCAACCAGATCTACCATGATCTTGTCGTGTTATATTTCGGACCGGAAATGGTCGTAGATGAAGAAATTGACTGTGAGTGGATGAAGATTCCGCACTTTTATACTTCGTTCTATGTATATCAGTATGCGACAGGCTACTCAGCGGCAACCGCTTTCTCTAAGAAGATCTTAAGCGAGGGCAAGAGCGCAGTGGATGCGTATGTCGGCAATTTCTTAAGCGGCGGATGCTCAAAGGATCCGATCGACCTGTTAAAGGCGGCGGGCGTTGACATGAGCACACCAAAGCCGGTGGAAGATGCACTGTCTGTATTTGAAGAGTATCTTGCACTGTTTGAACAGCAGATATAGTTTTTGACAACAATAACAAAGGGAGGAAAAAGTTATGGATTTACGGACGAAGCAGTTAGAAGATACAAACCGCATCGGAAGTATTGGCGCGATCGTTATTTCATCGGCAATTCTTATTATGACATTGCTTGGATTTGTGTATGGAAGCGGAACATATCTGGTGGTGCGCGCGGCTGTGGCAATCGCAGTGATCATCATCAACGCTGTCCTTGGCAGAGTCATGAAGTCAAGCCCGAATTATGTACATGTGTGCAGTTATTCCCTGCTTGCGGTCTACCTGACAACGGCTGTAACGACACGTTCCCTGACGATGATGACAATTTTATACAGCATCGCAATCCTTCTGATGGCGTATGCAAGCATCAAGATCGCCTATGAGGGCACGATCGTTGCATTGATCGGATTGACGATCAGTTCGGGTATGCTGCTTAAGATGGGACTTACCAATGCAACTGAGGTCGTAATGGTAGGCATGTTTGCAATCTGTGCCTGCATTCTGGAAGTTATCATTACCAAGATGCTAATCAAGCATACCAATGAGAATGTTGCGGCAACAAAGTCAGCAGCAGATGATCAGATCCGCACCTCTTCCGAGGTAGTCCGTCTGGCAGAGGAATTAAACCAGAAGTTTGTTGAGGCGCAGGGCGTTTCTTCTACTTTGAATGAGGCAATGCAGTCCAGCCACAATTCCATTACGGAGATTTCGGAAAGCACGAAGCTGACTGCGGAGGCAATCGAGCAGCAGACAACACAGACCTCGGATATTTATCAGAGTATCCAGGCAGTCGGCAAAGAGGCACAGGCGATCAGCGAGATCTCAGACCGCACCAATGAGACGATCAATGAGGGCGTAGCACTGATCGAAAAGTTAAAGGATCAGGCGGCAGGCGTAGCCAAGATTAATACCGAGACAAAGGCGACTACGGAGGCACTCAACGTTAGCATCCGTGACGTTCAGGCAATCACAGAGACCATCCTTGGCATTTCAAGCCAGACCAACCTGCTTGCACTCAACGCTTCCATCGAGGCGGCAAGAGCAGGCGAGGCAGGAAAAGGTTTTGCGGTGGTTGCAGATGAGATCCGCAGCCTTTCCGAAGGAACCAGACAGGCGACGGAGAAGATTTCCGAGATCATTGCAAGACTGACGAAGGATGCGCAGAGCGCCGCAGACAGTATGCTGCAGTCAGCGGAATATGCGCAGAAGCAGAATGAACTGATCGAGGAGACCGGCACGAAGCTTGCAGATATGCAGGCGGAGACGGACGAGCTGCACAGAGGCGTTGTTCAGGTAAATGAAGCGGTACAGAAGGTCGTTGAGGCAAATACGATCATCATGGAGAGCGTGACCAACCTTTCCGCAACAAGTCAGGAGGTTGCCGCATCCAGCGAGACAATGCTGCAGATCAGTGATTCTTCAATGAGCGCATTAGGCAGCATGAATGATGTGCTTGCAGAGATCAACAAGATCTCACACAATATGGAAGAGGCTACAAAATAAATTATTTTGCAGGAAATGGAGTACAGATGGATAGAATTAAGAGTTTTGAAATCAATCATAATATCCTCGAACCGGGATTTTATATTTCACGCGAGGACGGTGATATCATCACCTATGACCTTCGCACAAGAAAGCCAAACGCAGGCGATTACATGAGCAATCTCTGCATGCATTCGGTAGAGCACATGTTTGCAACGTTTGTGCGTAATTCCGAGATCGCATCTGATGTGGTGTATTTCGGACCGATGGGATGCCAGACGGGATTTTACCTGCTTGTCCGTAATCAGAAGCCATCCGATGTGTTTGCGATCACCAAGAAGATCTTGGCACAGATCCTTGCGTACGAGGGACCGGTGTTCGGAGCTTCTGCGATCGAGTGCGGTAATTACCGCAATCTTGACCTTGCGGCAGCGAAGGAAGAGTGCGAGAAATATCTTGCAGTTTTAGAAAAACAGACGAATATGGAATTTACATACCCGAAGGAGGATTAACAAATGAAGATCGGCGTTATTGGCGCTATGCAGATGGAAGTGGACAACTTAAAGGAGGCGCTTAAGGACACCACAACAGTTACATACAGCGGAGTGGAGTATGTATGCGGTAAGATAAACGATACCGAGGTAGTTGCGGCTGTCTGCGGAATCGGCAAGGTATTTGCTGCAATCTGCACAGAGGCGATGATCTTAAAGTTTGATGTGGATATGGTGATTAACATCGGTGTGGCAGGTGCGCTCACAAAGGATCTTGGCGTACTCGATGTCGCAGTTGCAAATAATGTGGTACAGCACGACATGGATACTTCCGCACTGGGTGATCCTTACGGTCTGATCTCAGGAATCAACGAGATCCTGCTTCCGGCAAATCCATCCATGTGCAAGCTGTTAGGAGACTGCCTGCAGGATAAGGGAGTTCACTACATGACTGGCACGATCGCATCCGGTGACCAGTTTGTGGCAACGGAGGAGAAGAAAACATGGATTCGCAGCCACTTTGAGGCAATCGCTGCCGAGATGGAGGGCGCAAGTATTGGACAGGTATGTTACATCAACAAAGTACCGTTTGCAATTTTGCGTTCAATTTCCGACAGTGAAGGCGGCGCGATGGATTATCAGACCTTCGCAGAAAAAGCCGCAATTCTTTCCATCGAGGTTGTGGTTGAGTTTATCAACCGCGCAGGAGAGCTGCAGTTATAAACGGAATGTGCATACAGATGCCTGCATAAGATGTAAAAAAGCTTTGTGCAGGTAAATATGAAATACATTCATTATGCAAACAGAATACAGAAGAAAGTAAGGGAGCTGCAAAGAAAACCCACTGCGAAAGCGTTCGTGGTGGTTCTTTTCTTAAGTCTGCTCCTTTTTGCTTTTCTGATAAAGGATTCGACAGGGAATGGTACATATCTGGCTACGGCGGCAAACATCGGCGCGGACAGCTCCTATGGGGATCGGGAGCTGCCGATTTATTGCGTGGATACGACCGAGAATAAGGTCGCGCTCAGTTTTGATGCAGCATGGGGCGC
>CAVDTR010000033.1:0-32794 GCA_963612015.1 Lachnospiraceae bacterium | reverse complement strand
CAAACTTGTGTCAAATCACTTTTCCCGAACCCGGGAAGCCTTGATTTTCCTAAGCTTATTCGCAAACGTATGGCATAAGAGCTATGTGACGTGCTCTCTTGATTGCAACAGTAAGAGCTCTCTGATGCTTTGCACAGTTGCCTGTGATACGACGAGGAAGGATCTTTCCTCTCTCAGAGATGTATCTCTTTAACTTATTGGTATCCTTATAATCAATGACATTGTCCTTGCCACAGAATACACAAACCTTTTTTCTTCTGCGCATTGGTCTTCTCTTCATAGAAGCGCCATCACCAGCTGTTTTATTGAAAGCCATGTTTTTTACCTCCTAAATATTTGCCTTGCGGCATCTGTTAGTTGAATGGTAACTCTTCATCGATTCCGTCCGGAATGTTCATAAAGCCGTCGCCTGCTGCTCCACTCGGTGATGGTCTGTCTGCCGGAGCAAATCCTCCGTTGCCGCCATCATTCTGACCCTTGCTCTCAGCGAACTCAACGTTCTCTGCCACAACATCTGTTGTGTAAACTCTCTGGCCATCCTTGTTGGTGTAGCTGCCGGTCTGAATACGACCTTCTAATACAAACTTGGTTCCTTTACGACCGAATCTCTCCAGAAATTCTGCAGTTCTGTTGAATGCGACACAACTGATGAAATCAGCGGTCTGTGAATCGTTATTGTTCGCATCGCGGCGCACACGGCGGTCAACTGCCAGTGTAAATCTTGCGACTGCTGTTGAAGCATCCCCCTGTGAATAACGAATCTCTGCATCTCTGGTTAAACGTCCCACGAGTATTACTTTGTTCATACGATCTCCTTTAGGCTTATCTTAAGCCTCGTCTTTTCTTACGCATAAGAAACGAAGAACATTGTCCATGATACGAACGTCCTGCTCAACTTCTGCCGGAACAGTTGCGTCTGCATCGAACTGGATGAAATAGTAGAATGCGTCAGACATGTGCTGAATGTCGTAAGCTAACTTCTTCTTACCCCATTCTTCTACTTCTGTAACAGTACCGCCGGCACGAGTGATGTACTCCTTTGCCTTCTCTACGGTTGCTGTTCTCGCATCGTCTTCGATCTTTGCACTAACAACGAGTGCTAATTCATACTTATTCATGCGATTTTACCTCCTTTTGGTCTCTGGCCCGCGATCTGACGCGAGCAAGGAATTAATATACCACGAGGTTAGATTTTATCATGGATGGCGGGGATTTTCAAGCACTTTTTTATTTTTTTGTCAATCCTCTGTCGTTTTTCTCGACGAGCTTACGCGAGATCATGATCTGATGTCCGCATCCCATGCATTTTAGGCGGAAATCCGCGCCTACCCGCAGGATCTCCCACTCGCTGCTGCCACACGGATGCTGCTTTTTCATTTTTACAATATCACCAACTGCGTACTTGTCCATTTTTCTCCCTCATTCTCTACATATCTGCTTTTTCGATTTTTATGCGGGCAAACCGCGATGCTCTTGTCCTCTTGCGCTCACGCGCTGCACGCCTTTTGCGGACAGCTTACACCTCGATCTGCGAAAAGACGTTGCCGAGTCCGTCCTGTATGAGCAGATCGGCGCGGCTGTCCATCGGCGTGGTGGATTTGTTGATGAGCACAAGCTTATGCCCACGGTAGTAATCGATCAGCCCGGCTGCCGGGTATACCGCAAGTGATGTGCCGCCGATGATCAGCACATCGGCGTTGCGGATATAATACACTGCGTCCTCAAGCGTTTTCTGGTTCAAGCCCTCCTCGTAGAGCACCACATCCGGCTTGACCACTCCCCCGCACGTTGCGCAGTGCGGCACTCCGGTCGAATGCAGGATCTCCTCCGCGCTCATAAATGCTCCGCAGCGCTCGCAATAATTACGCAGAACGCTGCCGTGCAATTCCAGTACATTTTTGCTTCCAGCTTTCTGATGCAGTCCGTCAATGTTCTGCGTCACGACTGCTTTTAATTTTCCGGCACGCTCAAGCTCCGCCTGCTTTTTGTGCGTGATGTTCGGCTCCGCGTCCAGACAGAGCATTTTGTCCCTGTAAAATCGGTAAAATTCCTCCGGCTTTCTCCGGTAAAATGTATGGCTTAATATCGTCTCCGGCGGGTAGTCGTACTTCTGATTATACAGACCGTCCACGCTTCTGAAGTCCGGTATCCCACTCTCCGTTGATACTCCGGCTCCGCCGAAAAACACGATGTTGTCGGATTCTTTTACCATCTGCAAAAATTGCTCCACTGCCGTCATATATATCACTCCTTCGTAAGTGCTGTGTGCTGCGCCGCTCCACGTTGTTCGGGCGCTGCCGGTTGCTTCGTCGGCGTTGGTTGCTCCCCGCGCTCTTTTTCCTTTATATATATACGAATTGCTCCATTGTTCTGCAACTCCCGCAATTCTGCACACCATATACGATATACTGTTTTTCCGATTTTTTCAATTTCGTTTATGTATTTTTCTATAAAAAGGTCGCGATCCATACGCTTGCCGCAATTCCCGCCAATGTTGCAAGCAGCGCACCCGCCAATGTATAGCGCGTTTTTTTGATCCGCACCGACATAAAATACACGGACATCGTGTAGAAAATCGTCTCCGTGCTGCTCAGCAGAAGTGATGCCGCAAGTCCTATGTAGGAGTCCGTCCCATATTCCTTGTACAGATCCAGCAGCAGCCCCGTTGCACCGGAGGATGAAAACAACTTGACGATGCAAAGTGGGAGCAGCTCGGTCGGGAACCTGCAAAAGGACAGGCATTTTCCGAGCATTCCGGTAAACATTTCCAAAAATCCCGATGCGCGGAGTACCCCCACCGCCACCATGAGTCCGATCAGCGTCGGCATGATTTCCACGACTGTGCGGATGCCGCTTTTTGCGCCGGTTAGAAATTCGTCATACACATTTTTCTTGCGCATAAGCGCCGTTGCCACAATATAAAAGATCAGGATCGGAACGATCGCCTGCGACAAAAACAGCACAAAACTCATACATGCCTCCCGACTGCCTGCCGCAATTTGATAAATACGACTGCTGCGAGCGTTGAAAGCGTTGTCGCGATGATTGCCGGTCCGACGATGTAAGACGGGTTTACCGATCCGTACTGGCTGCGATAAGCGATGATGCTAACCGGGATCAGTTGCAGCGATGAGATATTTAAAATCAGAAAGTCGCACATGGTGTCGGTTGCGATGTGGTCAGGCTCCTCATATCTTTCCGCGTCCAGCGCTTTCATCGCCTCAAGTCCCGCCGGTGTTGCCGCCCAGCCAAGCCCCAACACATTTGCTACCATATTCGTAGCGATTGGTTTCCGTGCCGGATGATTTTTGGAAAGTGCCGGAAATAAAAATGAGATAACCGGGTCAAGCGCCTTCGCCGCCTGCCGGATGATCCCGGCAGAGTCCGCGATCTGCATCATCCCAACCCAGAATGCCATCACGCCTGCCATCGTGATGCACAGGCTTACCGCCTCTTTTGCGGAGGACAGTGCCTGCTCCGTCACCGCTTCAAGATTCCCGGTCAGCGCCCCGTAAACCACGCCGATCAGCATCATGGTTCCCCAAAGATAGTTCATATTCTGCTCCTGCAAATATGCTTTCGTTTCTAATATATGCAGCGGGTGGCTGGTTTGTTTGCATATTTGTTTTGCCTACCCGCATACTATGGTAATAAGTTCTCCTACAAGGATTCGATATGAAAAAACGATACCTGATCCCTTCTCTGGCTGCTGCGGCGGCTGTTATTGCCGGTTGTCTGATCTATTTTCTTGTTCCGCGGCTGTCCGCGTCTCCCGGCACCCACCTGAAATACACGGCTTTTTTACAGGGATTTTTCCAACAGGAAATCACGAAAAGCACACTTTCCATGCACTATACCGTTACCAATCCCAAGAGCTACGGCATTTCTTCGTATGATGTCTCGTTCGGGGACGTTTCCGCCAAGGGGAGGGAGCGCAGCCTGCAGGAATTGAAAAATACCCGGAAAAGCCTGAAGGCGTTTTCTTATCACAAGCTTTCCAAGTCCGAGCAATTCCTCTATGACCTGCTTATGGATTCCCTGGATTCGGAAATCGCGCTTTCCGATTATGAGCTTTTTCAGGAGCCTTTTAAGCCAAACAACGGCATCCAGTCGCAGCTTCCGATCCTTTTAGCGGAATACATCTTTTACTCCGCCTCCGATGTGGACGATTACCTTGCCCTGCTTGGTCAGATCGATGTGTATTTTTCGCAGCTTCTCGATTTTGAGGCAGAAAAGGCAGATGCCGGCTATTTTATGAACGATTCGCAGTGTGCGCAGGTGCTTACCGCGTGCGAGCAGTTCCTTTCCGACCGCAACACGAATCTGCTGCTGACCTCCTTTGAGAATCGGATTCAATCGGTGGAAGGTCTGTCGGAGGCAGAACGGCTTTCCTATATTGAAAAAAATCGCGAGATGTTCTGGGAGCACGTCTGCCCGGCGTATGAATCGATTGTTCACCGCATGAGCGCCTTGCTGGGCAGCGGAAGAAATGACGGAGGGCTGTTCAATTACGAAAATGGCAAGACTTACTATGAGCTGCTCGTTCATTCCAATACCGGCACAAGCGAGACGATGGATGAACTTTTTGACAAGATTTCTGCCGCGCGGGATGCGGATCTTGCCGTATGCGCCGATATTATCACAAAGCATCCGGAATACGCGGGCGGCTCATACGATGCGACATGGAATTTTACGAACGAAATCGAGATGCTTGATGCGCTTTCTGACGCGATGTGCAGCGACTTTCCGGTGCTTTCCGATGCTTCGTACAGCGTCAGCTATGTGGAGGAAACCCTGGAGGATTCGCTTGCGCCTGCGTTTTACATAACTGCTCCGATCGATGATTGTTCCACCAACCGGATCTACGTCAACCGCTCCAAAACGAGCACAGATCTCTCGTTTTTTACCACGCTCGCCCACGAAGGGTTTCCGGGGCATCTGTACCAGACCGTGATGTCCTATCAGTACGGGCAGAACCCGGTGCGCGCGCTTTTGGATTATCCGGGCTATGTGGAGGGCTGGGCGACCTATGTGGAAATGCAGTCCTACCATTACGCCGGGCTGCCGGAGAAGCTTGCGACTTTGCTTTTGAGCAATCAGTCGGCGACTTTAAGCCTGTACGCGACTTCGGATCTCGGTCTGCACTATTATGGCTGGGGTAAGGAGGAGCTGCGGGAGTTCTGGGCGGGCTACGGCATCACGGATTCCGGCACCATCGACCGCATTGAGGAGCTTATTCTGTCCGATCCGGGCAATTATTTGAAATATTATGTGGGTTATTTGAAATTCGAGGAGCTTCGCGCTGAGATGGAGCGCAAGTACGGCGACAATTTTTCGGTGGTAAAATTCCATGAAGCGATCCTGCGCATGGGCCCTGCGCCGTTTGATCTGTTGCAGAAGTATTTTCCGAGCTATTATAGTATAAGCGGTGAGTCGTGATTGTAGTACGGGGCATTGCGGTGATAAATTGTGCGTCTTGCCCCGGTGAGCGGGCATGGCAGTAATAAACTTAACAGAATACCATATCCCCCTCCTGCCTATAGAATACTTCGCTGATTCCATCTCACGAATAACGGATGGAGTAACATATTCCCCTTTTTCAACATGACCACCGGGGAAGTTCCATCCATGCCATGTGGGATGGTTTTTCTTGTTCTGGACAAGCACATTTCCTTTTCCATCACAAATCATGCACATATTGGTAAGTTCAACTTCTTCTGTTCTCGACATCTGTATTGCTCCTTGCTAAACTCAAATTTGCCAATTTGCTTATTATAGCACTTCCGCCACTTCCCGGCTCTTACTTCTCCTCCACCACTTAGGAAATGAAACCTTCAAATGCAAAACGCACTATATAATGGCACTGCCTTTATCCCATTTACCATTCCAAAGTTTCTTGATGAAATCCGAATTGCATAGACAGGGGCATATTTTTCCATATAAACCATCATGCTTTTAGCCTTCACATGGTCTCCGGCTTTACATTCCACCGGGATTACATGACTATCTTTTTGTATTAGGAAATCTACTTCTGCAGTATTATCTGATTCCCAATAATGAAGATCATAGCCATTCGTTTTCAGTGCTATTGCAACATAGTTCTCTGTCAGTATACCTCGAAAATGTTCTGTTTCCTTACCCTGTAACGCTTCCAGAGTCATTCCCAGTCTGGCAGACATAATGCCCATATCACTATAGTATAATTTGAATGCACTCACATCCTGATATACTGCAACCGGATAAAATCCCTGACTACATTTCATACACTTATTCACAATTCCGGCCCGAATCAGCCAGTCGATTGCATCTCCATATTGAGATGCCCGTGCGCCTGATTTTATCAACTTATACTGAAATTTTTTGGCATCCTTTGCCAGCTGTGCCGGAAGGGAATCATATGCTTCAAAAATACGCACCGTATCTGACTGATTCGCATATTTGGTCATATCTGCAATATAAGAGTTTAATAACATCTGCCGGATTTCTGTCTGCTCTATAGGACTGTCTTTTGCAAGATCGGCCTTCACTGCCGCAGGCATACCACCCACTATACAATAATGATAAAATTCCTGCATTGCCTCCTCATGGAGTATTTCATCCAACGGCTGGTTGTTTTCATAATGTTCCCGGATCGTATCTGCAAGCATCTGTTTTCCCTTTGCCCACAATACTTCTTCCAGATCCATTGGGTACATAGTCAACATCTGAACTTTGCCTACCGGAAAAGAATATTTTTCCCGGTTCACAGCTACACCCAGCAGGCTTCCTGCAGCCATTACATGATATTCCGGGGCCTCTTCCGAAAAATATTTTAACGAAGTTAATGCTCTTTCACACATTTGAATTTCATCAAAAATAATAAGTGTATTTTCAGGTACAATTTTAGCCTGATAGTATTTTTCCAAAACAGATATCACATGATCTGCATGAATATCTGTTTCAAAATATTTTCCGATTCTTTCATCTGTTTCAAAGTTTACATAGATGGTATTCTTGTAATATAATGCTCCAAACTCGCGCATCTCAAATGTTTTTCCGACCTGACGTGCCCCATAAATCAGCAAGGGCATTCTACCCCTTAACATATTTTTCCACTCATATAACTTTGACGTTATTTTGCGTTTCATGTGTATGCATTCTCCTCTTTCTTCAAAACATTTTAGTGTGTTTTAATGCATTATATTACACTTTTACATATGAATCAATGTGTTTTTTGACAGCAATCCATAGATATTCAATCCATCAAATAAATATTTTCTATTCGGCCAGTCTCCTTTTTCATGCAAAAATAATTATTGTGTCATCCCTATGAACTTGAATTTAATTCGGTTCCATCCTTGCCATTCATAAATTTCCATACTAATACCTTTCCTTCCTGTGCAGAGCACGGAACAATCCGTAGGCATCAAAATGTCGCATAAAATGCATAGCAAAAACAGGCGCTTATAAAAGCGCCTGATAAATATCTCTTTTGCTGACACCGCGGTCTTTTGCGACAAGCTTCATTGCTTCCTTGCGGTCGATGCCCTGTTCCTCATAGTGTGCCATGTGTTCCTGTATGGACAGGCTTTTCCAGCTTGCCTGCTCCTCGCGTTTTAGTTCCTCGCGCGAACGTCCGCAGATGATCAGGACATACTCGCCTCGCGGCTCGTTTTCTTCGCAGTACGAGAGCAGCGCCGAAAATGTGGTCTGCATCTTGGTCTCGTGCTTCTTGGTGAGTTCCTTGCAAACGGTGAGCTCGCGGTCTCCGAGTGCTTCAAGAAGCTCTGTGACGGTTTTTACCAGATGATGCGGAGCTTCATACAAAATGATCGTGCGTGTCTCGTTCTTTAGTTCTTCGAGAACTGCTGCCCGCTCCTTCTTGTCTCTCGGCAAAAAGGCTTCAAATGCGAAGCGCCGCGTCGGTCTGCCCGACATGGTAAGTGCCGTGATGCAGGCTGCCGCGCCCGGAAGTGATGTGACCGGAACGCCTTCCTCGTAGCAGATGCGGACGATATCCTCGCCCGGATCTGAAATGCCCGGTGTGCCGGCGTCCGTGATTAGGGCGATGTTCTGCCCCTCCTTCAGCTTGGCAACCAGTTGATATGCCTTGTCGATCTTGTTGAATTCGTGGTAGCTGGTCATCGGAGTCTTGATCTCGAAATGATTGAGCAGCTTGATGGAATTTCTGGTGTCCTCCGCTGCGATCAGATCCACTTCTTTTAAGGTGCGCAGCACGCGGAACGTGATGTCCTCCAAATTTCCGATCGGTGTCGCACACAGATATAATGTTCCTGACATATCTTCCTCCTGACTCATACGGCATTTAAAATTAACGATATGTACTAATACCCATAAATATCATATATCTCGTCCGTATACACACCCGGCTTCTTGTATACGATCAACGGTTTTTCCACGGTAAGTCGGGATCTGCCGCCGCGCAGTCCCTCTATGAGTACCATGTTTGGCTCCTTATCGACAAATGGGTACACCAGCTTCATGCGCTTTGGCTCGATGTGGTACTCGACCATCTTTGAAAAAATCTCGGCAAGCCGGAATGGGCGGTGAACCATGTAAAAACGCCCCTGCGGTTTCAGCAGGCGGGCGCTCTCCCGCAAAATGTCGTCCAGATCGCAGAGGATCTCATGGCGGGCGATCGCTTTTGCGTCCTCCGGGTTGGAGATGCCATGCTGTCCGATCATATACGGCGGGTTGGTTGTCACAACCTCAAAGGAAGAGGCACCAAATATACTTGATGCCTCCTTGATGTCGCCTGTTACAATATTGATCCGTTCGGCAAGCCCGTTGAGCTTCACGCTGCGCTCCGCCATATCGGCGCTCTCCGGCTGGATCTCAAGTCCGGTGAAATGCTCTCCTTTTGTCTTCGCTTCAAGGAGGATTGGGATGATACCGGTTCCCGTTCCAAGATCAAGTACATGCTCCCCCGGCTTAACATTGGTAAATCCGGCGAGAAGCACCGCATCCATTCCGAAGCAGAACCGTCCCGGATCCTGAATGATCCGATAGTGATTTCTCTGCAGATCGTCTACCCGCTCATGCGGGAGCACAAGTGCATCCTGTTCCATCCAAATTCTCCTGTCTTACTGGTTCTCGCCCGCGCCGCCATTATTGCCACGCTCATTGCGGTTGTTGTTACCTCTGCGATCGCCGCGGTTGTTGTCTGCGCCGTTATTGCCGCGATCACCACGTTCGCCGCGATTATTATTGCGGTTCCTGCGGTTGTGCTGCGGACGCTGCTCTCTCTGCTCTTTCTGCTCCGGCTCGTCGAGGATATCCTCCTCTTTATCTTCCTCAAGACCCTCAAGCTCTTTTATCTCTTCTCTGGTCAGCTTGTAGTCCTTGCGTCTGCGCGGCTTAAAGCGGAGGTCATCCACCTTGTATTCTCTGAGCTCCTTCTCGTCTCCATTGTCTATCACGACCTTTACCAGCTGGCGCAGCACGTTCACTCCGGTGACTTCGCCCTTCGTCCCGTCAACGGCGGTGACGGAGTCGCCAATAGATGGCAGACGGCTGTTTAAATACTCGTAGGTTTCCTGCTCATTCTTCAGGCAGCACATCAGCCGCCCGCATACGCCGGAAATCTTTGTTGGATTCAGGGAAAGGCTTTGTTCCTTTGCCATCTTGATGGATACCGGAACAAAGTCGGACAGATAGGTGGCACAGCACAGCGGTCTGCCGCAGGCTCCCACACCGCCCATCAGCTTTGTCTCATCGCGCACACCGATCTGCCGCAGCTCGATACGTGTGCGGAATACTGCTGCAAGGTCTTTTACCAGTTCGCGGAAATCTACTCTTCCGTCCGCAGTAAAATAGAACAGGAGCTTGTTGCTGTCGAAGGTATACTCCGCTCCTACCAGCTTCATCTGCAGCCCATGCTTTAAGATCTTCTCCTTGCAGATCGCAAATGCCTCTTTTTCACGTTCGCGGTTCTTCTCATACACGCGTTCGTCATCGTCCGTTGCGATACGGATGACCGGCTTGAGCGGCTGGATCACCTTGTCATCCTCCACTTCCTTCGGCGGGATCAATACCGTTCCAAGCTCCACGCCTCTTGCGGTCTCAACGATTACATGCATGCTCATTTCCAGATCCAGATCCGCAGGATCGAAATAATAGATCTTTCCTGCTTGGCGGAAACGTACTCCAACTACTTTTATCATATTATCAATTCTCCTTAATTGTCAGTAGCAGCAATTCGATAACGAGGTCAAAATTAACGTTTGCCTGTATGCGCACCTTCGCTTTTTCAAGTGCTTCAAGGATTGTCTCAATCCCCTGATAGGATCTTTGTGCTGCCTGATTTTTTATGTCATAGACTTCATCTTTGAAAATGAGTCCGTTCACATCGCCTGTTGCCTTAAAGTATAACACATCACGGAACCAGACCATCATCAGATCAAAGTAATCCTCGATCTGAAGCTTAAAGTCGCTGATCTGCTTGACCGCTGAGCCCATCTCGTAAAAATCGATGTCCGAGAGGCGTTTCATCAGTTGTACGACCGCACTCTTTAACTCGTTAAAGTCGTCGGAGGATACGAGCTGGATCGCTTTTCCGACATTGCCCTGTGCAAAAGCGGTACATACATCCGCATAGTAATCCGGGATATGATAGTTTTCCAGCAGAAATCTGCGGATCTCCTCGTCCGGAACCGCCTTGATGTCAAGGGTGATGCAGCGCGAACGGATCGTCTGCAAAAACTTATCCGCGTTGGTGGTCAAGAGCAAAATGATTCCATACGCCGGCGGCTCCTCGATTGTCTTAAGAAGCGCGTTCTGCGCCTGCGGGTTCATTTTCTCCGCCTCGTCCACAATATAGATCTTGTATTTGCTGCTGTACGGCTTGATCACAATGTCGTTGTTGAGCTGGTCACGGATGTCATCAACGCCGATGATATTCGGCTTTTCATGCGTGACATAGATGATATCCGGCTGGTTGCGGCCAATCGCCTGCTTGCAGGAATGGCATTCCATGCAGCCATCCGCTCCGCCTTTTTCACACTGTAATGCCATCGCGAATGCCTCCGCCAGCATCATTTTCCCGGACTCCTTCGGTCCGTTGATGATGTAGGCATGGGACACTTTATCCATCGTGATCGCATTCTGCAAATGCGCAATGATCTGTTCGTGACCTACGATTTGTCCAAATCCCGGCATAATATACTCCTTCTGCGGCGCAATACTCTAGGTTAAAATGTCCAGAAGCAATCCCCGGATCTCTCCGATCTTCGCGAGGATCGAGATGTGATCCTTCTCATCGCTGACAAGCGCCTGTGCCAGCTCATCGAGATTGCTGTCGATCAGCTTGACGATACCATATACACGGTGGCGACCTTTTCGATCAAGGAAGTTCTCACGGGAAAACTTGTGGGAACGGTACACCACCTCGTTCAAAAAGTCCTTGATCAAAGCCCGGTAGTGCTTCATATCGCGGATGTCCATGTGCTCCGCGATGCGGTTGCCCTGCACGGTGATGTCCTGCATGAGCGCATCCACCTTTGCCTGCAGCTCCGCGTCTGTGATGGCGCTGGAAAGTGTAAATTTGAACGATCCGTCATCCGCTACCGGCTTTTGTGTCTCCGTAACCTGATTGACGGCGCCCACATCACCGACTCTGATTGGCATCGGCTTCTACCTCCTGTCTGATGTATGCTTCGACCTTCTCAATGGTATCTGAAAGGTTGGTATTCTCAAAACGTATATCGATATGGTCTGCCTGCAATTTATCCTCGGAAAAATCCGCATCGTCCGCAAGGAAACGCCGGCACATCTCCGCATACTTCGGTATGTCCTGTGTCCGCTCACGCCCGATCGCCCGGATCAGCCGCTCGCCGTCCTCCACCTCTATATAAATAGGAAGCACCCGCTCCGCCCCAAAATAGTCGCGGATTTTTTCATACATGGCAAGTGTCCCGATCAGCAGATAGCTGTTATCTGCAAGCTGGATCTGTTCGTCATAAACGGTAAAATACTTCCACACGCCGTACACGGTATTGTAGGCTCGAAGCTCGATGATCCTGCCCTCCGCCTCCAGACGGCTCACATCCGCCTCCGCGCAGAAAAAATATTCCCTTCCGTTTGCTTCCCCTTCCCGGATCGGGCGGGTCGTATAAGGGATCAGCTTCTTTACAGGTGCCTTTCCCCGCGCAAAAAGCTCGTTATAGATCGAATCTTTTCCGGTCGAACTTTTTCCGATCAGACAAAATATCTTTCCCATAATGTTTGTTATCCTTTTAGTATAATATAGTCGTGGAAAAATGACAACTTTTACTTCATAACCGCTATCTGCTCATCCGGTAAAAGCCCGTGCACGGCAAAGCCGCTTTCGAGGCACAGGCAGATGTCCTTGACTGCCTTTTCCGTGATCCGCTCACCCGGTGCGAGCAGCGGGATTCCCGGCGGGTACAGATAGATATAATCCGATACGATGCGTCCGGTGGCGTTTTTAAGCTCCACCGTCTCCTGCGCGCTGTCGAGCGCTTCTGTGATCGTGCGAACCTGCTCCTGCGGGGTGTATAGCTGTGCAAACTGAGAAACATTCTCAAAAGTAGGGGTTGCGGTCACGTTGCCCTGAGTGATTTCGCCGGATGCGCTTTCATGTGAAAGCTGCGTATCAATCTCCAAAAGCGCAGCCTCCAGACGTGCAAAGCCGTCGTCCGTATCCATAAGGCTTGTCATTGCAAGCACATAATTGCCGGCCGCCATCTCCATCTGCAGCCCGTAGTCCTGCAAAAGCATATCATACAGCGCTTTTCCGGTCATCCCGGCGTTCCCGGTATAAAGCAACAGCTTCGAGGCATCGAAACCGAATGCCTGCTCTTTGGAAAAATCCTCTCTTCCGATCAATTTAAGCCTCTGCAATGCCGCCATGCGGCTGCCGAACCGATCCAGCTGCTCCCGGAACCGGCACAGCTCCTGTGCGCCCGACTCCCGCATATAGCGAATGCATCGCTCCATCCCCGCCATCAGGATATAGGACGGCGAGCTCGTCTCGTATATATCAAGGAACTGTTCGACGCGCTTTTGGGGCACGCGGTCGCTGCACACATGCAAAAGTGCCGTCTGCGTATAGGACGGCAGCGTCTTATGCAGACTCTGCACCACAAGGTCTGCACCGCAGTGGACTGCACTGTCCGGAAACACATCATCCCCCGTCAGTCCGAAGTGTGCGCCGTGCGCCTCGTCAACGATGAGCGGAATGCCGTGCGCGTGTACAAGCTCCGCAATACGCGCGATGTCCGATACGACACCCTCGTAGGTCGGGGAGGTCAGCAGCACCGCGTCCACATCCGGGTGCTGCGAAAGCTCTTTCGCAATCTGCTCCGGTGTGATCGCACAGGCGATCCCATACGCATTGATCTTCGGGTACACATAATGAGCGGTCAGCTCCTGCATATAGATCCCGTGATATACCGCCTTGTGGCAGTTGCGCGCCACCAGAATGCTGCCCCTTCTGCTGCACGCGGCTCCGATCGCCGCGAGCAGCCCGCAGGTGCTTCCGTTGACCAGATAGTATGCCTGCTTGGAACCATACAGATCTGCCGCACGCTCCTGCGCATCCTTTAAAATCTCCTCCGCATGGTGCAGGTTGTCAAATCCGTCGATCTCTGTGATGTCGATCGAGTATGGATCGGCAGCAGCATGCCATTTGCGCTTATGCCCCGGCATGTGGAACGGATAGATATTCGATTGTGCATATTCCTCTAATCTGCAGTCTAGCATTTGTCCTCTTTCTATTTTCTATCCCAGAAAACTATCCCAAGAACCGGGACAGCTCCGGCATCCAGTCGTCAAAAAATATCTCTTTGCGGCATATCGCGCCCCACACCGGCTCTGCGAACCGCATAATGCGATCCAGCACATCCTCCCACGGCTCGTTTTCCCCGCCGTTTCTTCGCTCGTACTGCTCCCAGCGCTTGCGCATATACACATACTCCCGGTAGCCTGCAAGCTGCTCTAAGCGTTTTTCGCGAAACTGTCTCGGCTCCGCAGCCGCGCGCTCCTCCAGCATCTCCATGATGTGCCGCCCGTTGATCGGCTCTGTCTTTAAAATCTGGTTGACCCGCGCATACGCTCCCATATCCGGGATCAGCTCCAGTAACTTCATTATATTATAAAAGTCCTCCGCCAGCCGGTTCTCCGCAGAGTACACATAGACGGTAAGCGGCTGTCCGTTCTCGGATGACAGCCGGATCTCCTTCTGCTCCGGGACAATGCCCTTTTTCTGCAATGGGAAAATCCAGACAGTAACCGGTATTCGCATCTCGCGGTACACGATCTCCGGTATCCACAGCAGTCCGTCGCCTTCCCTTCGGCAGGGCGCAGCCAGCTCCATCGGTGCCGTCTCAAACAGTTCCTTCTGCAACTGTCCGGCAAGTGCCTCCGACCATGCCGCACCCGGCACGACCTTGTCCGGTGCAATGTATTTTTCGCTCTGCGCATAGAAAAAATCCAGATGGATCTCATTCGGCTTGCGGTAATTCTCCGTTCCGATCGTGCTAAGCGTCTTTAACCATAAAAACTCCCCGAACGCAGACCGGTAAATGCGGCGTAACATTGCCTCGATCCCGTAGCCGCGCAGTGCGTCCGCGTAGGAGAGGGATTCCCGCTCGGCATATTCTAAGAGAAATGCATCCGGCTCCATTCCCACCTTCATTACAACCACACTCCGATCAGACTCTGTACCTTCTTGACCACCTTGCGCTCTGCGGCATATTCAAGCAGAAGCGAAATGTCCTTGTCCGCATCCTTGATATAGGACTGGATCGCCTCCTTGAAGATCGCGCGATCCATCTTGCTCTCGTACTTCAGGCAGTCACAGATCACGCGCTCCTTGTCGTAGATCCCGAACGAATTGCCGTCTATCTCGATCCGGCTCGCGCCAAGTTGCAGCGCCTCCGGCTCCGTGTAACAAGGGATCACCTTCGGATACTCCATGTTAAAACGTGATTTGGAGGTGTTCTTATCCACAGCCAGCCGCCAGCCATACGGCTTTTCCACAATATATCCATACGCATAGAGCGCACTCTCCATGCAGAGCATTGCATCCGGGAAAAGCTTCGCGATCAGCTCCCCCTCGCTAAAGCGGTCGATGCGATCCGTGTAATAGCCGTTCTTAATCCGGACAAGCGTTCCGTCCTCCACAAAATCAAGGATACGCCGGTAGTCTATGCCAAGCGCACTTAAGTCCTCTTTCTTCGCGATGCCGCCCTGCGCATCAATCTTCTCTTTGATTTTTGCAAGAATCCGATCGGATTCCTTTGTCTGTTTGTAAGTTGACATTTTCCGCTCCAATAAAAATTCAGTGGTATTTTATTACATTTTACTCCCAAATATCGTCCGCGTCAAACAAGATTTTTGTCGTTGAAATCATCTTATATTTGTCGTATAATGCATATAAAGACATTTAATATTGTCTTATTCTATTGCACGCGACACAAGGAGCAGATTATGGAAAAAACATCGTCACGCAAGAACCCTTCTAGGGAATCCTGCGAAAAGGTAATCAAGCGAATCCTCATGACCGAGGTTTTGGAGCAGGGAACGAACAAGCACTTTCGCTCCGCCGCCGATTTCATGAAGTATTTTGAATCGCTTTATCCGGCATCCGATGCGCTCTCCAAACAGGTGCAGCGCGCGGTCAAGGCATTGCAGATGCCAAAGGATGAAAACGGATTTTTCATCGTCAATAAAACCGCCGCCCAGCTCGAACAGGAAAAACAGATCACCCAGCTCTTTTCCACCGCGCATGTGTCGGTCGATCCGATGGACGCTTATGAGACGGTTTTTCTGTCCGCAGACGCTCCGATGCGCGAATACTTAGCACACGTCCTCGAAACCTCCGAGACGTTCCGGGGCAAGTTCCTCACGATCGTCACCACGTCCAACGGGCTGATCCTCTACACACAAAATAAGAACCAACTGCTTATTCTATTAAATAGTCTGACAATTCAATAGCGTTTTTGCAATGTCCATAATAAGAAAAATCGACAACTTTCTCTCCCGGAAAATTGTCGATTTCTTTTTATTTTGTCCTATATATTCGTCTTTCTTGTCGTTTATCGGAACATTCTGTCGCGTTTTCTGCGGCTGTGTCCCTTCGTCCGCTTGATCCTGCGGAAACGGTTCCTGCGCTCCCTGCGGATCTCTCTGTCATGCTTTCGGATATAATAATCACGGAAGAATCTGCGCGCGAGCCACACGATAATAACCAGTGCCGACACTCCTAAGATTACAAACACGATCATCTTCGGCTCGATGACCACGACCTCGACCTGCTCCTCCTCCGACTCGGTATCCTGCGGCTCCTTCAGATCCGGCTGCGCGACTCTCGCTCCTGTCGCGACGATCTCCACATATCCCACCGTCCGTTCCCCATAGCTATACTCAAACTTTGCCAGCCGCCCATCCTCCTGTCCTGTGGAGAGGACAACCTGCGCATCATCAAAGGAAACTGTCTTTGGAAGAATAATGTATGCAGTTCTGTCAAGCGTAACAAACGAATCATTGGTATTTAAAATACCAACATCCTTGTCCATCGTATCGGCAATGCTCGTCTCATTTTCCGATATGTTAAAGGTCTGGAAATTGTCAAAACAGTAATCCAGCAATAGCTTCGTATCAGTATACTGCGCCGGTGCCTTTACGTCCATGACAACGCACGCGAGCGTCATTCCGTCTTTTTCCGCATACGTTACGAGCGTACTGCCTGATGCGTCCGTGTATCCGGTTTTGCCTCCGGTGCAGTATGGATAGATATATTCGCCGGTCTTATAATAATGAAGCATCTTGTGATGGTTCGTCAGCGGTGTCTCATCATTCTTGTGCTTGTTCGTGCGTGGAATCGTGTAGGTCGAGGTTCCCGTTATGATGCGAAAATTCTCGTTCTTGTACGCTTCGCAGGCGATCAGCCCCATGTCGTAGGCACACGTCCAATGCTCGGTGTCCGGCAGACCATTGCAGTTGTTAAAATGAGTATTGACCGCGCCAAGCGCTGCCGCCCGCTCATTCATCATATCGATGAACGTCTGGTAATCGCCGCCCAGCGACTCCCCGACGTGCTCCGCGACCGCATACGCGCATTCATTTGCCGAGGCAAGCATGACTGCGTACAGGCATTGCTCCATGGTCATTTCCTCCCCGACATCGCGGGAAATATGCGAGGTGTCTCCCTCATTCAGATATACCGCATCCTTGGAGAAGGTGACCGTCTCATCAAGACTGCTGTTCTCAAGCGCGAGAAGCGTTGTCATGATCTTGGTGATGCTGGCAGGGTATTTTTTCTCCTGACTGTTTTTCTCATATAATATCGTGCCGGTATTGACCTCCATGACCACCGCGCTCTCGGACTCGATCGATGGACCTTCCGGCCAGTAATCCTCCGCTTTTACCGCTGTCGGTCGAAATGCAGGCAGCACGCAGACCGCGCTTATGGCAATCGCCAGCACGCGGGCAATCGTTTTCCTTTTGTTCATAAAATCTCCTGATTGTATACTTGCTTTTGTTCGTTTAACTTCAAGTATAAACTGTGGCAAATTTTCCCGCAAGGGCTTTCTTCATATTCTACCCGGTTTCCGGAAAATAATTACTTTTCATCTGCTTGTCGCTTGCGTAACGATCCGCGGCTTATTTAAAATTTGGTCTTACAAAAAAAGCGGCGATATGCTTGCACGGCACGCGTCTTTTCGCTAAAATAGGGATAAATTGCAGAATAATAATTCGATCAAGAAAGGTTAATGAAACAATGAGATTACGAAACATTCCGGGCGCGGATGAGGTTGTAAGCAACAGCCCATATTGTATACAGAATGCAACGGAGTACAAGGGAAAATGGCATGAGCTTCTCGGCAACTCCAACCCGGTCCACATCGAGGTAGGCATGGGAAAAGGGCGTTTTTTGATGGAACTCGCCGCGCTTCACCCGGACATCAACTATATCGGAATCGAGCGCTACACCAGCGTCCTGCTGCGCGCTGTCCAGAAAATGAAGGAGCTTACGCTTCCAAATGTACATTTTTTGTGCATCGATGCTGCAACGCTGCCGGAGATTTTTGACAAAGGTGAGGTTGCCCGCATCTATCTCAACTTTTCCGATCCGTGGCCGAAGGATCGCCACGCCAAGCGCCGCCTGACCTCCTCCGAGTTCCTTGCGCGCTACGACCAGTTCCTTGCGCCGGACGGACGGATCGAGTTCAAGACCGACAATCAGGATCTGTTTACATTCTCGCTCGATGAGATCAACGCATCCGAGATATGGCATCTGGACGCTTTTACCCGCGATCTGCACCACGATCCGGTCTTAAACGAAGGCAATATCATGACCGAATATGAAGAAAAATTCTCCAGCATCGGCAATCCGATCTGCAAGCTCATCGCATCGCGCTAGATTTTTGGTGTTGCAGATAAAATCCGGGCAGGGCGGCATTTTCATAGTGATTGTGTCCCACGCTCTGTCCGGCTGCTTTTTTCGTATAAAGCTCTGGGGCAATTCCGAAAAGCTGCATGGTATCGCAGCAGCTTTCCCATTCTTTATTTCATAGGAATTTTGTAGGAAATAAAAAAAGGTCATTTCATAATCGAAATGGCCGTTCATCCTCTCCCGTATTCTTCTTCCCCAACGCATCGCGGCTCATTTCTACACCTCTACGAATTTTCCGAGTTCCTGTAAAAAGCTTATCCAGCAGACCTCCGGCATGTGGCACCAATACAACTCATCCTCGTAACGGTATACAAATGCGATCTGATTCGCGCGATACCTGTTAAACGGTACGTTCCGACTTATTCCTACCGGCTCAAAGTGGCACTCCCGGAGCATCCGCTCCATACTGCGATATCTTGGATCAATAAATATATTATCGGTACTGTGGTTCCCTGATGACAACAACGCACTGTTGACCTCACAGGTCAAAGCCTCCCGAAACGGCTTCGCATCTGTGTCAGTCCGATAGTCGTCATCCCCCTTAGTCTCGCCCTTTGAATAACCTGAATCTCCCTTGTCCATTCTTTCCTCCTCCAAAAAACAGATAATCACATAATATATTATTCGTCTACTTGTGTCAACCTTATCAAATAAAGTTTTTTAATTTTCACTAAAAAATTTTACATTTTTGTATAAGAGGTTTGGAAGGTTAGCGATTCTATTCGGTACTTATGCACGCCGTAATTTCCGCGTTAGCACTAGGTTTTACAGAATGCTTTGGGAGCGAATAGAATGCATAGAAATCGTTAAATACATTCCAATCTAAATGTAATACAATATTCGTTGCAGCATCTTCCGATCCGGATCTTGCTGCAACTTTTTTGTAATACAATGTTTACTTATTTATCCATCTTTTCTATAATTACATTAGTCGTTTTTAGGAGGGAAAGTTATGGAACAGTGGGAACGTGAAGAGGAACGGATCATTAAGCGTGAGCATGAGCTGCGCCAGAACGCAAAGCCGCTTAGTCAGGAACAGCAGCAAAAGAATATCCGTAATAATTGGATGGAAGTTACAGACGAGAACGGCAATAAGCATTATGAACCGCTCTTTGATAATTCATTCTTTATTGATGCGTCAAATATGAATGTAGAGGATAATTCTGTTCCGAAGTTTATTATAGTTTTAATCGTAGTTGTATTTGTCAGTGTTGCTGTTGCTCTGTTGTTCATGTTTATGTAATAAAAAAAACCCCCAACGACCATTTTGTTCGCCAAGGATCTTTTGTCTTTTATCATGAAATTACATCATTTTGTAAAAGTGCGCCACCAGGGGATCGAACCCTGCACACCCTGATTAAGAGTCAGGTGCTCTACCAGATGAGCTAGTGGCGCGTATTTTGTTTCGTTCGTTTTCCCGAACGCAAGAATTATTATATAGCAGACTTTCCTAAAATGCAACACTTTTTTTCATTTTTTTCAAAATTTTTTTCGAGAAACTGGAAACCCGCTAAATATGCGGGTTTGCGCTCACCGTTGATCCGGTTTGTACTTGTTTTTTTATAGTATCGGGTACATAATAGACGCAGATGCAACAATAAAAAAGAAAGCAGAGGACATTACTTATGAAAGTAGAAGAACGTTTACTCAAATATATTTCCTACTGGACAACCTCCGACGAAAGCAACACCAGCATCCCGACCAGCGACCGCGAATTTACACTCGCGCGTGAACTTGAGCAGGAGCTTCACTCTCTCGGACTCTCGAAGGTCACGCTGACTGATCACTGCTATGTGTACGGTCTGCTGCCTGCGACTGCCGGTATGGAGGGGAAAAAGTCCATCGGTTTTATCGCGCACATGGACACCGCCCCGGATTACTCCGGTGAAAACGTCAAGCCGCAGATCATTCCAGACTACGACGGCAAAGACGTTCTGTTGAAAGGCTCCGGCACTTATCTTAAGGTGTCCGATTTCCCGACTCTTGCCGGATTGAAGGGACGCACGCTGATCACTACCGACGGAACGACGCTGCTCGGTGCGGACGACAAGGCAGGAATCGCGGTCATTCTGACAGCGATCGAGCAGATCATCGCCGAGAACATCCCGCACGGGGATATCTGGGTAGGATTCACCCCAGATGAGGAAGTCGGAATGGGTGCTGACCTTTTCGATCTGGATTACTTCAAAGCGGATTACGCTTACACCATCGACGGCGATTACGAGGGCGAGGTTGCCTACGAGAATTTCAACGCCGCAAGCGCTGTTTTTGAGATTACCGGCGTCAATGTACATCCGGGCGAAGCAAAAGACATCATGATCAACGCGGCGCTTGTCGCCTGCGAGATTGCCTCCATGCTTCCGGAAGAGGAAACTCCGGCGCACACCAGCGGGCGCGAGGGCTTCTACCATCTGACCGATATGTCCGGTGATGTTGCTTCCGCAAAGCTGTCCTACATCATCCGCGACCACGACAAGGATATTTTCGAGAGCCGCCTGAACCGTCTCCGCACGATCGAGGTGGAGATCAACCAGAAATACGGCGCAGGAACCGTGTCTCTCGATATCCGCCACTCCTACGAGAATATGTTGAGCGTGATCGAGCAGGTTCCATACGTTGTCGATCTTGCACGCGAAGCGATCTCCGCTTGCGGTCTTGAGCCGATCTCACGCCCTGTCCGCGGTGGCACAGACGGCGCACGCCTGTCCTTCATGGGACTTCCTTGCCCAAACCTCGGCGCAGGCGGCTACGGTTTCCACGGACCTTATGAGCATGTGACCGTTGAGGGTATGGAAACCTCCGTAAAAATCGTCAAAGAACTCGCGGCACACCCTGCGGAATAAGGGGCGCAGCCTTATTTAGCCCCTACGCCGTATAATACTGTGCCTGCGCCTGCCACAGCTCATAGTATTTTCCTCGGTGGTCAGCGACCAGCGCTTCATGTGAGCCCTGCTGGATCACCGCGCCCTCGTCAAACACTAATATCTCATCACAGAACTTGCAGGAGGAAAGCCGGTGGCTGATATAGATTGCCGTCTTGTCGCCGATGATCTCGTTGAACTTCTCGTAGATCTCAGCCTCCGCGATCGGATCGAGCGCAGCCGTCGGCTCATCGAGAATGATAAACGGCGCATCCTTGTAGAGCGTGCGGGCAATGGCGATCTTCTGCGCCTCGCCGCCCGACACGTTGATGCCGTCCTTGTTGTAATCCTTATACAGGTAGGTATCGATGCCGTCCGGCAGCGAATCCAAGCGGTCGGAAAATCCCGCCTTGTCCAGACAATCCAGCACGCGCGCCCGCTCGTAGGTCTCTCCTGCGGCAACATTCTCTGCAAGCGTCAGTGCAAACAGGGAAAAATCCTGAAATACGACCGAAAAGATCATCATGTACTCCGCATAATTGTACTTGCGGATATCGATTCCATTCAACAGGATCTCACCCTCCGTCGGATCATACAGACGGCAGAGCAGCTTGATAAACGTGGTCTTGCCGCTTCCGTTCATGCCGACGACCGCCACGCGCTTGCCGATCTCGAACTTCATGTTGACGTGGGAAAGCGCGTAAGTCTTGCTTCCCGGATACTTGAAGGACACATCGCGGAACTCGACCTCGTACTTGCGGTCACGGCGTTTTTCCACGGTCAGGCTGCCCTGATACATCTCATTCGGCATATCAAGGAAATCAAACACCTGCTGCAGGAAAACGGCATCGTTGCGGATGTCGCTGATCACGGAAAAAAGCGAGGAGATACCGCTTGTGGTCTGCGTGATCGCCGCGATGTACTGCGTTACCGCGCCAAGCCCGAACGCACCCGCCCAAGCCTTTAGGCAGACAAATCCATAGACGATGCCGACATAGACAACGGCTACTGCGGCAGATGCAATCGTAAGGAAGCCGCCCTTCCCCCTTGAATACTTGGCAAATATACCATTCGAGCTGAAAATACCGCCCTTGTCACCGGTAAAGCGTTCACACATTTTCTCCTGGGAATACATGCGCATATCTGCCGCCATCTCCGCCTTAAGACCGAGAAAGCCCCAGAAGCTGAAAAGACGGTTGCCCATGCGGTGTGAGTCTGCGTTTTCCGCCCAATATTTTGCCGCTTTATGATACAGTTCCTGTGAAATGTATGTGATCAGCAGCATCATGCCGGCCATGAGGATCACGAAAATCGGATTGTTCAACACGGTGTACGCTCCTGCGCTCTCCGGCACGCGCGTTGCAAACAGCGACACGGAAAGCACGATACCTCCCAGGATCGTTCCGATCGCCGAGCAGGCTGTGTCCATAATCATTTTTACCCTTGTCAAACCCCATCCGGCACTGTTCTGGTTCTGCAGGATTGTATTTAATGCATCCGAGGTCTCCGTCCGGTCAAGATTCGCGAAATCCATATCGAGCATTTTTCCTGCGAAAATACGCCCTGTCTTGTAATACCAGAATCCCGCCTCATGTGTATTGTACCATCGTTTTAGAAGCGCTGTGATCAGGGATGCGACAGCCGCAGCCCCCAACGTGAGGAGTACCAGCAGCTCCAGACGCTTCGGGTCCTTTGCCCCGGTCAGTTCGCCGATGATCTGCGCGGAAAAATAGATGCCGATATATGGTGTGATCGCGTTCCAAGTCTGATATGCCAGCAAGGACACAACAAATTGTGGAAATGCCTTGTATAGCAGCTTGATCGCCCGGAAAGCGAGTGTCAGCGACTCTTTGTAGGATGCTTCTTTATTCTTCTCCATCTTCGTCCGCTCCTTCCTTATAATACTTGCTCTGCACCTCGTAGAGCTTTGCATACTCGCCGCCGCGCGCAAGCAGCTCCTCGTGCGTTCCCTCCTCGATAATGCTCGAATTACCGATCATGATGATCCGGTCACAAAAACGTGTGGAAGCCAGCCGGTGCGAGATATAGACGGAGGATCTGCCCTGCGTCATCTCATTGTATTTGGAGTAGAGGTCTGCCTCCGCGATCGGATCGAGCGCGGCAGTCGGCTCATCCAGCAGGATAAACGGTGCATCCTTGTAGAGCGCACGCGCCAGTATCAGGCGCTGTGTCTCACCGCCGGAGAGAAGTATCGCGTCATCATACACCTCATGATTTAAAAATGTCTCGTACTGATCCGGCAGAGACTCTATCTTTTTGCGCAGTCCCGCCTTGTCAATGCACTCCTTCACCCGCTCCATATCGACCGAATCAAGTGTCTGTGCCACATTTACCGCGATCGTTGCAGCCAGCAGTGACAGATCCTGAAAAACGGCTGAAAACAGCGTGTAGTAATCCGCACGGTTATAAACCCGTATATCTGTGCCATCCAGCAGCACACGCCCCTCCGTCGGATCAAGAAAACCGCAGAGCAGCTTGACGAGCGTTGTCTTTCCGGCGCCGTTTAAGCCGACCACCGCCAGCTTTTCACCCGGATGCAGCGTCAGGTTGATGTTGGTGAGTGCATCCTTATCCGCGCCCGGATAGCGGAACGTAACATTTTCCATGCGGATCTCATACATTTTGTCCGGCTCCGCTGTGATAGGTCTGCCCTTTTCAAATAGAAACGGCTCCTCATATTCGAGGTATTCACGAATAGAAGAAATATCCAGCGACTGGCGGTGCAGCTTGTTAAGCCCGCCGAGAACGCCTGTCACCCACTGCGCAAAGCCGCCTACCGCCCCAAAAAGCAGGAGGAACTCCGCCACGCTCATTCCGTCATACAGGACCAGCTTCAACAGATATGCATACGCGATCGCGTTCCGTGCAAACGTCAGGACAAGATCCACGATCTCCGCCCAGATATACACGCTTTCCGCCTTGCGGTGGAATGCCGTGTACGCATCAAGTGCCTTGTCATACAGGCTTTCCAGCCACGGACGAAGCCCGAAAATGCGGATGTCCTTGGCTGCCTCCACATTGCGCGCACGTCCGTCCAGATAGTTGATATGCCGCGTAATCTCCGTCTCCTCGTCCCGGTGGCGGTACTCGTATTCATTCAGGCGGTTTGAGATCAGGTAGCTGACTACGGAGGTTACAAGGATCACAACAATAAGTACCGGCTGCGCCGTAGCCATCAGTGCCGCATAAATGATCAGACCAAACACGTTTATCAGGATCGTTGTGAGCGTTTCCCAGATTGCCTCCGACGCACTTACGTTTGAAGAGCAGCTTTCCTGAGCCTTTGTCTGCAATTTCTTAAACTCCTCGTTCTCCAGATTCGGATACGAGGTAGTTGCTGACTTGTAGTTGATCTTTCCGATCAGTGCAAGGCGCTGCGTGATCCGCCCAAATATGAGATTTCCCTCTATATACTGGCACGCGGATGTCAGAACCATGATCAGTGCCGAGACGAGCAATATGGTCTTTACCAGCTCTGCAACAGTGGCGTGCCGCTCCAAAGCGCCGACGACCGCCGGGGACGCATAGAGATTGACCACATTCAGCCCCACCGTGGATGCCACGAATGCAAGCCCCAGAAAAATGTTTTTCTTTTCCTTGCACTCCCATGCGGTTTTTATCATGAACCACACGTTTTGCGCCATATTGTATTTTGGCTTTTTCGTTTTCTTCTTTTCTTTTTCCACAATTATGTACCATCCTTTCTGTTGAGGGTACTCTACTATATCAAAGAGTCAGTTTGTGACTTTTTGCACGCAAGTGTATCTTCAGCCCCACACGGGTCGCATTCCTGCGGAGCATTGCCATATAGTAAAAGCATTTTTTACTATATAGTAAAAAACGTCCCCATGCTATTTTGGGGACGAATTGTTCATTTCCAGGGATGAATTGTTACTATTCACCCGGCTCATTTGGTGTTTTGCCCCGCAAACGGGCGCAGCTTTTACACCTGAGGGAGCAGGATCTCCGTCGTAAAAGCCCCGTCCTCGCTGTTCCGGCTGATGTAGCCGTCCAGCCGCTCCACGATCGCATCGATACGCACCAGCCCGAAGCCGTGTCCCTCGCCCTTCGTGCTGCGAAAGACCTTTCCTACCTTTTTCAGCTTCTTGCCCGCCGTAAAATTGGTGAACGAGATGTAAAGCTGCGTGCCTTTCATATCCATGTACACGCGGATGACGCGCTGCTCCTCCGGGAGCTTTTCGCTCGCCTCGATCGCGTTGTCAAACAGGTTGCCGATGATGCAGCACAGGTCGATTTCGGAGGATTTGAGCTTGTACGGGATGTGTGCGTCCGCGACCACGCGGATTCCCTTCGCCTTCGCAAGCGAGATCTTGGAATTGAGAATGGCATCCGCCATCGGATTTCCGGTCTTGATCACTGTATCAACCGTTGTCAGATCATTGTCGAGCAGATCGAGATACCGCCGTATCGCATCCCAGTCCTCCGCCGCGGCATACGCCTTCATCGTCTGGATATGGTTGCGGTAGTCATGCCGCCACCCGCGAATCTGGCGGTACATGTTGTCGACCTCGCGGTAATGCGTCTCGATCAGCTCCTGCTGATACGACGCGATCTGTTTATCGATTCTTTTGGATAACAAGCTCATTTTCCTACCTCATGTTGATGATTGCCCGGTTGACAGCCTCGTATGCGCCCTTCGGGAGCGGTATCGCCTCGCCGTCACTCAACCGGATCTCTGTCTTGGTCACGCGCACGATCTGCGTCAGATTCACGATGGCTGACCGTCCCACGCGGAAAAAGCGCTCATCCAGCTCTTTCTCCAGATTCCCCAAGGTCATCTTGACCTTTACGTCCTCCGCGGCGTGGATCGTGACGTAGTTACCCATCACGTCTGCGTAACGGATCTGGTAGACCGGGATGCGCACCGTCTCACCTGCCGTCTCGAAGTACAGGCACTTTTCGTTCTTGGCGAGCTTTTCTGCCGCACGCGCAAGCACCTCGGCGAGCTTCTCTTCCTTGACCGGCTTCATCAGATAGTGGAGTGCCGCCACCTCGTAGCCCTCGGAGATATAGTCCGAATACCCCGTGATAAAAACGATCTGCACGGCATCATTGTCCCGGCGCAGCTTCTTCGCCATCGTAACGCCGTCCATCTCTCCCATCTCGATATCCAGCAGCAGGATGTCGTAGTCCCGCTCTGCCGCATAGTCGAACAGGAAGCTCTCCGCGGATTCAAATGCCGCGATCTGCACGGAATGCCCTGCATCCTTCGCCCATTTTTCGACGAGCGCTTCTATATATTGCCTGTCGGCTTTGTCATCATCACAGATTGCGATCTTGTAGGTCATGGTGGTTTCTTCTCCTATAAAAAATACTACTCACTCAGAGTAGTATTTTTCTTGACGTTTCTGATTATTTATGATCCTTCATCACTTCGGCAAGCGCGTTATACGCCAGCTTGCAGTACATTGCCTTTTTCTGGGAATCTTCATCCAAAGACTTCTTCAGCTTGATCTCCGCACGCATAAAATATTCGATTGCCTGCTCCACATCTGTGCTCTGGCTGGTTACTCCGTTTAAACATACGAGCGTCTGCGTATCTGCCTGCAACACGGACATCTTAGTCTCCATGTCAACGTCCGGAAGATTGTCCTTCGCAAACGAACTCTGCAACTGATTGATCAGTGCTTCACGATCCATATTATATTTCCTCCTGATCTCGGATTGCTCCGACTTATTTTATGAACTCATGGATGAGAAAAGTGCTGCGATCTCATCCGGGCTTAACTGACGGTTCGGGTCGGACAGGTCTACCTCCGGTGCCTTCGGTGTCTCCTCCACTGCCGGCTGTGGTGCGCTGTCTGTCACTTCATCTGTCATCGAAGCAAAAAGCGCTGCGATCTCATCCGGGCTTAACTGTTTGTTCGGATCAGAAAGATCCGGTTCCGGCGCTGCCGGTGTTGGCTCCTCAACTACTGGAGCTGGTTCTTCAACAACCGGTGTCGGTTCTTCTACGATTGGTTCCGGTTCTTCGACAACCGGTTCCAACTCCTCAACGATAGGTTCCGGCTCTGCCATAACCGGTGTCGGCTCCTCAATGACCGGTTCTGCCACCGGCGCAGGTGCCGGAGCCTGCTGCATCACTGGTGCGGCATATACTGCTGCCGGGGCAACATTCTTCTGGCTCTGCATGATTGCATTGCTCAAGTGAAGCTCCATGTTCTTAAGTTCAAGCAGTAAATCCTGCTGCTTCAACAGGATCTGCTGTACGGTATCGTCGTTCATGCTCTTGCAGGAGCCAAGCAACGCTTCGTTCTTGGAATCGATCGCGCTCTTGATCTCCTTCATCTCGTCCAACACGATCTCGTTAGAGTTGATGATCGCCTCCGCATTTTCGCGGGAGCGGTTGATGATGACCTTGCCGATGCCCTTCTGCGTTCCGACGATCTCGTCGGTCGGGAGCTTGGAAAGCTTCTCGATCACTTCAAGCTTGTCCTCAATCTCCTCGAAATACTTCTTGAGCATAAGGTAAGATGCTTTTTCCGATTTAAAAATACTGTCGTACTGCTCCTCCCTGCGGGCTTCCTTCTGTGCCTGAAATGCCATGATGGCACGGATCAGCACATACAATCCCGCTAAAAGCACTACTCCGAGCAGTCCGATCACAATAAACTGTTCCGGCATATTGATCATCGCGTACAGCTCAAGGATGAATATAAGCGCGAGTCCCAACCCCGAAAAAACGATTTGCAGCTTTGCGTTGTTTTTTTTCTCTTGCATTTGGTTTCCCTTTCCCCTATGATACACTTCCCTGTGTAGCAAAAGACTACATTCCACATATTTCCTATTATAACGTGAATGCTACCGGATGTCGATTGTTTTTTAAAGTCGCATATTGACATTCCATTTTCAAAGTTCTAACCTATGATTCGGACTTTAAAAATCCGAACAGATATATAATTAAAGAAGGTATACAAATGAAACATCAGCTTAAAAATAATTCAAATGAGAGCGCGCACCTGTACAGCAATCTGGATCTGCGCAAGCTGCTGATCCCGGTCATCGTGGAGCAGCTCCTTTCCTCCCTCATGGGAACCGTCGACACGATGATGGTCAGCAACGTCGGCTCCGCCGCGATCTCTGCCGTCTCTTTGGTGGACTCCATCAACATCCTTGTCATTCAGGCACTATCCGCACTCGCCGCAGGCGGTGCAATCCTCTGCTCCCAGTACCTCGGCAGCAGCAATAAAAAAAGTGCCAATGACTCGGCGCGTCAGGTACTTTTTATCATGGTGGTGCTGTCCGTCGCATTGTCCGCGTTCTGTCTGATCTTCCGCTATCCATTGTTAAGCGCCATTTTCGGTGCGGTCGATGCAGACGTCATGCGCAATTCGCAGGTGTATTTCCTGTTTACGTTACTGTCGTTCCCGTTTATCGGGCTCTACGATGGAGGTGCTTCCATCATGCGCGCCCAAAACAACAGCAGAAGCCCGATGATCATTTCCGTGATCTCAAACTTTATGAATATCGGCGGCAACGCTATCCTGATCTTTGGACTAGGCATGGGCGTGGAAGGTGCCGCCATCTCAACGTTGATCTCGCGTATTTTCTGTGCTGTCGTTGTGACCTGGAAGCTCCGCAGTGACCGCGAGCCGATCTGTGTCCGCAACTATTTCGCCATCCGCCCGGATTGGTCGATCATCAAAAAAGTGCTGCTGATCGGTATTCCGTCCGGCATCGAGAACAGCATGTTCCAGTTCGGAAAGCTCGCGATCCAGTCTACGGTTTCCACCCTTGGAACCGTTGCGATCGCCGCACAGGCAATGACCAACATTCTCGAAAACTTAAACGGTGTCGCTGCAATAGGAATCGGCATTGGTCTTATGACTGTTGTCGGGCAGTGTCTCGGTGCGGGGCGCAAGGACGAGGCGATCTACTATATCAAGAAGCTCTCCTGGATCTCCGAGCTTGCCATCATCGGCAGCTGCCTGCTCGTATTCGCTCTGACCAAGCCTATTACGATACTCGGTGGAATGGAGCCGGAAAGCGCAAAGCTCTGTATGCAGATGATGCTGTTTATCACGATCGTAAAGCCGATTTCATGGGTATTATCTTTTATTCCGGGATATGGAATGCGCGCCGCAGGCGATGTCAAGTTCTCCATGATCGTCTCCTGCTGCACCATGTGGCTGTGCCGTGTAAGCCTTTGCATCTACCTGTGCCGCGTATGGGGCTTCGGACCGATCGCCGTATGGATCGGCATGTTCACCGACTGGACGGCACGCGGTATCATTTTTACGCTGCGCTTCCACTCCCGCCGCTGGCTCAACCATCACGTTATCGACTGATAAAATTGTCTTATAAAGGAGTTTAAAATGAAAACAATACGAAAGATCCTTCTCGGTCTGCTTCTCTGCGCAGGGCTGGCAAGCGCCGGCACGATACAAGTGTCCGCAGCAAAGACAGAAGGCACAACAGAAGCCTCCGCCACAAAGTCAGGCAGCTCCGCAGATGCCTCCGTCACAAAGTCGGGCAGTACCACAAAGAAATCTGCCATCAAGACAGACGACACGCTCCCTGCACCGGTTCTCAACAAGAATTACGTTGACACCGACGAGCAGTATACGAACGTCAGCTGGGCGTTTGGCTCATCCGACGGATATGTCTACGACATCAAGTACACCGAGTTGCAATATTCCGCATCCGCGAAATTCAAGAATGCAAAAACAACAAAGATCACGAATGAATCTTCCTCCTACAACGTTTCCCACAAAAAGGTCAAAACGTACAACGGCAAGCTCTATGCGCGCGTCCGCATGCTCTATGTGACAAATTCGGGCGAAAAGGTCTACGGTCCGTGGAGCAACTCGGTATGTGTCGAGCTGATCAAGATCTCGAAGAAGAATTTTCCGGGACTCTACAAGACATTAAAGTCCGGAACATACCAGACGTATGTTGGGAAAAATGGCTCTGATTTTAAGCTAAAGACATTTTATTATGATAAGAATCAAGATGGCTGGCTGGACGAGGAAGAGATCCGATATATCTATTCCTTAGACTTGGAAGATCCGGTCTCCAGCTTAAAAGGCGTTGAATACCTGACCTCACTTGCAAGCATCACCTTAAAGGAGTACACCGGAACCAAGGCGGACTTTTCCAACAATCCGGGGCTTTACTACATTACCATTGAACGGCAGAAATCCTCCGAGATCACCATCGTCTCGCCTACCGCAAAGCATATAGGTATCTATCAGTACACGCAGTGGGACAAGCTCTCGAAGATCGATTTGTCCGGATGCAGCAACGCCGTCGAGATTACCGCCTACGGCAACAGCCAGCATAAGGTTACCTCGCTTGTTCTTCCAAAGAAAAAGTCCAGCCTGAGAGTGCTTAGCATTTCCGATCTGAAATGCAGCACGCTCAACCTGAACTCTTACAAGAACTTAGAACAGCTTTACCTGTACAGCAGCGATGTTTCCAACGTGAAGCTCACAAAGTGCAAGAATTTAAAATACCTGTACCTTTACTATTGTTCTTCCATAAAGTCGCTAGATGTGACTGCGAACACCAAGCTAAAGGGCGTGGATCTTTACAAGAACACCAGCCTCACCAAGGATCACCTGAAAGCACCGAAAAAGGCAAAGGTTACAACCAACACCGGAAAGTGGTGGTATGAAACCGACTCCTACCAAAACGATATGACCCGGATCGGAAAATATTAGTATCTATAAACTCTTACCAAGCGCATACGCCTTGTCCATGACTGTGGTGTGTGCGCTTGCTGTATTTGCATCGTCAATTCCCGGTCCGGTGACGATTCCTTTCAGCTCGGCATGCTCGAAGCAGTCCACCCAGCCCTGCAAACCGTTGTACGCCTTTTCAAATGCGCTCTCTGCGTCCTCTGCCGCGGTCGCGATCATGTAGATGTCGCGGAACTTATAATCCGCAGAATATAGTGGGTTCAACCGGTCGAGCAAGGTCTTCATCTGACCGCTCATCTCGTAATAATAAATCGGGGTTGCAAAAACGATAACCTCCGCCTCCTTTACCTTTGCCATAATGTCGGCAACGTCATCCTTGAGCACGCACGCTCCGGTGTTCTGGCAGGAAAGACATCCGATACAGAACTTGATTTCTTTTCCCTTGAGCGAAAGCAGCTCAACCTCGTTGCCCGCTTCCTTTGCTCCTCTTTCACATTCTCTTGCGAGAATGTCCGAATTGCTGCCTCCGCGGAGGCTGGTTGAAATGATAAGAACTTTCTTTGACATTGATTTTCTCCCCTCTGTTACTCATCGTTTACTGTTACCTGTATTTTGAAAAACTCGCCCTGCGTTGGGTGCGACTTTTCTTATCATAGCACCTTCCATTGAAGTGTCCACTATAAATTTGGCGCTTTTCTTTTCAGCTTGTCAATCTGTGCCGTTTTCCCTATAATGAGAAAGAAAACGCGGGATGCGCTGCCGATAGTGGAAAGCAGCATAATTATATGCATTTTTCACATTGTCTGCAATAACAAGAAACATATTTTATAAATGTAAAATATGCGTTTTTAATCAAACACTCCTTAAAAGTTCCGCCAGCATTTTTCCTTGAGGAAAGTGCTGATCACATCAATATCCTCACCCTCATAATACTGCACCAGCAGCTTTTTAAACTCCGGCACATGCTCCTCCGGTATGACCAGAAGCCCCTGCCCGTGCGCGATGAGATAGTGATTTGCAAATATGACGGACGCACGCTTATTTCCATCAATGAACACCTGTGTTTTCATACAATACATGCACAAATGAACTGCAATATCAATCGCCGGTTGTCCCGATTCCAGTATGTCAGATATTTTTTCTTTGACATTCGTCTCGACAGGGATCGGCGGTTTGTAGCTGCTTCCCCCGATTGAAACCGGCACTCCTCTGATGCGCCCGCCCTCAGAATAGAAGCCCTCATTTACCAGCTTTGTGATGTGGCACAGCAAATAATAGTCTGACTTCGCCTGTACCACATCCGTGTCCATGATGAACTCCCACGCATGCTTTAAGTTCAAGATCTTTTGTACATCATTCGCAGTCATGCCATTGACAATCCCGTTATCGATGATGTCCTCCGTCTGCGGAAAAGAGGTCGCAACACCTTCCAGCACTGCCTGATCATATATGTTGGCTTTCATGTTCGCTCTAGCAAAATCAAGGTTCTGTAACACACGCTGTTCTAACTCGGATGCGTTATATCCAAGGTTTGACAAAGCCTTCTCAATTTTTCTTATGCGTCTGCGCAGCTCCTTCAATTCTCTGGAATTGCGGAGCAAAAGCTGATACAGCTCGTCGGAATACACATCAACATATTCCGATTTCAGGCGGCTTCCCACGCGCTTTCTCATATACAGATATTTTCCGCTCACATTTTCCTTGATCTCCGGACTTCCATCATATGGGATCAGATTGATCCTAGCCTGACAATCCGCTTTTTCTTGCAAAAGAGATTGAATCTCATCAAAATCACTCATATTGTTTCTCCTCGTTTTAGGGAACTTTTATGC
>CAVDTR010000032.1:0-33147 GCA_963612015.1 Lachnospiraceae bacterium | reverse complement strand
ATTCATTAGAATCTTTCAAGGTTTTTCACTGTTCAGTTATCAATGTTCTGTGTTGCTTGTGTACCGCTCGTCGCGGTCAGCTTGATTATAATAGCACGGTGTTTTGGTATTGTCAACAACTTTTTTAAAAATTTTTATTTCAGCAAAAATGACAGCAAAATAGAGACCAGAAGATTGTTCTGATACAGCCAGATCAGCATCGGGTTTTCTTCAATATATGTAATGATAAACTTGCCCCATCCGGTTCCCGCGCACGCTGCCGTAACAGCGAAGAAAATCCATACACAGATCAGTCCCTCTATGGAGCCTGCCAGAAAACCAAATACCTTATTTACGCCGCCAACTAACGGAACCTTGTTCACAAGATGTAATCCGCTTCCGATTGCGCGGAATATGATCAAGGAGAGGATCAGTGTCAGTATATAGGAAAGTCCGCTGATCGCAAGTCCGCTGATCTTTTCTGCGACTGCCTGATAAACGCCCTTCTCCTCCAGCAGCCGGTCTGTCATCTCCCCGGTCGTGGACATTGCCTCATCGATCTTGTCCTGTGATGTTGCAAACAGCTTTTCTGTGATCTTATCCGGCAGGACGATTCCGAGTTCTTTAAGTTTCTCTCCCAGCTCCGCGGTCTTGGTCTCGATCGGCACCATCACCTCTGTGGAATCGATCTGGTCACTCTGTGCCTTCACGGAGTCTCTCATCCGCTCAATGCACTGCGCCTCTATGTATGCCGGCAGTCCGGTGTGGTTCGTAAGAAAATCCGCCACATACGGGCTTGCCCATGTCACAAATACAAGCACAAGAATCCATTCTACCAGAGAGTACGCCACTCTCAAAAAGCCCTTCCGGTATCCGGCGACCATTTTCCACGCTATGACCAATATTACTGCTATCAATAACCAATTCATTGCAAACGCACCTCTTCCGTCACTCCATCCAGCATAAATATATAGCTCGGTCCTATGCCGGATGACATAATCTTATGTATCTCTTTGTCAAATGTGTATGAAAACCGCAAAATTCCATGTGCGGTATACAGCTCGCAGGAATAATCATTGTTCAGGCAAAGCTCGTGATTATCCAGAAACTCGATCTGTGAATATTCAAGTGTGGAGTCATTCTCCATCATCAGCTTTCCCTTCATATCGTATATCGCGATATGATAGCTGACGTCGTTTCCCGGATTGTGCGTCACGACAGCGATGTATTTGTCATCGTAGGTAACACTCTCCAGATCGCCCTGTAAAAAGATCTGGCTGTCCACCTGCGGCTTCTGATCTCCGGTAAACAGAGTTATCTGGTTATCTGCCACCGCGATCATACGCCCATCGGATATATACTCGATTTCCGGCATCAGCGTGTCTGCATAACTGTACACGCCCACATTATTGTTGATCTCATTCTGTCCGACCGATCCGAAATTGTAAAACGTGACCGTGGACTTTACATTGCCGTCCATGATACTGACCATATCGACCGCGAGCTTCTGCGCATCATGGGAAAGCGCTATATCGATCGGTATGCCTCCCTTTTCTGCATAAAATACGCCGTTTGCCAGCTCATTGCCCTTGCGGTCGTACAATTTGACATAGGAAGTTGTTCCATCTTTCATAAGAACCGCGACCGTTCCCTGCTTTGCGATGCAGACCGTCTCGATCGGCATGGTCGTCTCGATCTGTTTCTGTGGTCCGTCCTTCTTGATAATGTAGATATTGCTGCCGCCCTTGTCATAGACCGCCAGATATTTCTCGCACACGGTGATGCTCGGCGTGTTCATCTCAAACGCCTGATTCCAGATCAGCTCGTTATTCTTATCGGTATAAACGATTCCATCGTTGCTGTATTTTATGATGTTTCCGCAAAACGACAGGTACTTTGCCGCATCGCTGTCGCTCTGCTCAATGCTGTTTGACACGTCGTAGGAATCATAGTTGCGGACAGCCATCCACAATTCAAGTCCGACAACCACAATGACCAGAATTGCCACCAGCCACACGACCGCATAAAAAATATGCTTCCGGTGTGTTTGTATCTTCTCATCCAATTCATCCAAATCGGCTTCAACGGTTTTAAACCCTTCGCGATTTGTCTTCGCCATAGATGCCTCCTCCTGTTTTGTCCTTGCGCCTCTTTGCATTGCACATAACAGATAATACCACATTCCCGCTTCCTTGGGCAATACTAATTACTGCCAATCTCGCCGCCCTGCACTTCCTCCACCGTAATATCCGGGCTCTGCTGCGCTTCTTCCATATTCCTTAACATTGTCTCCACGCTCTGCGAATCCTCCTGCGTTCCTGCATCTTTCTGTGCATCTGACGAAGTCTCGTCTGCATTCTGCGCATCCGCTGAAGTCTCCGCCGCAGCCCCCTGCTGTGTATCGGCTTCGTTTTCCGATTTTCCCTGTAAATGCACCCGCTCGCTCAAGCTCTCAACCGCCTGCTGGATTCCCTCGATGGAAAACCGTCTCTGCCGCACTGCCGTCCCAGCGATTGCCACCAGAAGCACGATCGCAGCAATGATCGCAGCCGAGCTGATCCAGCTTCCGTTTTCCTGCTGTGTCTGCGTCTGCTGTGCATTTATAATATCGCGATAGCGCGCCCGTGGCATGGAAACCACATCGCCCTGCGTTTTTTCTTCCGGATCAGGCCGCAGGGCTTCATGCTCCTTCGCCTTTGCCATCCATACTTCCTCCGGAATGATGTTGTTGTAGATGCAGTCACTGTCAAAATATATGTAGAACCCCTCCCTTTGGCGCAGATGCCCGGCACGCGCCTGATAAAAATATTCTTCCTGTTCGATCGAGTCGAGCAAAAAGAGCAGTTGATGTGCTCCCCCGAAATGCTCGCGGTGAACCGCCTCAAGCTCCGCGGTCAGCCGTGGCGGTATGCCTTTGGAATCCAGCACCCAGCCTATGATGACCGAATTTTCAAAGGAACGCTTTACCTCACCAAACACGTCATTCCACACATGGTTGTTCCACACCGGGATTCCCTGCGAAAATGCGATGTTCCACACCGGAATGACCGCCTCCACATAGGACGAATACCCTGTCACCGCACATTCGGTATGTCCCATCAGCACAAACACTCTCCGCTCCGGAAATTCATCCCGGTGTATTCTCTGATATGCGTTGTTCTCTATAAATATTTTATCTGTTTCCGTAGGAGATCCGATCTGCCGGATATTTTTCAAATCAGCCATACCTTCACACTCCTTTTGCGCCTATGCTATCACAGTATTATGCAAAAATTTAATGGATTATGGCACGCAATCACAAGAATCGTTCGACACAAAAGGAGAAAAAGTGTCACAATGTGACTCTTTGCGCGCCCGTGTGGGCACGCAAGTGCATCTTCAACTCCACATGGGTCGCATCCCTGCGGAGCATTTTTTGCTTTATAGGAAAAGGAATTTCCTATAAAGCGAAAAAAGCTGCGGCACACGGATCATCTCCGCAGCCACAGCTCTTGCTTTTAAAAAACAGATATTTATTTTACGAATGCTTTTACTTTGTTGTAAATGCCTTCTGCATCAAGCTCATACTTGTGAAGCAGCTCAAGCGCCGGTCCTGACTCGCCAAAGGTATCGTTGACACCGATGCGCAGCATCTTGGTCGGAGCTTCCTCGCAAAGTACCTCTGCAACTGCGCTTCCGAGTCCGCCGATCACGGAATGTTCTTCAACGGTAACAACTTTTCCGGTCTTCTTTGCAGATGTAACAACAAGCTCTCTGTCAAGCGGCTTGATGGTGTGGATGTTGATGATCTCCGCATCGATTCCGTCTGCGGCAAGAAGCTTCTCTGCCTCAAGTGTCTCATTTACTTCAAGTCCGGTAGCAAAAATGGTAACATCCTTGCCTTCCTTCAATACAACGCCTTTTCCGATCTCAAACTTGTAGTCCGGACGGTCGTTGATAACCGGAACAGCCAGACGTCCAAAACGAAGGTAAACCGGTCCTACATGCTCGTAAGCAGCTTTTACAGCAGCCTTTGCTTCCACATCATCGGAAGGATTGATGACAACCATTCCCGGAATCTCACGCATAAGTGCAAGATCCTCAAGGCACTGGTGGCTCGCGCCGTCCTCACCGACAGAGATTCCTGCGTGTGTTGCGCCGATCTTTACATTTAACTTCGGATATCCGATGGAATTACGAACCTGCTCATAGGCACGTCCTGCTGCGAACATTGCGAATGAACTGATAAACGGAACCTTGCCACAGGTAGAAAGTCCTGCTGCGATTCCTGCCATATTTGCCTCAGCGATTCCGATGTCCCAATGGCGCTCCGGAAAAGCCTTTCTGAATGTACCGGTCTTTGTTGCGGCTGCAAGGTCAGCATCCAGTACGATCAGATTCTCATGCTCCTGTCCCAGCTCCACCAATGCGTTGCCGTAGCTGTCTCTGGTTGCGATTTTCTTTACATCTGACATAATGCTTCACCTGCTTTCTTTAATTCTTCCATTGCCTGCTCATACTCTGCATCGTTTGGTGCCTTGCCGTGCCAGTCAACAGAGTTCTCCATGAAGGAAACGCCCTTGCCCTTTACGGTCTTTGCAACGATCGCGGTCGGCATTCCCTTTGTCTCTCTCGCCTCTTTGAAGGCAGCGCGGATCTGGTCAAAGTCGTTGCCATCGATGTTGATCACATGGAAATTAAATGCCTCAAACTTCTTGTCGATCGGGTATGGTGAGCAGACCTTGTCGATCGGTCCATCGATCTGAAGGTTGTTGTTGTCTACGATCACTACAAGGTTGTCCAGCTTTCTGTGACCTGCCCACATAGCAGCCTCCCAGATCTGTCCTTCCTCGATCTCGCCATCGCCAAGAAGTGCGTATACACGGTAATCCTTATTGTCAAACTTGCCTGCCGCTGCCATTCCGACTGCTGCGGACAGTCCCTGTCCAAGAGAACCGCTGGACATATCAACGCCCGGAATGTGCTTCATATCCGGATGTCCCTGAAGGTAAGAGCCGGTGTGGCGGAGGGTTAAAAGATCTTCCTTCGGGAAGTAGCCCTTCTGCGCCAGTGTAGAGTATAATCCCGGCGCAACATGTCCCTTGGAAAGGACAAAGCGATCGCGGTCAGCCATCTTCGGGTTTGCCGGATCTACGTTCATCTCCTCAAAATACAGATATGTAAAAATATCTGCCGCGGACAAAGATCCACCCGGATGTCCGCATTTTGCACTGTGAACCGCAGTCACAATGCTCTGGCGAATCTCGTTCGCCGTCTTCTGAAGCTCTAAATTATTCATAGTTCCTCCTTTTATAATTCTGTTCGTCCCTCTAAGGCACGAAGCAATGTTACTTCATCAATATATTCCAAATCGCCGCCTACCGGTACTCCGCTGGCGATTCTGGTCACTTTGATTCCCGTCGGCTTGATCAGCTTGCTGATATACATAGCCGTCGTCTCTCCCTCAAGGCTGGAATTGGTCGCGATGATCACCTCGTCCACATCCTCCTGCAGCCGGTGCATCAGCTCCTTGAGCTTGATGTCATTCGGTCCGATGCCAAGCATCGGGGAGATCGCGCCGTGGAGCACATGATACACGCCCTGAAACTTTCCGGTCTTTTCATACGCCACCAGATCACGGGTATTCTCAACCACCATAATCGTCTTGTGGTCGCGCGTCATATCCTTGCAGATCGGGCAGATATCGGAGTCCGTGAGCGTGTAGCAGCACTTGCAGTAGCGCACATTCTTCTTCGCGTTGATGATCGCGTCCGACAGCGACTGCACAGAGTCCTCCGGCATGTTGATGATATGAAATGCCAGCCGCTGTGCCGTCTTTGCTCCCACTCCCGGAAGTGAGGAAAGTTCTTCGATTAGTTTTGATATTTCACTGCTGAAGTATTCCATTAGAATAATCCGCCGCCAAGTCCTCCGGTGATCTTAGACATGGACTGCTGGGATGCCTCATCCACCTTGCGGAGTGCTTCGTTGGTCGCTGCAACGATAAGATCCTCAAGCATTTCGATATCCTCCGGATCTACAACCTCCTCGGACAGTTTAACCTTGGTAACCTCGCGCTTGCCGGTCACGGTCACTTCTACCGCACCGCCGCCTGCCGTCGCAGTGATCTCAAGCTCATCAAGCTGTGCCTGAGCCTCTTCCATCTGCTTTTGCATCTTCTGCGCCTGTTTCATCAAATTGTTCATGTTTCCCGGCATTCCGCCCGGAAATCCACCTCTTTTTGCCATTGTGGAATATCCTCCTATTATTGGTTTGTAAATTTATTCGTTGAAGTCTTCTTCCTCGATATCAAATTGTATCATCTGCGTCAGATCCGGCACAACATCCTGCGCGCGGCGGCCGGATTCGTTCTTGCGGACAGTGATCTCCACAGACTTGCCGGTGCGCTCCGTGATCATCGCGCGGAGATTGTCGATACAGCCGCTGCGGTTCTCATACAGATATGTGTATGCATTCTCGTCGTCCAGCATGAGCAGCAGATCGCCGTTGTTGCCGAGCGTCGGAACTGCCATCTTCAGATAAGTCTTTGTGATCGCGCCGATCTCCGAAAGAATTGACCGCCAGTTCTGTACGACCGCCTGAATATCCTCCGGGATTGCCTTCGGAAGCTCTACCTTCTGTGTCTGTACCGCCGGGCCAGTCTCCCCACCGGAAGCTATCTGTGCCTGCTGCACCACAATGCCCTTTTCCATCTGGAACTCAAGGCTTGCAATACGGTCAAGGATGGAATCGTAGCTGTTCTCCATCTGCGGCTTACACAGCTTGATGATCGCGATCTCGATCAGTATACGCTTCTGCGTCGCATAGCGGATCTGGTTGCCAAGATCGGAAAAGATGCGGATATAACGCATCAATATCTCCGGCTTGACCATCTGGGCTTCTTCTTTGAGCGTTGCCAGATTGTCGCTCGACATGTCCAGCACGTCCTCCATGCCGTCCGAGCTTTGAACCAGCATCAGATTGCGCAGATACCATGTAAAATCCGTCACCATCTGTCCAAGCTCACGCCCTTCGTTCACAAGATCGTCGAGCGTGCCGATTGCACCAACGATATTTTTATCTAAGATCTGGCGGAGCAGACGCGAAAATACCTCCGTGTCCACCGCTCCAAGCACTTCAAGTACATTATCGTATGTAAGCGTCTCGCCGAGATGGAACGCGATGCACTGGTCTAACAGGCTGAGCGCGTCTCGCATAGAGCCATCGCCCGCCTTCGCCACATAGCGGATCGCGCGTTCCTCCACGTCTATATGTTCTTCCTGCATCAGCTCGGTAAGACGATCTGCAATCGTATCGATCGAAATGCGGTGGAAATCGTACCGCTGGCACCGTGACAGGATCGTGATCGGGATCTTGTGCGCCTCCGTGGTTGCAAGGATAAAGATCACATAAGCCGGCGGCTCCTCAAGCGTCTTGAGCAGGGCGTTGAACGCGCCTGCGGAAAGCATATGAACCTCGTCGATGATGTAGACCTTGTAGCGTCCCTCCGTCGGGCGGTAAGCTACCTCCTCACGGATCTGGCGGATGTTATCCACGCCGTTGTTGGATGCCGCATCGATCTCGATCACATTCATCGATGTGCCTGCTGCGATCGCCTTGCAGGAAGGGCACTCCCCGCACGGGCTTCCGTCTACCGGATGCTCGCAGTTGACGGCTTTTGCCAAAATCTTTGCAACTGTGGTCTTTCCAGTACCTCTTGTACCGCAAAACAGATATGCATGTCCGATACGGTCAGCCTTCATCTGGTTCTTTAAAGTTGTTACAATATGTTCCTGCCCTTTGACATCCTCAAATTCCTGTGGGCGGAACTTTCGATATAGCGCCGTATAAGACAACTGTTTCACCTACCTCAATCGTTAATCGCCAAAGCTGATTCCGATCCGTTTTGCCTCTTTGATCATCTGGCTGTCCGGATCGACGGTCTTTAACTTGCCTGCAACGTCGCCAAGCGGAACCCTCTTTGTCTTGCCATCGATCATGGCGATCATATATCCGTAATCCTCGTCCATGATCGCTTTTGCTGCTGCGGAGCCAAGTCTGGTGCAGAGCACGCGGTCATACGGGCATGGGCTTCCGCCTCGCTGGGTATGTCCCGGAACTGCAACTCTTACCTCGGTTCCGAGCTTCTTGCTGATATGGTCGGCGATCTCATAGGAAACGGATGGATATTTATGCTCCGCAACCTTTGCCTTATATTCCTTTTTGGACAGAACTGCGTCCTCCTTGGAGATCGCACCCTCTGCGACAGCAAGAATGGTAAATCCCTTGCCGTCCTTGGTTCTCTTCTGGATAGCATCCACAACCTTGTCGATGTCGTATGGGATCTCCGGGAGCAGAATGATGTCTGCGCCGCCTGCGATTCCTGCGTACAAGGTCAGCCATCCTACTTTATGTCCCATAACCTCAACGATAAATACGCGGTTGTGGGAGGCTGCGGTCGTATGAATGCAGTCGATTGCTTCCGTTGCGATATTGATCGCGCTCTGGAAGCCAAACGTCACATCGGTTCCGTAGATGTCGTTGTCAATGGTCTTTGGAAGATGGATGATGTTGAGTCCTTCCTCTCTTAAAAGGTTCGCGGTCTTCTGCGTGCCGTTACCTCCGAGGATAACAAGACAGTCAAGCTCAAGCTCGCGGTAGGTCTGCTTCATGGCTTCTACCTTGTCAAGCCCGTTCTCATCCGGTGTGCGCATCAGCTTAAACGGCTGACGGGAAGATCCAAGGATCGTGCCGCCCTTGGTCAGGATGCCGGAAAAGTCTGCAGCCGTAAGTCTGCGGTATTTTCCGTAGATCAAACCCTTGTAACCGTTCTCAAATCCGTATACCTCAAGCTCATCCACATTTGCAGAAAGTCCCTTTACCACACCGCGCATTGCAGCGTTCAAAGCCTGGCAGTCGCCGCCGCTTGTCAACATTCCGATTCTTTTCATATAACCCCATCCTTTCTCAATGATGCATGCATAAGAAAATTCGTCTGAGGCTATTATATAATAAATATACCATAACCTCAACTTTAAATTATTGTCAATTATTTTAGTATTTTCTAAAACAAAATAATCCGTTTTTTCTTTAGCATTCTGCAATTTTCTTTCATTTATACATATCTAATATACTGCAAGCCACCCCACATTGCAATAATTGACACTCGCTATCCTCTTATAATTTTGTCCAAATGCGGCATACTAAATGCATTCAATAGAAGCCTATTATGATTTGGAAAGGAAACATTGCTATGGAAAACGTAAATATAAGAAAAGTGGCGGTCATCGGCTGCGGTTTCGTCGGTTCTGCTTCCGCCTTTGCCCTGATGCAGAGCGGGCTTTTTTCTGAGATCGTGCTGATCGATGTCAATGCCGACAAGGCGGAGGGTGAGGCAATGGATATCAGCCACGGCATCCCTTTTTCGCGCCACATGAAGGTGTACGCGGGAACCTATGATGACATCACGGACGCATCCATCATCATCATTACCGCCGGAGCCGGTCAGAAGCCCGGCGAGTCGAGACTTGACCTTGTGACCAAGAACGTCACCATCTACCGCTCCATCATCCCGGAGATCACGCGCCGGGGCTGTCCGGGCATCCTGCTCGTCGTCAGCAATCCGGTGGATATCCTGACCTATGTTACCCTGAAATTATCCAACTATCCGCCGGAGCGCGTCATCGGTTCCGGAACCGTGCTCGACAGCGCCCGGTTAAAATACAGTCTCGGCGAGCTGCTCGGCGTAGACAGTAAGAGCGTCCACGCCTTCATCATCGGAGAACACGGCGACAGCGAGATCGCTGCCTTTAGCTGTGCAAACATCTCCGGTATCGGCATGGATGAGTTCTGCGAGATGCGCGGTTACTCCGATCATGTTAAAAAATGCCGCGAGATCGCCGGCGAGGTCAAGAACAGCGCCTACGAGATCATCGAGAAAAAGCAGGCGACCTACTACGGCATCGCGATGTCTGTCCGCCGTATCTGCGAGGTGATCATCCGCGATGAAAAATCCATCCTGCCGATCTCCTGCATCATGAACGGGGAGTATGGAATCCGCGATGTGGCACTCAGTATGCCCGCCATCATCGGAAAGGACGGCGTGGAGACGCACGTTCCGATCTCACTTGACGAGGAGGAGCTGGCTGCGCTCCGCTGCTCCGCAGAGACGCTTCGCAAGATCCTTGACGAGTGCGAGCTGGGCGCATAGCGTCCGGCTTTCGCAAAAAATGCCGCAGACTGGTAAGATTGCCAATCTGCGGCATTTTCGTATTCTCATACAAATAGCACCGGTTGTCTGTCCGGGCTGCCGGTTACATATTGTGGGATATGTCGAGACACTTTTCCATCGCCTCGATCACGGCGCTTCTTAAGCCCTTTTCCTCCAGCACACGGACTGCCTGAATTGTAGTTCCTGCCGGAGAGCATACCATATCCTTAAGCTCTCCCGGATGTTTTCCGGTCTCAAGCACCATCTTGGCGCTTCCAAGCACCGCCTGAGCTGCAAAGGTATACGCCTGCGCGCGCGGCATTCCTCCGGCAACCGCTGCATCCGCCATCGCCTCAATGAACATAAAGACATACGCCGGCGAGCTTCCGCTGACTGCAGTTACCACGTCCATCAGATGCTCCGCTACCAGCTCGGTTCTCGAAAATCCACCGCAGATGTCGCGTACAAGCGCGATCTCTTCCCCGGTCACCTGTTCGTTGGCACACATACCCATCATGCCTTCCTTGACAAGGGATGGGGTATTTGGCATCGTCCGGATGATCTTGTGGCTGCCGCCAAATCGCTCCGAAAGCCATGCAAGCGTCTTGCCCGGCGCAACCGTGATAATGATCGTATCATCACTTACCGATCCTTTGATCTCGCCGATCACCTGCTCGTAATACTGTGGCTTGACCGTCAGAAATAATATATCGGACTTCTCAGCTACCGCACAGTTGTCCACCAAAGCGGTAACTCCGTACTTTTCCTTTTTTGCGGCAGCAGACTGCTCCGATGACACGGATACCAGAATATCTTCTGCAGCGCATTTCCCGGAATCCAAGACTCCTGCGAGCATTGCTCCGCCCATATTGCCACAACCGATAAAACCGATCTTTTTGCTCATAGCTTAGCTCTCCTGTTCTCTGTGGTCATTTCTGCGGCGGCGTGGTCGGCGGTAACGCTTCTCGCCCGCACCGTTCTCTGCGGATGCCGCGGTAAAGCCCTGATTATATCCGCCGTTGCCCGCTGCGCGGTCTGTATTACGCCCCTCATTCCGTTCTGCGCGCGGCTCATTGTTCCTGTAATTGGAGTGGTTGCGTCCACGGCTATTGTCGCGCTCGCTGCGGTTATTGCCTCTCTCCTGACGGTTGGTGTCACGGTCGCTCCGATTATTCGTGCGCTCCTGCCTGCTGTTGTCGCGCTCGCCGCGGTTGTTCTCACGCTCTGTGCGCTTTTCGTCTTTTGTGCGTCCCTGCTTGTCCTCCGCAGAGCGCTCCTCGCCGTTTCGACCCTGTCTCTCCGGACGCTCCGGGCGTTCCTTCTTGCGCCCGATGTAGACATTCCACTTGGTGTAGGCTTCCTGCGCGTTGCGGGATTTGTATACGATGCTGCGCTCCTCGCCTACCACGTCCGTGATGCTGTACTGTCCGCGGTCATACTGGAACTCAACGGTTTTTCCTTCGAGTTCCTTGTTTCCTAATGTAAAAGAGCGAATCACATCGCCCTGATTCTGGCCTTGTTTCTGTGCCATGTTAGTTCCTCCTGTTGTGCAATACAAAATCGATCGCATCCTTAAGCTTCGGGTTCTTTTCGAGATTCAGATTCGGATCTGCTTCCATTGCCCGCGCCTCTTCCTCGGTAAACATATCGTAGAGTGCGACCTGATGGTCCTCCACCGGAATATAGGAAGTACCCTCCTTTGCAAAAACGGGAGTCAGCACATAATAGGGGATCGGATTTTCGCGACCTGCGGAAAGCTGTGTAATATTGTCAACATGGCAGACTCCGAGCGTTTCACTGTATATGTATTGATTTTTCTGAAACATCTCATTCCTCCGAACTATTTGATTGCATTCATTCTTTTATAATAGCACACCTTTGAAGTTTGCGAAACAAAAAAATATGCGGACTCCCGAAAGAATCCGCATACACTGCTTTGCTTATGATCAATCCTTGAATAAATCGGTTGAATAGTAACGGTCTCCACTGTCCGGAAGGAGTGCAACGATCGTCTTGCCCTTGGATTCCGGTCTCTGTGCAACCTCGATGGCTGCCTTGAGCGCTGCGCCGGATGAGATTCCGACCAGAATACCCTCTGACTTTGCGATCTCCTTGCCAAGTGCGAACGCATCCTCATTCTCAATCGGGATGATCTCGTCGTAGATCTTGGTGTTGAGTGTGTTCGGAACGAATCCTGCTCCGATACCCTGGATCTTGTGTGCGCCTGCCTTGCCGGTAGAAAGAACTGCGGAAGTTGCCGGCTCTACTGCCACAATCTTAACCTCCGGCTTCTTCTCCTTTAAGTATTCGCCGACACCTGTGATCGTTCCGCCGGTTCCTACGCCTGCTACAAACACATCAACCTCTCCGTCGGTATCTGCCCAGATCTCCGGTCCGGTTGTCTTTCTGTGTGCTGCCGGGTTAGCCGGGTTCTCAAACTGCTCCGGAATGAAGCTGTCTGCGATCTCCTGATGTAATTCCTCTGCCTTTGCGATAGCGCCCTTCATTCCCTTGGTTCCATCGGAAAGAACCAGCTCTGCGCCATACGCCTTGATGATGTTTCTTCTCTCAACGCTCATCGTCTCCGGAAGGACAATGATCAGACGATATCCCTTTGCTGCTGCAATCGCTGCAAGACCGATTCCCGTGTTACCGGAAGTCGGCTCGATGATGGTTGAGCCCGGCTTTAACTTGCCGTCACGCTCTGCCTGTTCGATCATTTCCTTTGCAATACGATCCTTAACAGATCCTGCCGGGTTAAAATACTCTACCTTTGCCAGAAGTCTTGCTTCCAGTCCGTATTTCTCCTCCAGATGTGTAAGCTCTACCAGTGGAGTGTTGCCGATCAGTCCGAGTGTTCCTTTATAAATGTTTGCCATTTTTAAATCCTCCGTCTTCGTCTTATTTTTTAATTCCCTGTTTTCCTACCAAGTAGGTATGATTTATTTGTTGGTATAAATATACCCCACAACTTCTATTCTGTCAACAAAAAATTGTGAGGTTTTTTTTATTTCTTTTTCTGATGTAAAAAATGCCGCCCGAAATTGCCCGATCCAGACAATATTCTAAATAGAAGAAACACGTTCAATCGTGCCACCGCAGAGGATGTGATCCCCCTCATAAAAAACGGCTGCCTGCCCCGGCGTCATCGCGCGCTGCGGCTCCTCGAACTTGCAGCGGAGCAGTCCATCCGGAAGTGCCTCGATCACGCACGGAGAACCCTTGTGAGAGTAGCGCACCTTGCCAATCGCCTCCGTCGCTCCGTCAAGCGCGGCTCTTGCCATATAATTTACATTGCTGACGATACAGGTATCGGAAAAAAGGCTTTCCGACTTGCAGAGAACGACCTCGTTCTCCGCGACGCGAAGCTCCTTGACAAAGAGCGGCGTGTCCGCGCTGACCCCTAGTCCCTTGCGCTGCCCGATCGTATAATGGACGATTCCCTTGTGTGTTCCGAGAATGTTGCCGTCCTCATCCACAAAATTGCCCGGTATGCTCGGTTCTCCCGTCTCGCGCTCGATAAATCCCGCATAATCGTGATCCGGCACGAAACAGATATCCTGACTGTCACTCTTGGACGCGACCGGCAGACCGACCTCGTGGGCGATTGCACGGATCTGATCCTTGGCATAGGCTCCGACCGGCATCAGGGTGCGGCGAAGCTGATCCTGTGTCAGATTGTATAGTGCGTATGTCTGATCCTTTGCTGCTGTCACAGAATTGCGGATGGAGTATCTTCCGTTTGCAAGCTGCTCCACGCGCGCATAATGTCCTGTCGCAATATAGTCTGCCCCGATCTCCATCGCACGATGCAAAAGAGATTCCCATTTGACATAACGGTTGCAGGCATTGCAAGGGTTTGGGGTATAGCCCCTCTGGTACTCGGACACGAAATAATCTATGACCGCTTTCTGGAAATCAGAGCGGAAATTCATTACATAATACGGTATTCCCAGTACCTGCGCGACTCTTCTCGCATCGTCCACCGCGGACAGTCCGCAGCAGCCGCCTTCCTCTGCCTGTTCAAAAACGTCCTGATCCTGCCAGATCTGCATGGTCACCCCGATCACGTCATATCCCTGTTCCTTTAACAGGTATGCCGCGACCGACGAGTCCACACCTCCGGACATTCCCACAACAACTTTTTCCTTTACGTGTGCCATGTTATACGCTTGCAACGCCTTTCTTATATCTTGATTTAATTAGTATTGATCCGCCGGATCTTCCTCTTTTTCGCTGATATCGTTGACCGGTCTTTCCAGTCCCTCGATCTTGATGCCGTGTTTCTCCGCATAATCCCACAGAGCAGCATGAATTGCTTCCTCTGCGAGCAGAGAACAGTGTACCTTGATCGGTGGAAGTCCGTCAAGTGCTTCCATAACCGCCTTGTTGGTTACCTGAAGTGCTTCCTGAACGGTTTTACCCTTTACAAGCTCGGTTGCCATAGAGCTTGTCGCTACGGCAGCACCGCATCCGAAGGTCTTAAACTTTGCTTCCTGAATGATTCCGTTGTCATCGATATCCAGATACATACGCATGATGTCTCCGCACTTTGCATTGCCGACGGTTCCTACACCGCTTGGGTTCTCGATCTCTCCGACATTTCTCGGATTGTTGAAATGATCCATTACTTTTTCACTGTATGCCATATCTGTTTTCTCCTTGTCTATGCTATGTGTTAAATCTGCCCTGCGCAGCTTATGCGCCCGTAGAGCCTGTCCATTGTATTCTACTTCTGATGCTTAACAAAATCCTCGTAAAGTGGGGACATGCTGCGCAGGTGCTCGATGATGCCCTTTAGTCTGTCCACTACGAAATCAATATCCTCCAGCGTTGTATCGTTGGATAAGGTAAGTCTGAGTGAACCATGAGCGATCTCATGCGGCAGTCCGATTGCAAGAAGTACATGGGACGGATCAAGTGATCCGGATGTACATGCAGATCCGCTGCTTCCACAAACGCCTGACTGGTCAAGTAAAATCAGCATGGATTCTCCCTCGATAAAACGGAAACAGAAGTTTGCGTTGTTCGCAAGTCTCTGTGTCGGATGACCGTTTAACTTGGTGTATGGGATTTCCTCCATCACGCGCGCGATCAGATGATCACGAAGCTTTGTCTGGTATGCGATGGATTCCTCCATATTCTTTGCAGCGATCTCTGCTGCTTTTCCCATTCCGACAATTCCCGGAACATTCAATGTGCCGGCACGGCGCTGACGCTCCTGCGCACCACCGTGAACAAAGGAGCGGATCTTGACACCCTTACGGATATATAAGAAGCCGATTCCCTTCGGTCCGTTGATTTTGTGTCCGCTGGCACTTAACATATCGATATGCATCTCATCCACATTGATCGGTGTGTGAGCAAATGCCTGAACCGCATCGGTGTGGAACAGGATTCCATACTCTTTTGCGATCTCACCGATCTCCTTTAACGGCTCGATGGTTCCAATCTCGTTGTTGGCTGCCATGATGGAGATCAGGATAGTATCCGGACGGATGGCTGCCTTCAATTGCTCTAAGTCTACCAGACCATTCTCATCGACGTCGAGGTAAGTTACCTCATAGCCCTGCTTCTCCAGCCACTGTGCAGTGTGCAGGATTGCATGATGCTCGATCTTGCTGGTGATGATATGCTTTCCCTTGGAAGCGTATGCCTCTGCGGTTGCCTTCAGCGCCCAGTTGTCGGACTCGCTGCCGCCGGCAGTAAAGTAGATCTCCTCCGGCTTTGCACCGATGACATTAGCGATCTCCTCTCTTGCGGATGTTACCGCATCGTTTGCCGTTCCTGCAAACGTATAAATAGCAGATGGGTTTCCGTAATACTCGGTAAAATAAGGCTTCATCGCCTCAAAAACCTCCGGAAGCACCCTTGTTGTTGCTGCATTGTCGAGATAAATGACTTTATCGCTCATAATTGTTCCTTCTTTCTATATAATATATTGTCCATTTTTAGCACTTTGCCACTCTACAAGATCCTGTAAAGTGATGTTATCCACCACACCATTCACCGCATCGTTGATCTGCTTCCAGACGATCGAAGTCACGCACTGGTCTGCGCGGTCGCAGACAAAATCCTCATCCTCAATGCATGCCACCGGGGCAAGACTTCCCTCCATCTGGCGAAGGATCATTCCAACGGTGTAGTCCTTCGGATCTCTCCGAAGTGAATAGCCTCCCTGCGCGCCACGGATGCTCTTGACAAATCCCGCCTTATTTAATACGGAAATTATCTGTTCCAGATATTTGTCTGAAATACCCTGACGCTTCGAGACATCCTTCAGGCTGACCGGTTCGCTTGGGTCTGCGCTTGCGAGATCAAGCATCAACCGCAGTGCATATCTGCCTTTTGTTGATATCTTCATATCCCTTCCGCCTCTCATTATTATCAATTCCTAGTAACGAAGTATACATTCTTAATTCCTAGTTGTCAATAGGAATTAAAACCAAAAGATGCAACCGCACAGAACCCGCTCTGTACGGCTGCATCCAATATTTATTTATTCGCGATTTAACATTATTTAATTCCCTCTAAACAAAAGGATTAAAGAATCTGCTGCCATCTGCATAGGTGATCACGAGGCTTACGATCATAAACAGGATGGAAAATACGAGCACCAGATAATCATTTCTCTTAAGCGGACGCTCCATGTACCAGCTACGCTTTTTGTGCTTGCCAAATCCGCGGAGCTCCATCGCGTTGCTGATCGTGTCGATCCGCCCCATACTTGAAAATACAAGTGGGAATATGATCGCTGACGTATTTTTTATCCGATCCATCAGCTTTCCCTTGCCGGACAGCTCGATGCCTCTCGCTTCCTGCGCGTTCTTGATCTTGTGGAAGTCATCTTGCACGTCCGGGATATAACGCAGTGCTATGGAAATCGCGTATCCAATATTGTAGCTGATCCCGATACGGTTTAAGGATGCAGCAAACTCGGATGGATTCGTCGTCACAACAAAGATAAATACAGACGGAACGATCGTAAAATACTTGAGCACGATGTTCAGCTCATAAAAAAGCTGCTCGGCTGTGATGGAATAACGCTCCGTCAGGGCAAGGAGTACTGTCCGTGTCCCATAGATCTTTGTTCCCTGATCGGGGGAAAACAGATAAATTGCGAAAACGTTAATAGCCATAAATACCATAACAAACTTAAATACAGTTCCGACCTGCTTCCACTCGATCTTGGAGATCTTGTATATGCACAGGCTGAGTATCAGCATCACGGCTAACACTCTGGTGTCATACGTCATCATGCTTGTGATCGACCAGCACAGGAAAAATACCAGCTTCGTCACCCCGCACAAGCCATCGATCCAGGTATCTTTTTTCTCATACGTTAGTAAACGATGTGCCACTATCTCACCGTCCTTTCATGCTGGATGAACCGCTCCACGAACTGTGTCGGATCATCGATCCCGCAGTCAACCGCAAGATCGTACAGTGATGTTTTCTTGATGTATGCCCGGTCTGCAAGCGCTTCGTCCGTAAGGATCGCAGATGGTGCATCCTCCGCCAGCAGCTTTCCGTCCGCGATAACGATCGCGCGGTTGGTGTACTCCAGCATCAGGTGCATGTCATGCGTGATCATAATGATCGTGATGCCCTGCTCCTCGTTCAGCCGCTTCAAAAACTCCATGATCTCCGTATAATGCCGGTAATCCTGTCCGGCGGTCGGCTCATCTAGGATCAGAACCTTCGGCTGCATTACCAGAATCGATGCGATCGTCATCCGCTTTTTCTGTCCGAACGACAAAGCGGATACCGGCCAGTTGCGGAACGGATATAATCCGCAGATACGAAGCGTCTCATTGACGCGCTCCTTGATCTCCTCCTCCGGCACGCCTCTGACGGTCAGCCCAAGCGCTACCTCCTCGTAGATCATCGGCTTGGAGATCATCTGATTCGGATTCTGCATGACAACTCCGATCCTCTCGCCGCGCTCCTTGACTGTAAGCGGTGCGATATCCTGTCCCTCTAAGTAGATCGTGCCCCGGTCAGGCTTCTCAAATCCACAGATCAGGTTGGAAAGTGTCGTCTTGCCGGCACCGTTCTTGCCGACGATCGCAAGCATCTCTCCCTTTTTGACCGAGAAATTGATGTCCGATAAGATCGGCTGTCCCTGCTTGTAGGAAAAGTCCAGATGCTCCACGCGCAGCACCTCTTCGTCCAGCTCCTGTGCCTTCGCCTCCGGCACTCGGCAGAACCACTGCTGCACCTGCTCTCTGTAAGGCGCAAGGTTCATAGTGGCAATGCTCGCCGGATGATCCTCCGGGCGGATCGTGCATCCCGCGTGCTTCAACGCTGTGATATACAGCGGCTCACGGATGCCCTCGTGCTCAAGAATATCGCTGCACAAAAGCTCATCCGGTGTCATATCTGCAACGACCTGTCCCTCACCGATCAGGATGATACGATCCACGTCGCGGTACAGCGCATCCTCCAGACGGTGTTCAATAATAAGGATCGTCTTTTTCTCGTTCTTTTTGATCTCATCAATCAGCGCGATCGCGCGCTTGCCGGTTGCCGGGTCGAGATTTGCCAGCGGCTCGTCAAACAGCAGGATATCCACGTCATCGACCAGAACACCCGCCATAGATACGCGCTGCTTCTGTCCGCCGGACAGCTCCGACGGTGCATGGCTTAAAACAGAGGAAAGCTCCACGATGTCTGCGATCCCGTGTACCTTCTTTTTCATCTCTTCCTGCGGTACAAGGTCATTCTCCAGCACAAAGGCAATGTCCTCTGCCACCGTCAGCCCGATAAACTGTCCGTCCGTATCCTGCAGGACAGTACCGACCGACTTCGCCAGTCCAAAAATACCCAACTCCTGTGGATCTTCCCCCTTGATGCGCAGTTCTCCCTCGATGTCACCGGTATACGAAAAAGGGACCAGTCCGTTAATGCAACTGGCAAGTGTTGACTTGCCAGACCCGGATGGTCCTATGATAAGCACCTTCTCTCCGGGATATATTTTAAGATTTATATCCCGGAGGGTTGGCTCAACCTGTGATCGATATTTAAAAGAAAAATTTTTAAATTCAATGATAGGTTCCATAAAATTTCTTCTGCTTTCTTACTTAGTCCTCTTTGGTCAGACTAGATGATTTTGCACCGATCTTAGCATAAGCTGCGCAAAGCAGTGTGCCGAGGATTGCAATGATAATCACGTTTGCAAGACATGCGATCGCACCCTGTGCAAATACCTTGTCTGCCGGCTCTGCATAAATTAAGATATCAAGAACAGGTGCTACAACGATCCATGCTACTGCATTGGCAATCACCTGAACAATGTTGAACAGTGCGATCTGCTTGCCGCCAAATCCGCCTTCCTTGATCTTGAGCTTGCTTGCGAATGCACCGATTGCGATACCAAGCACTGCCTCCGGGAATACCCAGCTCCACCAAACGCTACCATAGAATAATGCATCGCCGAGTGCATGTCCTAAAAGTCCGGTGATTCCTCCTACTACCGGTCCAAATACTGCTGCAAGGAATGCAAGCAATGCTGCGCGAACCTGTAATGAGGTGTTCGGCACGATCACGAGTGGGATCTGTACCTCTGTCAAAACGATGAACAATGCTGTTCCGATACCAGTTGCTACGACTTCCTTAATTCCAAACTTTTTCATTTGTCTTCCTCCTTGTTTATATATACGCTTTGTATAACAAACTGTAAAAATCCGAGCGTCCCGCTTCGAATCCTTCCGACAGCCGCTACCTTTATAACCAGCTCCCTCCAGGCGACCCTGCGGCACATGAGAGGTTCTGCTTAGGGCTGCTGTATTCCTACCCTGACCCGGTTCACAGATTCCCATTGCGCAAGACCCAGACGTCAACACTGATTACAAAGGGCTGCACCACCGGTCAGACCCTCCACGAGACATCACCCCAACTCTAGCGGATTGTTGGTTCAAGGTACCGCTACCACCCCAGCTGCTCGGAGACTTAAGTATAATCCATGAAATGCCCCATTGTCAAGGCATCTGCTCTTTTGCGGTCTTCTTTTTTTGACGGAGCTTACGGAAAAAGTCGGAAAGCATCGTCGCGCACTCCTCCTCCCGCACTCCGCGCGTGATCTCGACCTGATGATTGAAGGCTTCCATCTGCAAAAGATTTAAAATAGAACCTGCGCAGCCTGCCTTGGGATTCATCGTTGCGATCACGACACGTTGCAGCCGGGACTGCACGATCGCTCCCGCGCACATCTGGCACGGCTCCAAGGTCACATACATCGTGCAATTCTCCAGCCGCCAGTCCCCGGTCTTTTTGCTTGCCTTGCGGATCGCCGCAAGCTCCGCGTGTGCGAGCGTATTTTTGTCCGTATTTCTGCGGTTGTAGCCGCGCGCAATGATCTTTCCGTCCTGCACGATCACACAGCCGATCGGCACCTCATCGAGCGCTGCTGCCTTTTTTGCCTGCGTGATCGCAGCTTTCATATATTTTTCATCCTGTGTCATAGACTTTGTACTCCGTCTTGCGATATAATTAGTGTATCTGTGAGTTTCACTCACCATATTACCCGAATATAAGGAAGTTGACAATTATGTTGTTTGCATACGAAACAAACCGGCTCATTCTCCGCGTCCCAAAGCCGGATGTGGCTGCCGCGGTCCTGGATTTTTATCTGCGTGACCGCGCATACTTTGAACAGTTCGAGCCGGATCGTCCGAATCAATTTTACACACTGAATTTTCAAAAGGCAATGCTTCGTTTTGAGTATAATGCGGCGGTAAAGCTCCACTCTGTGCGCTTTTATGTCTTTTCCAAGTCCGCGCCGGATCGCGTCATCGGAACGATCTGTTTCCGGAATATCCAAAGCAGCGTGTATTCCTCCTGCGAGATCGGCTATAAGTTTTCCACCGATTCACAGCATCAGGGCTACGCGACCGAGGCAATGGAAAAGGTATTGGATATCATCTTTGACGATCTGCAGCTTCACCGCGTCATGGCTATGGTTCTTCCGGATAACATCCCGTCGATCCGGCTTCTGGTGCGGCTCGGCTTTCTCTGCGAGGGCATCAGCCGCGAGCACATGCAGCTTCAGGGTGTCTGGCGCGACCATGCGCAATACTGCCTGCTGGCTTCCGATCACATCTCCAGAGGGCATAGCCAGTAGCCGAATTTGCCGATCGGTTCCTCCTTCGTGGAGTGCTGCGGGCATTTTTCGTCCATCACATCCGTCTCCAGCCTAAAATCCGGGAATCCGAAAAGCAGCGCCATCATACGCTCCGGTCTTTCGTAGATTCCCGGCACGCCTAAGTATGCTTTCTTTTCTCCCCTCTCCTCACATTCCCATACGATCAGATAGTGATAATTGAAAAATCCGTGGATCAGAAAACTGTTATTGCACAGATACCAGTTCCGCTTCGGCAGCTTGCGGATGTCGCTTAGGTCGATCCTGCGCGGCTGCCGCGAGGACATTCCTTTTGACACGCAGGACTGCTGCATGGGTTCTTCTGCGGGCTGTGGGGTTGGTGCTTCTTGGCTTGGCATGGCAGACTGCTGCGGAGCGGCTGGCATCTCCTGTGCGGCTGGTTTCTCGGGTGTGGCTGGCTTTTCCGGTGTTGCTGGCTTCTCCGGTGTGGCTGGCTCTGCGGTGGGCTGGCTCTGTACCTGTGCGCCGGTTTCCCTCTGTGTTGACTGATTCCGTCCGCCGGCTTCCGCCCTCTCCGCCTGCAAGCGCTCCGTCGCAAGGCGCACAAACTCGCTCTGCACCGGGGACGGTTCTTCTGTCACATCCGGTTCCGGTGGTGTGGCTGGGCGTGCGTTTTCCGGCGACTGTTCCGGCATTGACTCCGGCGGTGTGACTGGGCGCGTGCTTTCCGGTGGCTGTTCCGAGGTTGAATCCGGCTGCCATACTTGAAAAGCTCCGGTTGTAAATCCGTCCTCTATCGTGTCTTTCCAGCTGCTCGCCGCATAATACTGTCCCCCGAACCGCACTCCTACTCCTACGATATCCGCATCGTCAAATGCGTTTTCTCCAAAGGAGTTTTTCTGTATCCTGATCCTTGCGGTGCCACGCCCCTGTCCGAGCGAAAACTCGCCGATCGGTATTCCCTGTAATCCATCGCCTTTTACGAGCAGATACACCTGTGTCGGTCCCTGATACCGCCCCATACCCTGCACATGTATTTCCATATCGATCGTATCATCTCTTTGATCCGTTCTGATAAATCCGATATTTTTTCCTTTTATCCCATTCTCGTAAGTAAATAGATAAGTGATAAATCGCTTCATCACAGCTTTTACTCCTAAATATATCCGTTATTATTCATTAAATGTCTGTCGCATGACATTTATGCATAAAAATGACGGTTGCAACCGATAGTTGCCATATAGTTGGTGGAATGTGGCGGGATTATACGATATAATCAAGGCATCAACCAGATGGAGGCGCCAATATGGGACAAAAACAATTAGAAAGAGATGATTTCTGGGATAAAGAGGTGTATGAATTGAATACTCCCAGCCAGTTTATTATGCGCTGACTGAGAGTATAAAGTTTTTTATTTTGTTTTATATTTTTTCTATTCCGTCGCCCTGATAGGCAGCACGGAACCTGCCATAAGATGCATATGTCTTGGCTTTATGTTCCGGATCGAGAGGATCCGTCACGGATATATACTTTGCAGTTCCGTTCAATATACTTTCAAACGTATGTACTGCATCTTCCATAATGTTCGGATACAAGGAATTTCCAAACCCTCTGAAATCATGATGAGAATTATATAAAAACTCATATTTGTCTTTCATGGAAATCAGCCGTTCGAGTCCTGCCCTTGCTTCCCGAATCCGTTCTTTCGCCTGTCCCGGCTCCGGATCTGCCAGATAATAATTACAATTACAAGCATCTCCCAACAACAAGGTCTTCGTCTTATCGTCCAAAAAAACCATCTCACCAAACGTATGTCCAGGACAGTGATACGCTGTGACTGTTCTACCTCCAAGTTCAAACACCTGCCCATCATGAAGTGGAATTTTTTTCGGTGTTTTAGGCCACGGTCGCACGTCCTCATCCAGATTATAGTCATAGTGTTTATTTGCCCGGTCGGCAATTATTTTTGCATAGTCTCTACGAAATTCCACCGTTGGAATAGCATTTCCGTTATCCCAATCCATGTCAGCCGGGTGTATATAGATGGAATCAAAGAATCCGGCTCCTCCAATATGATCTCCGTGGTTATGGGATGCCACAACATCATATGGTTTATCTGTAATCTTGTTCTCTATCACCCATCTGAGGTCGCCGATTCCTGTCCCACAGTCTATAACTAATGCCCGCGCACTTCCAACAATCACAAACACGCTAACACAGTCAAACTCATCAATCTCATAAATTCCATCTGCGAACTCATAATACGGCAATTTTCTTGTCACCATGTCTTATGCCTTCTTTCTCTTCTGTCCGCCCTGATAACAGTCAATTGCTACTGCAAGGAGCAGGATAAGTCCCTTAATAACACTCTGAAAATTGGAATTAACACCCATCAACACAAGTCCATTATCCAGAATACCAAGAATAATAACACCAACAACCGTACCGCTGATTTTTCCTTCGCCTCCGGCAATGCTGACACCACCTAAGCAGGCTGCCGTCATACAGTCAAAGGCATAGGAGCTTCCTGCGCCCGGCTGTGATGCATTTGTTCTTGCAACCATGATGATTGCTGCGATGCTGGCTGCGAAGCCTGCAAAAGAATATACGAGTACTGTCAGTTTATCGACATTGATACCTGCAAGTCTGGCTGCTTCCTTGTTTCCACCGAGTGCATAAATATTTCTTCCCAGATATGTCTTATTCATGATAATCCATCCAAACACAATGAATATCACAAACAGAATAACCGGAATCGGAATCGGTCCGACGTAACCCTGTCCAACTGTCAAGAAGGCTTTCGGCATTCCGGTAATCGGATATCCACCGGTAATCAGATATGCTACACCCTGCAGAACAAGCATCATAGCAAGCGTTACAATGATAGGAGCAATATGCAGTTTAATGGCAACAACACCATTGATTGCACCGAATGCAATGCCGAGTGCGATGCCCAGGATAACCGCTACCGGAATCGGTAATCCGACATTTACCATACAATATCCCATAACCATTCCGACGACCGCCATAATTCCACCGACCGACAAATCCATGCCTCCGCCGATCATAACCATCGTAACACCGATTACAACAATACCAAAAATCGATACCTGTCGCAAAATATTAATTAGGTTTGCTACAGATAAAAAATTCGGTGCTATAATCGAGAAGATAACTATAACCGCCACCAAAAATACATATATACCAAATTTCTTGTAAAATGTTATAAACTTATTTTCCATGTTCCTCGCCTCCTGATGCTAAATCCAGAATGTAATTCTGGTCAAATTCTGATTTTGCAAGTTCTCCGGTCTTTCTGCCCTCGTAAATCGTGATAATTCGGTCAGACATTCCCAGAAGCTCAGGCATATCCGAACTTACCATTATGATTGCTTTCCCTTCATCGGCAAGCTGATTCATCAGCTTGTAGATTTCCTGCTTGGCACCAACATCGATTCCTCTGGTCGGCTCATCAAAAATGATGATCTCACTGTTTGCCGCGAGCGTCTTTGCAATTACAACCTTCTGTTGATTACCTCCTGACAGATTTTCCACCCGTTGCTCCAGAGACGGGGTCTTGATCTGAAATTTATCCTCATAGTACTTTGCAATAGAATTTTCCTGCTTCGTATCAACAAATGGACCTTTCGAAATGCCGCGCAGATTGTTTACGACGACATTCCATTTAATATTCATACGCAAAAACGCACCGTGTGCCTTCCGATCCTCCGGGATATATCCGATCCCATTCCGGATTGCTTCCTGACAGGTACGAATGTGCTGTTTTTTTCCATTAATATATATATTTCCACTCTCAATCGGGTCAGCGCCATAGATAACCCGCATCAATTCCGTTCGTCCGGCACCGACTAATCCGGCAAATCCAAGGATTTCACCCCGATGAAGCGTAAATGAAATATCATGATCTCCATTTCCTGTCAAATGCTCTACACGCAATGCTTCTTCACCTATTTGGTTGCTACGCGATGGATAGGATTCCTTTAGTTCACGACCTGCCATCATCGTAATCAGCTTCTGCCTATTGATATCCTTTATATTTTCTGTACCAACATAGCAGCCATCCCGCATAACAGTTACACGGTCTGCAATCTCAAACAGTTCCTCTAAGCGGTGGGAAATAAAGATGATTGTCACACCCTTTGCTTTCAACTCCCGCACAATCCGAAACAGCATCTCCACCTCGCTCACAGTAAGCGGTGCGGTCGGCTCATCCATAATCAGAATTTTGACATTCCGGCTGACCGCTTTTGCAATCTCCACAAGCTGCTGATGTGCCGGAGACATGTTTTTTACCTGTTTGGAAACATCAATATCTACCTTCAGTTCATCAAATATCTTCTTTGCACGAACCTCGCGATCCTTTATATCGCAAAATGCACCAGGCTTTGTCTTGTCACCGAGAAATACATTTTCCGCTGCGCTGATGCCCGGCACCAATGTAAATTCCTGATAAATAACTTCGATCCCCAAATCTTTTGCCAGCTTTGGTGTCATCTGATTATATTTTTTATCTTCCATCTCAATGGTTCCGGAGTCCGGAACGATCGCCCCTGACAATACCTTAATCAGGGTTGATTTTCCTGCTCCGTTTTCGCCAATCAGAGCATGAATCTCGCCTTCCTCTACGTCAAAAGATACATCATTGATTGCGACAACGCCGGGATATGTTTTAACAATATTTTTTACACTCAGTATAGTTTTCACAGAGGCCATCCCCCTTTCTAAAAATGCCTCCGATGATTCACCAGAGGCATTTTTATGCAATCTTTATTTGTCTTCTGTATAGTAATCTGCAATATTTGCCTTTGTAACTGCGTAAATCGGAGAATCTACTGCATCATCAAATGTCTTGCCATCAATCAGCTCCTGAATGCATTCTGCCATAACTTTTCCAACCGGCTCGAAGTACATTGTACCACGCATACAGGTTCCATCGTTGATACCCTTTAACGCCTGATTTGTTCCATCACAGGCGAATACTCCAAAGTTTTCATTATCCTTGCCTGCCGCCTTAACTGCCTCTACGGATTCCACGGCTGCTGCGTCACCATAGCATACAATCCCATTCAAATCTGGGTATTTTTGAAGCATCGTCTCTGTGGTTGTTGTTCCGGAGCCTACAACATCTTTTCCGATATCAACGACCTCACAAATCTTGATATTGGGAGCCTTCTCCATGATCGCATCTTGGATGCCCTGTCCACGATTCTGCATATCCTGATTCTGATATGTTGTATAAATTACGATGTTTCCTTCACCGCCAAGCTGACTGTTTAACCATTCAGCCGCCATATCACCAATCTGTGTTCCGATAGAATACTGGTCAGTTGTAATTATTACATCATGTACTGCAGTCTCAACACCGCACTCGATAATCTTTACACCCTTTTCCTGTGCGGCCTTCAACGCATCATCACAGGATGTATCGGATACCATTGCTACAATATAGTTACATTTTCCGGTCACCATATTCTCGATTGCGGATACAGCTGCTGCCGAATCGTTATCGAAGCTTGCGGATACATAATCCCATCCACGGCTGTCGCATTCCTCATGCAACTTCTCATCGATTCCAATCATAAATTCAGTCTGTAACGTCGGTGCAAGGAATCCCACCTTTACACCGCTTTCAGATGAGCCGCTATTTCCTGTAGAACACCCTGTCAACATTGCCACTGTCATAACTGCTGCCAGCAAAATGCCAAACAACCTCTTTCGTTTTTTCATACTCATTACCTCCTCATTTCTTTGTTTTTTCTTTCCGTTAGATACAGATAAGTGGTGACATCTTTTTCTGTATCTATCTGATAGCCTTATTATAAGGAGGATTTCCACCGTTCACAATTGGACAAACTTCGGATTTAGGTAGAGAATTTTCAGATTTTTTTCTCTCTTGTAAATACCACCACAGCAATTACGAGAATCCCGATTCCCAAGAAATAAGAATAATTGTAAAGTCCAAGAGTAGCTGACAGATTCATAAGAAGCACCATGGACAGGCTTCCAAAAATAGTGCCACGCAGATGTCCTCTTCCCTTCAAAAAATTGATTCCGCCGAGACACGCCGCTGCAATTACCGGATAAATATATCCCTTTCCCATGCCGACACTACCACCTTGAATAATAAGCAAAAATATTACAGCCACCTGTGCAAAAACAATGCCACTGATTCCACAGATAATCATGCGGCAAATATCAAAACGAATTTCACTGTTTCGCACTGCCGTCTCATTTTCTCCCAGCATCCGTACATATTTTCCATAGTATGTATGTGTTAGTAACACGCGCAAAAAGGCATAAATCAAAACAGCAATAACCAGAAATAATATCCAGAACAACCGGGAGTCATAATACCCCTTTACTTTAGGAACCGACACCGCATCCCCGAATATAGCAGCTATTCCCTTATAAATCTGCTGTAAGACAAAGGTCAGCAAAATTGGATTTACATAGATTCGTCCAATCAAAAATCCCTTTATAATTCCAAAAAGCAACTGTCCAAAAAGCATAATAACTAGGCTTATCCAAATCGGCAGTCCCATACACAAGCACAATCTGCCCACACACGTTGTCATTGCAATTTCTGCCATAAATGCAAAATCCAGTATCCCACTCAACATCTCTAATGAAAGTCCCAGCGTCAAAATGAACAAAATTACAAACTGATGTAGCAAATAATCCAAGGAAAATGCCGGAAAAAGTATTCCGGCAAGAACAATAATCAAAATCATATTTTCAATTTCTACATGATATTTTTGATATCGTGATACCCAGCTTTTCAAAGAATCACCTCCTGTCGGTCCGCAACATCCACACAGACGGTGCTTTCATTTTCGAGTAAAATAATACCGCAACCTCTGCCAGCAATCTCTCGCAATTCTCTCTTTAGCCATGCAATCTCCCGAACATTTAGATTTTGAAGCATATTTTTCAATATCAGCACGCGAGGATGGAACAGCTTATAACGATAGATTCCTATCTTCCAGGCTTCGGTCTCAGGGTTCAGTGACTCGACTTCCCGTATGTCTTTTCCAATGAAGCTGTCCTCAAGTATGTATTTTTGACGCTTCTGATAAAACCCAAACGCTGTACTTATACGCGGATATGTTGGAAGAAGGATATTCTCCTCATTGGTCAGATTTTCGCAGATTTCTGTGTGATTTCCATATTCCATAAGCGCAATCCGCTGTTTCATAAGCTCCTGTATGTTCTTATATAAAATAATTTTACCATTCATTTCAAACCTCGACTGATCATTGTTTGCATGAAGAATGGATTCCCATAACGTATCCACCCGCTCAGGTGTTCCAAGTGCCGCAAGAATTTCCCCTGACCGTAGCGAAAGCTGTGACCGCCAACCACCATCCGCAAATGTCTCCCATGCTAAAAGTTCAGCCGGTTGAATCGGGGATTTTTCGCCAATAGGGGCTATAACCGACGTACCGCCATCCGCCGGCTTTAAACCTCGTTTTAAAATTACATCAATCATCCATTTATCTTCATCCTGCCAGATTTTTTTATAGATTGTATGATGCCGAAACAAAATTATCTCATCATAAAAGGGATCCGAAAAATTTGCCCGGTTATCAACCGATATAATCGTAATTCCTTCTTTTTTCAGTATTTCTAGAAGCTGACTCAGTTTCCAACGTTCTTCCCCCGGAAAGCATGACATAATTTCGCGCATAACAAGAATACGTGCCCCCTGTGTAACAGCACGCACAATTCCGATCAAAATACGATCCCCATATTTCAGACAACTGCTATCCGCATCTGCCGCATAGGAGAGCTCATATTTTTCGAGTAATGCCCGCCCCTGTATATGCAGGGCTTTTTCGTTCAGCCAGATTTTTCGAAGACTATTTCTACGTAACAGAAAAATATTCTCGCTTACATCAAGCGAATCCATATACACGGTATCTTTTGAGACCACAAAAATACCAGCGTCCACAAAATCCCTTTTCCCCGCTGGCTTCCATAATTCTCCATTCAAATAAATCCGACCTCCGGTCAGCGTCCCCTTTCCCTCAAAAAAATCCGTTAGTGTCTCTTTGCTGTTTTCTACCCCCGCAATTCCTACGCTATGTCCCTGACAAATAATCAGATTCAAATCCTCAATCTCATGTCTGCCCGGTCTGCTGATATTCACATGTTCCATTCGAATGATTTCATGTCTCATAATTCATTCCCGCTTTTCATGTCTGTTTGTTTTCGGCATCACAGTTTATTCCTGTCTTCTTTCTTTGGAAGCCAGATTTCCACATCTGTTCCGATTCCGGTCGTGCTATAGATGCGAAGTCCGAAATGTTCCCCAAAAGCGAGCCGTATCCGCTGGTTTACATTGCTTAAGGCAATTCCGTTCCCATGCACTTCACTTCCATCCATTCGTGCTGCCTCCCTTTGAGTTATTCCCGCTATGTTGGTTTGATAAATGTCCTCTGTCTGCTCCAGCACTCGCCTCATTGATACAAGCGTATCCCAGTCAATTCCACTTCCATTATCAGATATCACAACAACTAACTCTTGCTCCGTTGTATAAATCCGTATTGTCACCTTGCCATTTTCAGCCTTCGTCTCCAAGCCATGAAAGATAGCATTTTCAACAATCGGCTGGAGGGAAAGCTTTGGAATCAGATAATTTTCAACCTTCTCCTTCTCATCTTCCACCTTGATTTCTAGCGTAAATTTATTTTCGAATCTGTAGCTCTGAATCAAAAAATAATTCTCTATATTTCGAAGTTCATCTCGGATGGTTACAATATTTTCTTTGTTGCTGATGCTATACCTGAAAAACGCTGCCAACGCCTTCGCCATACGCGCAATACTGTCACATTCATACAGAAGTGCCTCGCTTCTTATACATTCAAGCGTGTTGTACAAAAAATGTGGATTGATCTGACTTTGCAATGCTGCAATCTTCGCCTGTTTGTTCTGCACGTTCGCGGAATATTCCTCCCACAATTTCTGCTGCACGAGCTGTTTTTCCCGATAGTCGTCCTCAATCCTTTTTATTTTCCTCTTTTGCAGCCGATACATCAAAAGGATTGTTCCAGCCAAGATTACCAATGCACCTACACACATCCAGATTATTTTTCCCATATTGTTTCCTACTTTTTGTTTAACTGTATCTGTCAATAGTATAATTTCCTGTATTCCGCCGGTTTTACACCTACAACCTTCATAAACTGCTGACTAAAATATTTGGTATCCTTATACCCTACACTTTCACCAATTTCATATACCGGAAGCTTCGTATCGCGAAGCATCTGTTTCGCCTTCTCCATTCTGATTCCAAGCATATAATTTGAAAAATTCTCACCCGTCTCCTTCTTGAATAGCTCCGAAAAATAATTGGTATTAAAGCCTATGATGGCAGCTACATCTTCCAAGGTAATTTTTTCCGCAAAATGCCCTTTCATATAGTCAATTGCTTCTAATACCGGCTTTCGCTCCCGTTTTTCACGTTCGCAACGGCTCTTTGTAATTAATGTCTGAATCTGTCGAATCACATAATTTCTCAAATCGGTAATTGTCGACAGATTCTCCAGCACTTCCTGCTGCGCTGAGGCATCAAACGTATCCGATATTTCCAAAATTGTATAGGCGCTGCGGAGCAGCCACAATCCCATCGCATAGAATTCACTTGCAAAAAATCCCCTATCACATGCCATACGGAAGCATTTGTGAATCTGATACTGACAGGCATCCGGCTGCATTGTTTCAACCGCCTTTGAAAACTCCTCATATTCATTCTGAAAATCATTCGGCGAAAACAATTCATGTACCTCGTAGCAATATTCGATTCTTCTTCCGTTTCCTTTGAACAGTCTGCTTGCAGCCGCCTCCTTACTCATCTCAATCGCTGTGCTGATCTGTTTAAAGTTCTCGACTTCACTGCTCACGCCAACGGTTATCTTGTAATATTGAAAATTCTCCAGATAATCCTTTATCTGGTTGAATACATCCGTAATTCCGGCATCAATCGTTTCCCTCTCAGTCTGAAAATAATTCAAAAGCATCTGGACAGAATGATTCGGCTGCTCTGCCGAAATCAAATCAATTGTACATGTTGTAAATACTTCCTCTGCCTTCTGCATGATTTTACGGAGTACAAATTGCAATTGCTGCGAATTCTCCGGCACATTAATATCACGATCAAGCTTGAAGGTCAATCCACGGAAACACTTATTCTCGAGCTGCAGTCCAAACTCCGTGTTCGCGTCATCAATATTTTCCTGTTTCTGGCTTAGTATCTGTTTCAAAAATTCTTTATGCCGCAGATATTTACTGTCTTCCAGTTTTTTCTCAATCTTATCAACCTGCTGTTGTTTATCCTCGCGCTGCTCTTCTTCCTCCACAATTTTCAGTAGCTGCTGGTTCAATTCCTCTTCATCAATCGGCTTAAGCAAATAATTTTCCACTCCATACTTCAACGCCTTCTGCGCATAATCAAAGTATTTATACCCACTGACAACAATAAAATGGCATTTTACCCCCTGTTCGGATGCTTTCTGAATCATTTCCAAACCAGTCAACACAGGCATTCGAATATCAGTGATCACAATATCCGGTGATTCGGACAAAATCGTCTCATATGCAGTCTGCCCATCTGTCACAAGCCCAATGCAGATCAGCCCAAGCTTGTCCCATTGTATCAGTCGTTTCACCAACTGTCCCACTTTTATCTCATCATCTACGATTAGTACTTTTCGTGTTCTGCTCATATCATTTTCCCCTTTAACAATACCGCAACAAACCATCAATGACTTTATCTGTCCTTAGACTGCTCACATATGTGCTGCCCCTAAGTTAAACTACTGTTAAAATGTCGAATCATTTTTGCACTATTATCTACTTCATGGATCTGTATTTCATCTTTCATAACCTCGTATATAATCGTGTAATTATGATAATAAATTTCTCTTATTCGTGTGTCCTTCGTCCACTTTGCCTGTGTTCCTCTCTCCCAGTCAAATTCTAATGATTCCCCCAAATCGATCAGTTTATCAATAAAGTCTGCTGTTCTGCCAGCATCATCTAATGCAATGTAATTTTCTATGTCATCAAGGTCTTTTAAAGCAGGGCGTGTCCAGCGCACTCTCATACGAGTACCCGGGCTTTCTCATGTTTTCTTGCAAAGTGCGCCCTCACCTCTTCTGTTGTAAGAGTGCCTTCTTCTACTGCTGATTTTCTACTCTGCTCTAACTTCATCAATTTATATAAACTTTCCAAGACTTCAAATTCATCCTGTACATCATCTGATACATTTATATACCCCTTTCACCAATCTATGCTTTGCAAGACCAATCCTATGCAATCCCATTTCTTTCAGTCGTTTACTCTTGCAATACCCGAATGTATCTGCCATCTTCTCTAATTTTCCAATCGTATCATCAAAGTCATCCATGACATTTTCTAATGCCTGCGGATTCTTTAATACGTTAGCAATATAGGAAAGAATATTATCATATTGCTTCTCTGCCAATTCTGAAAGCTCAACATTAAACTGCATATTTTTTCCTCATGCTCTCAGATACTGCTTTTGCCGACTTTGTAGCTCCCATATTACTTTTTTGGATTGATTCCGAAAGTTCCTCTACCAGCTCATCCTCACTCAACTTTGCAAGTCCGCTGATTTCTGACTTCTCGGATAATCTGTTCACGAGCATGATTACCATATTGTAATCCTCTGCTGATAAGCTCTCAATTTTGTTTGTTAATTCTGCTATGCTCATATAAAATCAGCTCCTTCCGCTATTTTCTATTTATATGATGTTGGGGTCAAAACCATAAGTAACTTTGCCCCTATTTCTATAGTACCTTGAAAAATTCATATTTTGTAGCATATTGCTGGACT
>CAVDTR010000031.1:0-35284 GCA_963612015.1 Lachnospiraceae bacterium | reverse complement strand
ACACTTGGGTTTTCTTCCCATAAAAATACCTCCAAAGTAGATTTTGGTTATTTACCTTGTCTACTTCAGAGGTATCATATCAGGGCGCTGGGCTGGTGCTTTTTTTTGATTCGTTTCTGACTGAATCGAACCGATTATGTACGGAAATCAATATTTTGAGGGCAAAAGCATCGGGATTTTGATACAGATGCAATCCCGATGCTAAAAATGCCCTATTTTCAGGTGCCGAGCATCGGGATAAAAAATGTACAGAAATCCCGATGCAGAAAAATCCATAAAACGGCGAAAAAAGCATCGAGAATACAACGCGGAAAGCAATCTCGATGCTTTGGCTTAATTTTGAGAAAACAGAAAACATCGGGAATCATTGTGAGGAAAAATCCCGATGCAAACCCTTCAAAAGGGCTAAAAAAGCGATGGCAGATAATTGGTCTGCCATCGCTTTTATCTTACTTATATGAAATAAAAAAATCATATCTTATTCTTCAACGAAGTGTACGCCGTTTTCGTCCATGTTTGCGATTCTTGCCTGCGAGTAAACATCAAAGCCCTGTGCAACAAGCTTGTCGTGCCCCGGCTGGAAGGATTTTTCAATCAGGATACCGATTCCGGCAACGGTCGCATGTGCCATGCGCATCAGGCGGATCGCTCCGGTGGCAGCCTCGCCGTCTGCAAGGAAATCATCGATGATCAGAACGTGGTCATTTTCATTTATGTATTCCGCAGAAAGTGTAAGCTCATAGGAGGTCTGGGTGGTGAAGGATGTAACCTCGGTCTGATAGAGATTGCTGTTTAAGATCTTGGAAGGCTTCTTCTTTAAAATAACGAGCGGAACCTTCATCGCCTTCGCTGCCATGAGCGCCGGAGCAATACCGGAGCTTTCGATGGTGACAACCTTTGTGACGCCTTTTCCGGCAAAGTGATTGGCAAAATCTTCGCCGATCTGCTCCATGAGAACCGGGTCAACCTGCAGATTTAAAAAGCTTCCGACCTTTAAGATGTTCGGTGGGATGACAAGTCCTTCTTTTACAATACGTTCTTTTAATTCTTTCATGATATATTTTATACCTCCTTTGTGATTGGTTAAATTATTCCGGGAAAATCGTGGTGTAAAGCTTCTCTGCAAGGTGATCTTTAAATTCATCGGAGAGAGAAGGGTATTTCTCGGAAATCAGTGCGCATATCTTGTCGTATCTTGGATAATATAACGCTTCCGGCTCGTCAGAATCCATATCCTCGCTGGTGTATTCCTGCATAAAGACTGTGTACTCCTGCAAAAACCAGTCCGTGATCTCCTTGTCCAGTGACAGTTCGCTCTGGGCTGCGCTCTTTAGCTTTTTCATGGAAAGGAAAGAGTGGAGTCCAACAATAAAAAAGATGACAAACAGGATTCCCATGACAACTGACATCAGGATCTTCTGGAAGTCAGCGAGCGGAAGTGGAATGATGCCTAAATCAACAAGTACCAACAGGATAAGTCCGACTCCGCCTACGAGCGTGAAGCTTACCGCGGTGGAACGATTATCCTCTAGCTTGGTGTCCGGATCAATATACATATAAATCCTCCTTAAAGTGTTTGTTATAAAACATATATATGGTATAATGAAATCATGAAAATTACAATATTATGTGTTGGAAAAATTAAAGAAAAATTTTATAGGGATGCGATCGCGGAGTACGAGAAGCGGCTGAGCCGTTACTGCAAGCTGTCCATTGTTGAGGTCGCAGATGAAAAGACCGAGGAAAATGCGTCGCAGACACAGATTGATCTGGTCAAAGAGAAGGAGGGGCAGCGGCTTCTTGCGGCGATAAAGGACGACGGCTATTGCATCTGTCTTGCAATCGACGGCAGGATGCTAGACTCGGTGGAATTGTCGCAGAAGATCGAGCGGCTTGGAATTGAGGGCAAGAGCAATATTTACTTTGTGATCGGCGGTTCACTCGGACTGTCGGACGAGGTGCTAAGGCGTGCCGACTATAAGCTCAGTTTCTCCAAAATGACCTTCCCGCATCAGTTGATGCGCGTGATCCTTTTAGAACAGGTTTACCGCAGCTACCGTATCATGAATCATGAACCGTATCACAAATAACTTGCATAGTACGAGCCACTTTTCTCATAAAGTGTACCATGAGTACACAGAACAAAAACGTAACCGAAAATCTTGTAAATGCATTGGAGCTTCCGAAGGATGTGCTGCTTGGGCTGCCGCTTCTTTCTGTCTGCGGCAACAGTGAGCTGCACATAGACAACCATCTTGGGATTCTAAGCTACCAGCCGGAGGCGATCGTTGTAAAGACGAAGCGCGGACCGATCCGGATCGAGGGAGAGCATCTGGTGATCGACTGGTATACAAGGGACGATATGCATATTCTGGGGCAGGTGAAAAACATCTGCTTTTGGACATGAAGGCGGGAGCGAAAAGCGTTCTGGAAGGGTATCTGCTGGTCGAGTTTTCCGGGAACCGGGCAGAACGCTTTTTACACCTGTGTGTCAACCGTGACATCCTGCTGTGGAATGTCACCTCCAGGGAGGATGGCTCCTTTTCGTGCAATATGCGTATGTGTGACTTCAAGCAGCTGCGCCCACTGTGCCGCAAGACGAGGACGAGGGTGCGGATCAAAAAGCGCTACGGTGCGCCGGGGTATTTAAAGCGATACCGCAACCGGATCATGTTTGTCGCGGCGTTTGTTGCCATGCTGTGTGGTGTCGGGATCTGTTCTACTTATGTCTGGAACATCGAGATCATCGGCAATTCCTATATATCGGATGAAAATCTGATCCGCTTTTTAAAGGCAAACGGCGTTGGGCTTGGGACGAAGCTGCGGCAGGTGGATACGGATTCTCTGGAGCTTACGCTTAGGAGAAGCTACGCACAGATTATATGGGCGAGTGCCTATGTGGACGGAACTTCACTTGTCATCCATATCAAGGAGCAGATCAAGACGGAAAATCTTTACGATGGGGCTTCGGACGGGGCGAGTGATCTTGTTGCGGCAAAAAATGCCACGGTTGCCTCGATCGTGACGCGAAGGGGAACGCCGTGTGTCGCCGCGGGCGATGAGGTGGAAAGCGGCGATCTTTTAGTCAGCGGCAAGAGTGAGATCTTAGATGACAGCGGAGAGGTTGGACAGACGCTGTACCAGAGGGCGGATGCGGATGTCATCGGCTATGTCAATTATTTTTACAGCGAGACGATCCCAATCAAAAGCCTGATCTCCATAGATACGAGCGAGTCAAAAAGCACCTATTTTATTCGCTTTTGGGATAAGAATCTGTACTTTGGGGATAGCAGTATCCTGTATGAAGAATACTATACTCTGGAGAGCTATGCGCAGGCGAAGCTGTCGGATTCCTTCTATCTGCCCATTTTTTGGGGCAAAAAGGAGTATGTGAAGCGCACTCCCGCGTACTTTATGCTCGCAAAAGAAGCGGCAAAGGAGGTCGCGAAGGAGGATTTTACAAATTTTCTTACAGAATTGGAAGAAAATGGGGTTTCAATTATCGATAAAAATGTTATGATAAAAGAGATAGGCGATTGTTATGAGGTGAGCGGGCAGGTATATGCCACAGAACCGATCATGACACGTCGACCGATCGAGACACCGCCGGATATGGAGGAACAAGTAACTGATGAACCTGAGTGAGGTATCTGTAAACATCCCGGTCGAGCTTATGCCGAATGTGTTCGGACAGTTTGACATTCATACGAAGAAAATCGAAAAGACACTTGGCGTCACGGTAGTCGTGCGTGACGATCAGATAAAGATCATAGGAAGTGAAGGTGCCTGCAAGGGCGCGGCTGAAGTGCTTCATTCGCTGAGTGAGCTGGCAAAGCGGGGAAATGAGATCACCGAGCAGAATGTCAACTATGCGTTGGCACTCTGCCTTGAGGATAAGGGGGACGCGCTTGTTGAGATCGACCGCGACCTGATCTGCCATACGGTAAATGGCAAGCCGGTAAAGCCTAAGACGCTCGGACAGAAGGAATATGTGGATGCGATCCGCAAGAAAATGATCGTGTTCGGCATGGGACCGGCGGGAACCGGCAAGACGTATCTTGCAATGGCAATGGCGATCACCGCCTTTAAAAATGAGGAGGTCGGCAGGATCATCCTGACGCGCCCGGCGATCGAAGCGGGAGAGAAGCTCGGCTTTCTGCCGGGAGACTTGCAGAGTAAGGTCGATCCGTATCTGCGCCCGCTCTATGATGCACTGCATCAGATCATGGGCTCCGACAGCTTTATGCGCAACATGGAAAAAGGCTTGATCGAGGTTGCTCCGCTAGCTTACATGCGAGGAAGAACGCTTGATAATGCGTTTATCATCCTCGATGAAGCGCAGAACACGACACCGGCACAGATGAAGATGTTTTTGACCCGTATCGGTTTTGGATCGAAGGTCGTAGTGACCGGAGATGCCACACAGGTGGATCTGGCACCGGGGGTGAAGTCCGGGCTTGATGTTGCCCTTAAGGTTCTTTCCAAAATTGACGATATTGGTATATGCAGGCTGACGAGCAAGGACGTTGTGAGACATCCGCTGGTACAGCAGATCGTACAGGCGTACGATGAATATGAGAACCGAGGCGCAGCGCGCGCTGCAAATCGTAAGACACGGCAGGCAAAGAAGCCATGAAAAAAGAGCATGTCAATGTGATGCGCGTGATCCCGCTTCTTATCATGACGGTCGCAACGATCATTTTAAGCTGTGTGCTTGGGCTGGTAAAGGAGCTTTACTGGGATGAGGCGATCTGTCTAGGCTTTGTGGACATGCTCTTTATCATGATCTTTATTTATGAGCTGGAATATGACCGCAGGAACCGGATGATCGCGAACAATATCGCCACGAACTTTTCGAGAATCGCAGGGGGCTATGTGCTTTGCTGCTTTCTCAATCTATTTTTTCTGGTGTGTCCGGCTTTCTATATGCCGGTGATGCTGTTTCCACTTATTATGTGTGCAGTCGGAAATGAGCTCCTAGGGATTTCGACCGGACTTTTCTTTGTAATCCAGTATGCGATGGTATTTGAGACGGATACCTACGAGCTGGTGGCGTATGTGCTTATGGTCGTTTTGGCGGGAGGACTTGCAAAGACGCTTGACAACCGTAAGGCGCGGGGCTATGTCAGCGTACTGCTTTTCCTGATCAACGTCATTTTACCGGCGATCTTTGGGTATCTTGCAACGCAAAAAAGTGCGCCGGTAAGCTATCTGTACGGTGGGCTGTGCGGAGCTGTGACAGCGCTGTTTTCGGGAATCCTATTCTACCGGTTCCGAAGCGGCACGGATAAGGAGCTTGAGAACTGTTATCTGGACATCCTGTCGGATGATTATCCGGAGGTAAAGAAGCTGCAGAAGTGGTTTCCAGCAGATTATGTACATGCGAAGAGGGTTTCCGAGACTGCGATGTTTGTTGCAAAGCATTTAGGTTTTGACAGCAGGCTGTGCGGAGCTGCGGGATTTTATTACCGCCTTGGAAAGTGGAGCGGCAAGGATTATGTGCAGGCGGGCATTGAGCGCGCGCAGACCTTGAACTTCCCGATGGAACTGATTCAGATCATCGCGGAGTATAACGGAGAGGTACATAAGCCGTCAACGCCGGAGTCTGCGATCATCCACATGATCGACGCACTGATGATCAAGATGGAGGCATTGGACGGCGATGTGACAAAGAGCGCATGGAACCGGGAGATGATCATATATCAGATCCTAAACGAGTTTTCCAGCGCGGGATTGTATGATGAATCCGGACTGAGTATGAACCAGTTCTTAAAGGTACGAGAATTTTTAGTAAAGGAGAAGCTATTCTCATGAGTTTCTATTTAGAAGAAGAGTGTACAGTCGATTTTTCGTTTGACTATGCGGCACTTGCCGAAAAAGTGGTTGATTTCTGTCTTACCCGCGAAGGGTTTCCTTATGAGGCAGAGGTGAACCTCACCCTGACGGACAACGATGGTATATGGGCGATCAACAAGGAGCATAGGCAGATCGACCGCCCGACGGATGTGCTGTCATTTCCGATGCTTTCCTATGAGACACCGGGAGATTTTTCATTCCTTGAGGCGGAGAACGAGGATGACTTTAATCCGGATACCGGGGAGGCACTGCTTGGCGACATCGTGATCTCCGTGGACAAGGTGAAGGAGCAGGCGGCAGCTTACGGACACAGCGAGGAGCGTGAGTTTGCATTCCTGATCACACATAGTATGCTGCATCTGTTCGGATATGACCATATCGAGCCGGAGGACGCAAAAGTAATGGAGGAGAAACAACGTCAGATACTGGAAGAACTTCAGATCTTGCGATAGAACAGAGGATAGAATATGGGAAGATCAAAAAATAAAGGAACGAATTTCCTTGTGCAGGGTTCCATTCTTGCATTTGCATCTATAATCAGCCGCATCATCGGACTTGTTTACCGCATACCGATGACGGACATTATTGGAGACCTAGGAAACAGCTACTACGGAAGCGCGTATGAGGTGTACAGCATCATGCTCATCATTTCCTCTTACAGCCTGCCGCTTGCTGTTTCAAAGCTCGTTTCGGCACAGGTCGCAAAGGGCAACAAGCGTATGGCTTATCAGGTGTTTAAGGGGGCGATGCTGTTTGCGGTTGTCTCCGGAACCTTGTTTGCACTGCTCGTATATTTTGGTGCGGACTTTTTTGCTGAGACTTATCTGAAAACACCAAATTGTATTTTCGCACTTAAGGTACTTGCCCCGGCGCTTTTAATCGTTGCGGTGCTTGGTGTGCTGCGCGGCTTCTTCCAGGGACTTGGAACCATGATGCCGAGCGCGATTTCACAGATCGTGGAGCAGATCGTCAATGCGATCGTCAGTGTGTGGGCGGCATATATGCTGTTCGGTTACGGCAAGAGGATCGGCGGTGTGCTTGGTGATCCGGAGCATTATGCGGCAGCCTACGGTGCAGCGGGCGGAACACTCGGAACGAACCTCGGATCGGTGTTCGGACTGCTGTTTATGATCTTTGTGTTTATCGTCTATATGACGGTATTCAAGCGGCAGCTCCGCCGCGAAAAGATCCGTGCGATGGAACCGTTCATCGAGACACTCCGTATGCTCGTAATTACGATCATTCCGGTGCTTTTAAGCTCGACGATCTACAATATCAGCAGCTTTATCGACAATGGTATCTACAAGCATATCGCGTATGCACAGGGATATGTCAGCGATGACATTGACGTGTGGTGGGGCGTTTATACCGGAAAATACAAGCTGATGATCAATGTGCCGATCTCGATCGCATCCGCGATGGCAGCTTCGTCCGTGCCGACACTTACCGCATCCTTTGGAAAGGGCGATATGAAGGCGGTGCGCTATGAGATCAATGCGGCGATGCGTTTTATCATGGTGGTTTCCTTCCCATGCGCAGTCGGTCTTGCCGTGCTTGCAAAGCCGATCTTTTTACTCTTGTTCCCAAGCACCGCACAGACGATCGACATGGCTGGCTCCATGATGTACATGGGCTCCGTTGCGGTAGTCCTTTACTCTATGTCCACCCTGTCAAACGGACTGTTGCAGGGCATTAACCGGCTGAAGGTTCCGGTTATCAATGCGGCGATTGCACTGGTGCTGCATGTGATCATTCTTGTGATCATGATGCTGTTCTTCCATCTGAACATTTACGCGGTCGTGCTGTCAAATGTGCTGTTTGCGCTTATCATGTGCGTGCTCAACGCCATTTCGCTGACCAGATACAGCGGCTACCGGCAGGAGATCGCGCGAACCTTTATCGTTCCGGCAATCTGCTCCGCAGTGATGGGCGTTGCTGCATGGGCGGTATACAAGGGACTGTTTGCTCTCTGTGCGAAGAACACGGTCGCACTGCTTGTCGCGATGGTTGTGGCGGTCATTGTCTATGCGGTCATGTTATTGTTGCTGCACGGCTTGACGGAGAGTGAGATCCGCCGTTTCCCGAAGGGAGAGACAATCGTCCGGATCGCAAAGAAGGTACATCTGTTGAGATAGCACTTTCGCGATGAAATAATGGAATAAAATTACGAAGAATGCAGATACTGTATGCGGGTGATGAATTTATGAAGCGAAAATACAGTATCTGCATTTTTGTTGCTGTTTTGCTTGTGGTTTCCGGACTTTTGGTTTGGTTTGGGACGACAGACCGGGGAGGCGATGAGGAGCAGACAAAAACACAGGAGGAATGGCAGGAGAGCACAGAGGAAAATGCCATATACAGCGGGAAAACACAGGAGAGCTATGCGTATATCATTTTTGATGTGGACGGGCATCTTCTGGTATATTATTCCGACAACACGACAGTGTTCTTTGATACCGGGATCTTAAGCCACAGTCTGTCCGAGGAGATGCGAAAACAACTGACCTATGGCATCCGTTTTGCTGACGAGGACGAGCTGTACGAGTTTCTTGAGAATTATTCCAGTTAAGCGTTATCGCGTTTGCATATTGGAATCTGTTATGATAAAATTAACGTGGCAAATTAGGAATTGGAAAAGGAATTGCCAAGGAGAACTGTATGACAAAAGAAAATCAGCACTTTGACTGTGCGGTGATCGGTGCGGGCGCTTCCGGCATGATGGCTGCGATCGCGGCATCCGAGCATTCCGGCAGGGTTCTACTGATCGAACATACAAATAAAGCGGGGAAAAAGCTGGCGGCGACCGGAAACGGCAAGTGCAACTTTACGAACGCCGATATGCGCATGGAGTGCTTCCGCGGCGACCCCGCGTTGCTTCCGGTGCTGCGGCAGTTTACCTTGCAGGATACATTGGACTTTTTTCACCGGATCGGGATCTATCCAAGGGAAAAGAGGGGCTATTATTACCCGAATAGCGAGCAGGCTGCCTCCGTGGTGTGTGCGCTTACGCGAAAGCTGGAAGAACAGAAGGTGACGACGTTGCTTTCTTATACGCTTACGGACATCCGGGAGGGAAAGCGCGGCTTTGTCCTGACCGATGGCACAAGTAGTTATTATGCCGACAGCATAATCTTTGCGGTCGGGCTGCTTGCCTCGGACAAGCTGGGAAGTGACGGCTCGGCGTTTTCGTTTATCAAGGGCTTCGGGCATCATTTTACGAAGATTGTTCCGGCGCTCTGCGGGCTGTATGCGAAGAATATCAACTTTAAGCGTGTGGCAGGTGTGCGCTGCGATGCCAATATCCGCCTTCTTGTGGATGAGCAGGAGGTGGCGCAGGCTGCCGGAGAGTTACAGATTACGGAGTACGGATTGTCCGGGATACCAGTATTTCAGGTGAGCCGTTTTGCTTCGATGGCGCTTGCAAACGGACAGAAGGCGGTTGCCGAGGTATGTTTTCTGCCGGAGTTTACGAGGGAACAGTTACAGGAAGAGTTTACATATCGTTTGACACAATACGGCGGCACGGTGCGGGCGTTTGAGCTTTTGGACGGACTTGTCAACCAGAAGCTGATCCCGTTTTTCCTGCATCAGGCATCCCTTTCGGAGGATACACAGATCCGCGACATCGGACAACTGGACAGAATGATCGAAGTGATCCGGCATTTATCGGTCGAGATCGACCGGCCAAGGGCATACGAATTTGCACAGGTCTGCGCGGGAGGACTCGACACGCAAGACATTGATACACAGACACTGATGTCAAAGCTCGTACCGGGAGTATTTTTCTGTGGGGAGCTTCTGGACGTGGACGGAATCTGCGGAGGCTACAATCTGCAGTGGGCGTGGTCGTCGGGCTATGTGGCAGGCACAAACGCCGCAATCTATGCACAAAAAGGAAAATTATGATAAAGATAAATCAGTTAAAGCTTCCGGTGGAACACACGGAGGCTGAACTTGTTGAGAAGATTAAACGGACACTTAAATTAAAGGAACACGCGGACTTCTCTTATAAGATAATAAGAAGATCGCTGGACGCGCGCAAGAAGCCGCAGCTTTTTTATGTGTATACCATAGGCGTGGAGACTGCGAAGGAGGAGAGCGTTGTAAAGCGCATCCATATCCCGAATGTGTCGGTGGAGAAGATGCGCACCTATCAGCTCCCGGCGCGCCAAAAGAAGCCGGATGCAAAACGACCGCTGATTGTCGGCGCGGGACCGGCAGGACTTTTCTGTGCGTATCTGCTCTGTGAGTGCGGGGTAAGCCCGGTCGTGATCGAGCGCGGCGCTCCGATGGAGGAGCGCGTGGATGCGGTGACACGCTTCTGGGAGAGTGGAGTGCTCGATCCGGAGTCCAATGTTCAGTTCGGCGAGGGTGGCGCAGGCACGTTCTCGGACGGAAAGCTCAACACGGCGGTGAAAGATCCATCGCTTCGCAATCCGTTTGTTCTGGACACGTTTATCCGGTTCGGAGCACCGGAGGAGATCCGCTATGAGAACAAACCGCACATCGGAACCGACATTCTGGCGACGGTGATCGTGAATATGAGAAATTATCTGATTGAACATGGCTGTACGTTTCATTTTCACACCTGTGCGAAGAAGTTTCACATCAAGGATGAAAAGATCGTGGGTGTCTCCTGCAATAACGGCATGGAGTTTGAGACGGATGTGGTCGTCCTGGCACTGGGACACAGTGCGCGGGATACCTTTACGGAGCTAAACGACAGCCGGATTATGATGACGGTTAAGAACTTTGCTGTGGGCTTCCGCGTGGAGCATCCGCAGAAAATGATTGATGAGGCGATGTACGGCACCTCCGGAAAGAAGCTTCCAGCTTCCCCGTACAAGGTGACCTCAAATTTTCCGAACGGCAGGGGCGTGTATTCCTTCTGCATGTGTCCGGGCGGCTATGTCGTCAACTCTTCCTCCGAGGAGGGGGGGCTTGTGGTAAACGGCATGAGTTATTCCGGGCGGCATGCGGCAAATGCAAACAGCGCTATTATCATATCAGTTGACCCGAAGGACTTCGGGGCAGATGATGCGCTTGCAGGCATGCGCTTCCAGCGCACACTTGAAAAACGGGCGTTTGCACTCGGCAACGGCAGAGTTCCGCAGCAGCTATACGGGGATTACCTTGCAAAGCGCGTGTCGGACGGCTACGGGGATTTTGGCTCCTGCATCAAAGGAAAGACCGCATTTGCAGATCTGCGCGGGCTTTTCTCGGAGGATATGGAACAGTCTTTCTGTCTTGGAATGGAGCATTTTGCGAAGATCATTCCGGGCTTTGACCGAAAGGATGCCATCCTTTCCGGCGTGGAATCGCGGACGTCCTCACCACTTCGCATGGTGCGTGACGAGTCGCTGCAGAGCAATATAAAGGGCATTTATCCCTGTGGGGAGGGTGCCGGATACGCGGGTGGGATCATGTCTGCCGCGATGGACGGAATGAAGGTGGCGGAGGCTATCTTACATAAGATGAACAACTAGAAACAGAAGAGAGGGAATATTTGTGCTTGATGTAACACCAATGATGCAGCATTATCTGAAAACAAAAGAGGAAAACAAGGACTGCATCTTATTTTACCGTCTCGGAGATTTTTACGAGATGTTCTTTGAGGATGCAAAGATCGCATCCAAGGAGCTGGAACTGACTTTGACCGGAAAATGCTGTGGTCTGGAGGAGCGCGCACCGATGTGTGGCGTGCCGTTCCACGCGGCAGATACCTATATCAACCGGCTTGTGGCAAAGGGCTACAAGGTTGCCATCTGTGAGCAGGTGGAGGATCCGAAGCTTGCCAAGGGAATTGTCAAGCGTGAGGTCATCCGCATTGTCACGCCGGGAACCAACATCGATATGCAGTCGCTGGACGAGACCAAGAACAATTACATTATGAGCATTGTCTATCTGGCGGACAAATATGGCGTTGCAACCTGTGATGTCACAACAGGAGACTTTTTCGTGACGGAGGTGGATTCGGAACGCAAGCTTCTGGATGAGATGAACAAATATGCGCCATCGGAGGTTATCTGCAACGAAGCCTTCTACATGAGCGGCGTGGATATCGAGGATATGAAGAACCGCCTGTCGATCGCAGTATCGTCACTGGATGCATGGTATTTTGGCGATGAACTGGCGAAGGAGACGCTGTTGTCCCATTTTAAGGTCGCATCGCTGCAGGCACTCGGCCTTGAGGATTATGACTGTGGTGTGATCTCTGCGGGTGCGCTTTTGAAGTATCTCTATGACACGCAGAAAAATTCGATGGAGCACATTCTTGCGATCCACCCGTATTCCATCGGCAAGTTTTTAATCCTCGACAGCTCCACAAGACGAAATCTTGAGCTGGTGGAGACACTTCGCGAGAAGCAGAAGAGAGGTTCGCTTCTGTGGGTGTTGGACAAGACCAAGACCGCAATGGGTGCGAGACTGCTGCGCTCGTATGTGGAGCAGCCATTGATTGAAAAGGCGGAGATCATCAAGCGCCAGAAGTTTATCGAGACGCTTAACAAGCAGGCAATTACAAGAGATGAGTTCCGCGAATACTTAAATCCGATCTATGACTTAGAGCGTTTGATTACCCGGATCAGTTATCAGACCGCCAATCCGAGGGATCTTATTGCATTTCGCAATTCCATCGAGATGCTCCCGCCGATCCGCACCTTGCTTTCGGATGTTGACGGCGCACTTGCGGATGAAATCAAGGCGGATTTTGACTGTCTGGAGGATCTCTACGAGCTGATCCAGTCCTCCATTCAGGAGGAGCCGCCGATTAGTGTGCGTGAGGGTGGCATCATCAAGGACGGATATAACGAGGAGGTTGATCGGTTACGGAGCGCAAAGACGCAGGGAAAGAGCTGGCTTGCCGATGTTGAGGCGAAGGAGCGCGAAAAGACCGGAATCAAGAATCTCCGTATCAAATATAACAAGGTGTTCGGCTATTACCTTGAGGTGACCAATTCCTTTAAGGATCAGGTGCCGGACTATTATGTGCGCAAACAGACGCTCACGAATGCGGAGCGCTATATCACACCGGAGTTAAAGGAGCTTGAGGACACGATCCTCGGCGCGGAGGATCGTCTGGTGTCTTTGGAATATGAGCTGTTCCGTCAGGTGCGCCAGCAGATCGGGGACAATGTGCTCCGCATCCTAAAGACGGCAAAGGCGATCGCAAAGCTTGACGTATTTGCATCCCTTGCACTGGTTGCACAGCAGAACAATTACTGCAAGCCGAAGATCAACGAGAGCGGAACAATCGACATCAAGAACGGCAGACATCCGGTGGTGGAGAAGATGATCCCGAACGGCATGTTTATCGACAATGACACCTATCTGGACAATGGCAAAAACCGTATCTCTATTATCACCGGACCGAATATGGCAGGTAAGTCCACCTATATGAGACAGACCGCACTAATCGTGCTCATGGCGCAGATCGGAAGCTTTGTTCCGGCGGAGAGCGCGAACATCGGCATTGTCGACCGCATTTTTACGAGAGTCGGTGCGTCGGATGACCTTGCATCCGGTCAGAGTACCTTCATGGTTGAGATGAACGAGGTGGCGAACATTCTGCGGAATGCGACCTCCGATTCGCTTCTGATCTTAGATGAGATCGGACGCGGAACCAGTACCTTTGACGGACTAAGTATCGCATGGGCGGTGGTCGAGCATATCAGCAACCCGAAGCTGCTTGGCGCAAAGACACTTTTTGCAACGCATTACCATGAGCTTACCGAGCTTGAGGGCAAGCTGGACAATGTAAACAATTACTGTATCGCGGTCAAGGAGAAGGGCGACACCATCGTGTTCTTACGCAAGATCGTAAAGGGCGGTGCGGACAAGAGCTATGGTATTCAGGTGGCGAAGCTTGCCGGACTTCCGGAGAGCGTCATTGACCGTGCGAATGAGATCGTAAACGAACTGCTTGCCAACGACATCACGGATATTGCCAAAAATATCACCGTGGACAAGTCCGGCGGCACATCCAAGAAGAAAAAGGAACATCTCGATGAGGTTGACCTTGCGCAGATGTCACTTTTTGATACGACAAGCGATGATTCCATCATCGACGAGCTGCGCAACATCGAGATCAGCAATCTGACACCGCTCGATGCGCTAAACAAGCTAAACGAACTGCAGAACAAGGTAAAAAACCGCTGGTAACAGCGATCAAATGACTGCACCAGAACATTTTGTATATGAGGTAAAAAGAATGCCGCAAATTCATTTGCTGAGTCAGGAAACGATTGACAAGATCGCGGCGGGAGAGGTGATCGAGCGTCCTTCCTCCGTCGTGAAGGAACTGGTAGAAAATGCGATCGATGCGCAGGCGACTGCGATAACGGTCGAGATCAAGGAGGGCGGAACCTCACTGATCCGCATCACGGATAACGGGTGCGGAATCCCGGCGGATCAGGTGCCGATTGCCTTTTTACGCCACTCTACAAGTAAGATAAGCAGTGCGCTTGATCTGATGAATGTGTCATCTTTGGGCTTCCGCGGTGAGGCATTATCGAGCATTTCCGCGGTATCCCGTGTAGAGCTTATCACAAAGACTGCCGATGAGCTGTGCGGAGTGCGGTATCAGATCGAAGGTTCCAAGGAGATCGTGCTGGAGGAGATCGGCGCGCCAGACGGAACGACGTTTCTGGTGAAGGATCTGTTTTACAATACGCCGGCGCGAAAGAAGTTCTTAAAGACACCGCAGACGGAAGCTGCGTACATCAGCGATGTGGTGGAGCATCTTGCGCTTTCCCACCCGGATATCACGTTTAAGTTCATCAACAATAACCAGACCAAGCTTCACACCTCCGGAAACGGCAACCGCAAGGATCTGATCTATCACATTTTCGGGCGTGAGATCGCTTCCGCGCTGCTTGAGGTGGACTACGAATGCGAGTTTTTCCATGTGAGCGGCTATATCGGAAAGCCGGTCATAACGCGCGGCAACCGCAACTATGAAAATTATTTTATCAATGGAAGATATATCAAAAGCTCGCTGCTTTCTAAGGCGATCGAGGAGGGTTACAAGAACTTTCTGATGCAGCATCAGTATCCGTTTACTGCGCTGTATTTTACGTTTGACCAGTCAACGCTCGATGTCAATGTGCATCCGAGCAAGATGGAGCTGCGCTTTGATCACAATCAGGAGATATATAAGCAGTTGTATGATGTGATCTATGGAGCGCTGGCGCACCGCAACCTGATCCCGAATGTTCCGGTGGAGGAGCAGAAGAAGAAACGGGAGGAGCGTGTATACAAGGAGCCGATCCCGGAACCGTTTGAAAAGCGGCGCATTCAGGAAATCCGTAATTCTATCGCGAAGGACAGTCCGTACGAGCTGCGCTACCCGGAGCGGTTTCACCAGCAGCCGAAGCCACAGAACACGCAGGCAGGTGGCACGCAGACCGGTGGCTTGCAGAACATGCAGACAACCGGCGGACAGTCACAGACGGCACAGTCCATGCAGCAAACGGGCACGCAGAGCGGACAGCAGGATGCTATGCAGCCCGGACAAACACAACAGATACAATCCATGCTGCACATGGACACACAGCCCGGACAAACGGAGCAGCAGATGAAGCATCCGGGTGTCATCAACATCACGCACGGCGCTCACGTTGTCCGTGAGGACGGATTTACATCCGGGCTTATGCCACGCACACAGGAGAATGCTGCGGAACAAGTACAGGTTCCGCAAAGCCAAGAATATGCAGCGGCAGGGCAGGCGGCGCAAAAAGAGCCGGACTCTGTGCAGGAGCAGTACGAGGAGATCACGCTTTCTTCCATCAGCGCGGACTTCATGACGCAGGCGGCGAAGAAGGATCACCGGATCATCGGTCAGCTCTTTGACACCTACTGGCTGATCGAATATGATGAGAAGCTGTACATTATCGACCAGCACGCGGCGCATGAGAAGGTGCTCTATGAGCGCACGATGTCAAAGCTCCGGGAGAAGGATTATACCTCCCAGATCTTAAGCCCCCCGCTGATCCTCTCGCTTGATGCCAAGGAGCAGGAAGCACTTGAATGTTTCCGCGAGCCGATCGAGAAGTTGGGCTACGAGGTGGAGCACTTCGGCGGAAAAGAATATATGATCAATGCGATTCCGGGCAATCTGTTCAATCTGGATATGAAAGATCTGTTTATCGAGATGCTCGACGACTTTTCCAATATGTCCGGAAGGGAGACACCGGAGCTGATCTTAGAGAAGGTCGCTTCCATGTCCTGCAAGGCTGCGGTAAAGGGCAACAACCGGCTGTCCATGCCGGAGATACAGAGTCTGATTGATGAGCTTTTGACACTGGACAACCCGTACAACTGCCCGCATGGCAGACCAACGATTATTTCCATGACTAAATATGAGCTGGAAAAGAAATTTAAGAGGATTATCTGATGCAAAAGAAACCGATGGTCATATTGACCGGACCGACGGCGGTTGGAAAGACGGCGCTGTCGATTGCACTTGCAAAAAGGATCAACGGCGCTGTCATATCGGCTGATTCCATGCAGGTGTATAAGTACATGGATATCGGCTCTGCAAAGATAATGCCGCAGGAGATGGACGGAGTGCAGCATTATCTGGTCGACGAGCTGCTGCCGGAGGAAGAATTTCACATCGTGCGCTTTAAGGAGATGGCGAAGGCAGCGCTAGCGGAAATCTACGCAAACGGGCAGATTCCAATCATCGTCGGGGGAACCGGATTTTACATTCAGGCGCTTTTATACGATATTGATTTTGACGATCAGGAAGCGGACGAGGCGTTCCGGAGTAAAATGCAGCACTTTGCGGATGAAAACGGAGCCGAGGCACTGCATGAAACGCTAAGGGAGATCGATCCGGACTCCTACGAAGCCATTCACGCCAACAATGTTAAGCGCGTGATAAGGGCGCTGGAGTATTACCACCTGACCGGACAGCCAATCTCGGAGCACAATGAAGCGGAGCGGCAGAAGGAGTCGCCGTACAATTTTGCATATTTTGTGTTAAATGATGACCGGGATAAGCTGTATGCGCGCATTGAGGCACGCATTGACCAGATGTTAAAGCAGGGGCTTGTGGAGGAGGTCATGCGGCTTAAGGAGATGGGCTATCACCGGGACATGGTCTCCATGCAGGGGCTTGGATACAAAGAGATCCTTGATTACCTTGACGGAAAGACCTCGCTTGACGAGGCGATTTACATCTTAAAGCGCGACACCAGACATTTTGCGAAGCGTCAGCTTACATGGTTTAAGCGGGAGCGTGATGTGTGCTGGATCGATAAGCCGTCATATCACTATAACGAGACAGAAATACTGGATGCAATGCTTGCCATTTTGCGCGAAAAACAGATCATTGCAGACTAGAAGAAACGAAGGAGTATATATGAATCAGCTGTTAGAGGAACAATACAAAAAGCTTGGAATCTCGCCGGAGGTATTACAGTTTGGCACTTCCGTCGAGAAGGACTTAAAGGAGCGCTTTGACCGGATCGATGCGGTTGCGGAATTTAACCAGATGAAGGTCATTGCCGCAATGCAAAAAAACAAAGTAAGTGCGGAGTGTTTTAATAGTTCCAGTGGATATGGATATAATGATATAGGAAGAGATACATTGGAACAGGTATATGCAGATCTGTTCTGTGGGGAGGACGCGCTTGTACGCCCGCAGATCACCTGTGGAACACACGCACTCGCACTTGCACTGATGTCCAATTTAAGACCGGGAGACGAACTGTTTTCGCCGGTCGGCAAGCCGTATGACACGCTTGAGGAAGTGATCGGAATCCGCCCGTCCAAGGGCTCGCTGGCGGAATACGGCGTGACGTATTCACAGGTGGATCTTCTACCGGACGGTGCTTTTGATTATGAAAATATCCGAAAGGCGATCAATGAGCGCACACGCCTTGTGACGATCCAAAGATCCAAGGGCTATCAGACCAGACCAACCCTGTCTGTTGACCGGATCGGGGAACTGATCGCATTCATCAAGGGAATCAAGCCGGATGTGATCTGCATGGTCGACAACTGCTATGGAGAATTTGTGGAGGAGAAGGAACCGCTTGAGGTCGGCGCAGATATGATCGTTGGCTCACTCATCAAGAATCCGGGCGGTGGACTTGCACCGATCGGCGGCTATATCGTCGGCAAGAAGGAGTGCGTGGAGAATGCGGCTTACCGTCTGACCTCGCCGGGACTCGGAAAAGAGGTAGGAGCGTCCCTCGGCGTGATACAGTCGTTTTATCAGGGACTGTTTCTGGCACCGACCGTTGTAAGCGGTGCGTTAAAGGGTGCGATCTTCGCGGCAAATATCTATGAGAAGCTTGGCTATGACGTGATCCCGAACGGAACCGAAAGCCGCCACGACATCATCCAGGCGGTCACCTTCCACAACAAGGATGCGATGATCGCTTTCTGCGAGGGCATTCAGGCGGCAGCTCCGGTTGACAGCTATGTGACACCGGAACCGTGGGCGATGCCGGGATATGACAGCGATGTCATCATGGCGGCAGGCGCTTTTGTGCAGGGATCTTCCATCGAGCTGTCTGCGGACGGACCGGTGAAGGAGCCGTATGCCGTGTACTTCCAAGGGGGACTTACCTGGTATCACGCGAAGCTCGGCATTTTGTCGTCCTTACAAAAACTTTACGAACGCAATCTTGTTAAGCTGGTCTAATTGTGATAAGATAACTTGATATTATATGATGTCTGTTTGTGCTTTTGGGAGAGAGTAGAAAGGAAAACATGGATAGACATGTAATTGTAAAAGAACTTCCGGAGTCGGAACGCCCGTATGAGAAATTCGTAAAATATGGTGCGGGTGCGCTCTCGGATGCGGAGCTTTTGGCGATCATCATCAAGAGCGGCACCAAGGATAAGACGGCGCTTGAGCTGTCGCGGGAGCTATTGTGCCAGAGGCATAGGAATCTGCTCAACCTCTATGAAATGTCCATGGAGGAAATGATGCGCACCAACGGCATCGGCAGGGTGAAGGCAATCCAGCTAAAGGCTGTCGCGGAGCTTTCCATGCGCATTGCAAGGACACAGCGCGGCTATCAGTTAAGGCTCGACTGTGCAGGAACTGTCGCGGATTACTATATGGAGCAGATGCGCCATGAGAAGCAGGAGGTTCTGATGTGTGCGTACTTCGATGCGAAGGCGAATTTCCTCGGAGATGCGAGGCTTTCGGTCGGGAGCACCAGCTATGCATATTTTTCACCGCGGGAGGTACTTCGGGGCGCACTCGAAAAGAACGCTTCGGTGCTGATCCTGCTGCACAATCATCCGAGCGGAGATCCGTCTCCGAGCAGGGACGATATGCGGGTGACGGAGCGTATGCGGGAATGCGCGGCGCTGTTTGACATCTGCCTTGCAGACCACATCATCATCGGTGACAACCAGTATTTTAGTTTTAAAGAACAAAGCATATAACAAAAGGAAGAGGTAAACGCAATGAACAACAATGTATATGGTATAGATCTCGGAACGAGCAATTTAAAGGTCTTTTCCAAGTCCAACGGCAAGATCTTTATGGAAAAAAATACCATTGCCATTCGTGGAAAGGATGAGATCTTTGCTTACGGTGACAAGGCGTATGCAATGTATGAGAAGACACCGGAATCCATTCAGGTCGTGTTCCCGGTAACAACCGGAGTGATCGCCGAGTTTCATGATATGGAGGAGTTCATTTACGAATTTTTGGATGACAAGACCAAGGGCAAGGCCAAAAACTCAGAGTTTGTCGTTGCGGTTCCAACCGACATCACGGATGTGGAGAAGCGTGCGTTCTATGAGCTTTTTACAGGAAAGCGCTTCCACGCAAAGAGCGTCTTACTATGCGAGAAGCCGATCGCGGATGCAGTCGGACTCGGAATTGATGTCAATGAGCCGACCGGTGTCATGATCGTCAATATGGGTGGAGATACCACAGAGATCTCCGTGATCTCCTTAGGGGGTCTTGTCCTCAGCGATCTGCTCCACTTTGGCGGTAATCGTCTCGACGAATCCATCATCAGCTATATCCGCAAGGAGTTCAACCTCATCATCGGACAGAAAACCGCAATGCAGTTAAAGGAGCGCATCGGTTCCGGACTTCCGGGCAGAACCGAGACGATGGTTGTTGTCGGACGCGATGTTGTCAGCGGACTTCCGATCGAGATGGAGATCTCGGCTGAGGTTGTCTACAACGCGATTAAGGCGAATCTGGAGTCAATCTGTTCCTCCATCAAGATGATCCTTGAGAAGACTCCACCGGAGCTTGCAAAGGATATTATCCATTCTGGTATCTACATTACGGGCGGCGGAGCAAAGATCGATAATCTCGATAAGCTGTTTGAGCAGATCTCCAACATCAAGGTAAATGTGAGCGATGCACCGGAGGAAAGCTCCGTAAGAGGACTGGTCAAGATTGTTTCCGATCCGAAGTACCGCCATTTACCGTTTACAATCAAGAATAGTCTATTGAAATAGAGGGTTTCATGAAGGGTTTTCGTAACAAGAAAAAAGCAATACCAACGAAATATATTCTGCTTAGTCTTACCGTTGTGTGCGTTTGCGCGATTCTTTTGTCCCTTACCTTAAACATAACCGGAGGACCGCTGAATTCTGTCGCCGGTTATATTTTTGTTCCGATGCAGAGAGGGATCAACAATCTCGGACAGAACATTTCGTCAAAGGCAAATGATTTTCGGACGCTAAGCGAAGTGCTTGCAGAAAATGAAAAGCTAAAGCAGCAGAACGATGAGCTGATGACACAGCTTAACACCATCATGCTTGAGGGATATGAGCTGGAAAACTACCGCGAGTTGTTTGAACTGGATGAAAAATATCCAAGCTACGAGAAGGTCGCTGCCAACGTTATCGCAAAGGACAGCGGCAACTGGTTCCATACGTTTACCATCGACCGCGGAACGGACAACGGCTTAAAGGTCGGGATGAACGTCATCGCGGGAAGCGGTCTTGTCGGGATCATCACGGATGTCGGACCGAATTACGCGAAGGTGCGCAGCATCATCGACGATTCGAGCAACGTGAGCGCGATGGTCACAACGACGCAGGACAATTTCAACGTCAAGGGTGATCTGGAAAAGCTCACAAGCGACGGTGTGATCACATTTTCCGAGCTTCGGGATACCGAGGACAAGGTCAGCGTCGGCGATCCGGTGGTGACTTCCTATGTATCGGATCAGTACCAGCAGGGAATTTTGATCGGTTATATTGCAAGTATCGAGCCGAATGCCAACAACCTGACAAAGTCAGGCACCATCACACCGGTTGTCGACTTTGAGCATATCCAGGAGGTTCTTGTCATTCTTGATATCAAGAATACAGGAAACACCGATGGCAATTAGTTCGGTAGGAAAGGAGTTTGCATGCGCCGGAAAATAGTTTTATTTTTGATCGTTATGCTATGCTTTCTGCTGCAATCCACCTTTTTCCAAACATTTTCCTTCGCGGGGATCTCCCCGAATCTGCTCGTTATCGTCGTATCGTCCTTCGGATTCATGCGGGGGCGAAAAGAGGGAATGTTTGTCGGATTTTTTTGCGGACTGCTTGTAGACATTTTTTTCGGTTTTTATCTCGGAATTTATGCTTTAATCTATATGTATATCGGGTATGTCAACGGAATATTCCAAAAACGTTTTTACCCGGATGACATTAAGCTGCCGATGGCTTTGATCGGGGCGAGTGATCTTACCTTTAACCTTTTGATCTATCTGTTGATGTTTTTCCTAAGAGGAAGATTCCAGTTCTGGTATTACCTAAAGAGCATCATCCTGCCGGAGTTTATCTACACGATGGTCATAACGATCTTTTTGTATTATCTGTTGTTAAAGATCAATCAGGGACTGGAGACGGTCGAAAAAAGGAGAGCAAAAAAGTTTGATTTATGATATAAAAGAGTTTTTAAAAAAATTTTTCAGCTCAAGATTGTTTATTTTGTCGGTGGTCGTGATCGCGATGTTTGCGACGATGATCGCGCGCGTGTTCTACCTTCAGATTGTAAATGGTGCGTATTATCAGGAGAACTTCACGATGCGTATCCAGAAGCCGCTTACGGTCGAGGCTGCGAGGGGAAATATCTACGACTGCAACGGACGGCTGCTTGCGTACAATGAGCTTGCCTATGCCGTCATTTTCTACGATACATACGGAAGCAGTTCCTCAAAGAGCAGAAAGCTCAACGCGGAGCTTGCACAAATCATTCAGGCGATCGAGGACAACGGGGAATCCATCACGAATGATTTCCGCATCGCTTATGATGAGGAGACGGATACCTTCAGCTACACGGTATCCGGGACAAGCCTTAAGCGTTTCCTTGCGGACGTGTTCGGAAAGGTTTCCTATGACAAGCTTGAGTACAACAAGGATTTCAACTTCGACGAGGCAAACGCGACGGCGGAGCAGGTCATGGATTTTCTGATGCATGACAAAAAGAGTGGCTTTTCTGTACATACGCTCGATGAGAAAACTGGAACGGAGGAGGACGACAAGTACGACTTCTACACGAAGAAGATGGCGTATGAGATCGTTGTCCTGCGCTATGCGATCAATGCGAATCGCTACACCAAGTACAATCCGACCACGATCGCGGAGGATGTTTCCGATCGTGTGGTTGCCTATATGAATGAGCATTCGGACGAGCTGATCGGCGTTGAGATCTCCGAGGAGACGGTGCGAAGATACAATTACAGTGAGTATTTTTCTTCAATTATCGGCTACACCGGACGTATCTCCGACACGGAATATGAGCAGCTGTCGGCAAAGGACAGCAGCTATACGACCAACGATATCATCGGTAAGACCGGTCTGGAGCAGTATTACGAGAGCTATCTTCGCGGAACGAACGGCGAGCGCGAGGTCTATGTAGACAGCGTGGGACGTATCTCCGAGGTTATTAGCAACGTGGACGCGGTGACCGGCTGTGATCTGTATTTGAGCATCGATGCGGAGCTTCAGGCGGCAGTCTACCAGCTGTTGGAGCAGGAGCTTGCCGGTATCCTTTATTCCAATATCAAGGATGGCAACATCCCAATCAACGATGTGTATTATGCGCTGATCAACAATAACATCATTGACATAACGCATTTTGCGGCGGAGGATGCATCTGTCACGGAGCAGGAGCTTCAGGCGATCTTTGAAGAGCGGGCAAAAAAGGCTGTTTCGGATATTTCCGAACAGCTCAGTGCGTCAGAGCCGTATATCAACAACGATATGCCGGATGAGATGCTTGATGATTTCACCTGTGTGATGAGTCTTTTGCGTGAAAATGGCATCCTTTTGTCCAAGCAGATCGACACGGACGACTCGGTCTATCAGGAGTGGCGTGCCGGCAATTTAAGCCCGAAGGAATATTTAAATTACTGTATCTCACAGCAATGGATCGATATCGCGCAGCTTCAGGTGGATGAAAAATACGCAGACTCCCAGGAGGTCTACCAGACCTTGTGCAGCTACATCGTGGAAAAACTCGCATCTGACCTTGATTTTGGAAAGACCGTCTATAAGTATGCAATCGATGACGGGGCTGTAAAGGGCAAGGAGCTGTGCCTGATCCTGTTCGATCAGAATAAGCTTGATTATGACGATGCTTCGGTGAACGGGCTGACGGATGGTTCCATCTCCCCGTACAACTTTATCATGCAGAAGATCAACAACATCGAGATCACGCCTGCGCAGCTTGCACTTGATCCGTGTACGGCTTCCACCGTTATCACGGACGTTGCGACCGGACAGATCCGGGCGCTTGTAAGCTATCCGGGCTATGACAACAACCGGCTTGCAAACGGAGTTGACGCGGAGTATTTCAACAGCCTGAATCAGGATCTTTCCAATCCGCAGTACAATTACGCGACGCAGGAGAAAACGGCACCGGGTTCTACCTTTAAGATGGTGACGGCGACTGCGGGTCTGGCGGAGAACTTTATCGATGTAAGCACCCAGATCGTAGATAAAGGTCAGTTCATGGAGATCAGTAATAAGCCAAAGTGCTGGAAATATCCGGGAAACCACGGCTCGATCAATGTGTCGGAGGCGCTTCGCGATTCCTGCAACTATTTCTTCTATACCGTTGGGTATGAGATGAGTCTTAAGAGCAATGGCGTGTATGATGATGCACTCGGTATTTCCTATATCCAGAAATATGCGTCCATGTACGGGCTGGATCGAAAGACCGGCATCGAGATCGAGGAGAACACGCCGGAGATCGCGGATTCCTATCCGGTCATGGCTGCGATCGGACAGAGTAATAACAACTATACGACGGTATCACTCTCAAGATATGTGACGGCGGTTACCACCGGAAAGCTTTATGACTATCAGCTAATGGACCGCATTGTCGATCCGCAGGGGGATACAATCGAGCAGTACGAGAAAACGTATACGGATATTTCGGATGTGCTTGATACGACACAGTGGGATGCGATCCATTCCGGTATGAAGATGGTGGTGGAAAAACTCGATTCGTTTAAGGATTTCCCGATTGCGGCAGCGGGCAAGACCGGTACTGCACAGCAGGTGGAGACGCGCCCGAACCACGCGCTTTTTGTAGGCTATGCGCCGTATGACAATCCGCAGATCACGATCGCAACGCGAATCGCGTATGGATATACCTCCCACAACGCAGCGGCTGCGGCAAAGAATATCTTCTCCTACTATTTTGGAGTACAGACACTGGATGAATTGTTATCCGCAAATGCAGAGGGTGCAAATGCTTCTGCTGACAATGTTTCACAAGACTGACGGATACCATTCACATATACAAATTATTTAACAAGGAGGTTTCTTTTTTCATGGGTGAAGCGATTGTTTTCACTTCAGGAAAAGGCGGTGTTGGCAAGACAACAACTATTGCCAATATCGGTGCAGGACTTTCACAGTTAGATAAAAAAGTCGTCATGCTCGACGCGGACATGGGACTTCGTAATTTGGATGTTGTTATGGGACTGGAGGATCGGATCACCTACAACCTGCTGGATGTGCTTGACAATCAATGCAGACTGAATCAGGCGCTCATCAAGGATAAAAGGTATCCAAGCCTGTACATGATCCCTGCTTCTTTGAAGCAGAAAAAGCTTGCCGATTACGAGGATAAGCTTAAGAATCTGATCGGACAGCTCAAAAAGGAATTTGATTACTGCCTGATTGACTGTCCGGCGGGTATCGATGACGGTTTCCACTTTGCGGTATCGGCAGCGGATAAGGCGATCATCGTCACGACACCTCATATCTCTGCGGTGCGCGATGCGGGACGAGTTGTGTATCTTCTGGAATCCCGCAGGTTCTACAATATGGAGCTTCTGATCAATGAGACGAATGACCGCATGATGCGCCGACACGACATGATCTCCTCCAAGGAGATCGAGGAGATCCTAGGGATCAACTGCTTAGGCTGCATCCCGGAGGACGAGAAGGTGATCGTCAGCCAGAACCGCGGAGTTCCGGTCATCTCCATGAGGTCGGATGCGGGAAAGGCATACCGGCAGGCTGCAAGAAAATTGCTTACACCGCGGATCAATGTGACGGATCTGTCCAAGGAGACGGACGATAAAAAGAAAACGGCTTCCAAAGACAACTTTCACATTTTCCGGAGAAGGGAATGCAATTATGAGGGGTAGAAGAGAGTGTACCGGTTCGATTGCGAAAGAGCGCCTAAAGCTGATGCTTGAGGCGGAGCCTGTGGAATGCGGGCAGGATAAGATGGCGCAGATGAAGAAGGAGATCTCTGAGATCGTCAGCCGCTATTTTGATGTGCCGCCCGATGGATATGAGATTAAAGTAATACTAAAGCAAAATAAGAAAAGAGCATAATATGTTTAAACAGTACAAATTGAAAGACTATCATTTTCAATTAATCATATATCTTGTGCTGCTGACGGCCATCGGAATCGCGGTGATCGGCAGCGCGGAGGAATCTGTGCAGAGAAAGCAGATCATAGGCTTTGTGGCAGGACTGGTCATCATGGTGATCCTATCTCTTTTGGATTATTCCGTCCTGCTTAAGCTGTCCTGGATCTACTATATCGGAAGTGTCGGTCTTTTGGTGCTGGTGCAGACAAGCCTTGGAGACAGTGCCAACAACTCCCAGCGATGGATCGAGATCGCCGGAATCCGTTTCCAGCCCTCCGAGCTTGCGAAGATTACATTGATCCTGTTTTTTGCATATTTTTTCTGCAAATATCAGGAAAAGATCAATAAGATATGGCTGTTGGCATTGTCTTTTATAATGGTAGGGGTTCCTCTTTACCTGATCTACAAGCAGCCGGATACTTCGACGATGATTGTTACCGCATTTATTTTCGTTGTCCTCTTGTTTATTGCGGGATTAAGTTATAAAATAGTCCTAACAGTTCTTGGAATTGCAATTCCGATTGTTATAGTAGGAATAACATATCTGCTGTCACATGCAGAAGAATTGATCGACAAGGGATTTTACCAGATGAAGCGTATCATGTCGTGGCTGGACCCGACGAACCCGCTTTATACGGATAGCGCGCTTCAACAGCAAAACTCCATCATGGCGATCGGCTCCGGACAGTTATGGGGCAAGGGGCTTGGCAATGATGCTGCGACCTCTGCCAAGAATGCCAACTTTATCATCGAACCGCAGACGGATTTCATCTTTGCGGTAGCGGGGGAGGAGCTTGGCTTTGTCGGAACCGCCGTGATCATTCTTCTACTGTTTTTGATCGTGATGGAATGTATCCTGATCGGACGTAAGGCGAAGGACTTAAGTGGGCGGCTGATCTGCTGCGGAATGGGTTCCCTGATTGGTTTTCAGAGCTTTGTCAACATCTGTGTTGCCACCGGTCTGATGCCGAACACAGGTGTAACACTTCCGTTCGTCAGCTATGGACTGACTTCATTGATGACATTATATATTGGTATGGGGTTTGTCCTGAATGTCGGTTTACAGCCACTGAAATATACAAAGGGGGTAACTTTATGAATATCGGACTTGTAGCACATGACTCTAAGAAAAAACTTATGCAGAACTTCTGTATCGCATATCGCGGGATTCTTTGCAAAAATGAGCTCTATGCGACCGGTACGACTGGACGATTGATCGAGGAGGTTGCAAACCTTCAGGTGCATAAGTATCTTGCGGGACATTTGGGGGGATCACAGCAGCTTGGAGCACAGATCGAGCACAATGAGATCGACCTCGTTATTTTCCTGCGCGATCCTCTTAAGCCGAAGTCACATGAGCCGGATGTCAACAGCATCGTGAAGCTGTGTGATGAGCACAATATTCCGCTTGCAACCAACCTTGCCACGGCTGAGTTGTTGATTAAGTCACTTGATAGAGGAGATTTGGACTGGCGTGAGATGTACAAATAAGACAAACAAGATCAAACTGCTATGCATTGTATGTATAGCAGCGGTTTTTATGAGCGGATGTGGACAGGCGGTAGTCATTGAGAATCCATATTCGGTTTACAATTCAAAATTAAGCGCGTATGACACCGATACCACGGAATCGAGCTTTTTTGCAACGGATCTGTGCGTGACGGACGGGGCGGATCTCGGCACGGACAAGACCGATTCGACCGTTGCGGAGGGCGGCGGCGTGTTTAACCTGACGACCGGGGAGGTCACATACAGCCAGAATATGTTCGGCAAAATGTACCCGGCGAGCACGACAAAGATCCTAACAGCTTACATTATCATCCGCGACTGCAATATGTCGGATATGGTGACGGTCAGCGCCAACGCTGTCGATCAGGCTTCGGACTCTTCCATCTGCAATCTGCGGGAAGGCGATGTGATCTCGGTCAAGAACTTGTTGTATGGTCAGATGCTTGCGAGCGGCAACGACGCAGCGATCGCTCTTGCGGAGTTCCACTCCGGAACGGTCGAGGCGTTTGTGGATGAGATGAATGCCACGGCAAAGGATCTCGGCGCGACAGGCAGCCATTTTGTCAATCCAAACGGTCTGCCGGACGAGGAGCATTACACGACGATCTACGATATGTATCTGATCTTTAAAGAGGCGGTGCAGTATGAGGATTTCGTATCGATCATCGGCAGCAAGGATGTTACGGTCAACTATCTGAACAAGAATGGGGATGCGGTCGAAAAGACGTGGAGCAACACCAACCGCTATATTTCCGGCAAATACGATGCACCGGAGGGCTTTACCATATTGGGCGGCAAGACAGGCACTACGAATGCTGCCGGATATTGCCTGGTATTATATTCCATGAACCCGGAGGGGGATAAGATCATCAGTATCGTTTTCAAGGCGGACGGAAGATCGAACCTTTATTACCTGATGAGCCAGATGCTGAGTAGCTTTGCGAAATAGTGATTGTTTTTTGCAGGTACATATAATATAATAAATCTAGCAATAGTTATTATAAAACGTGCTTCGGGAGGGAATTTACAATGATTGAAATCATCTGTGGTGTCAAGGGCAAAGGCAAGACAAAGGAATTACTGGACAAGGTTAATACATCGGTTACCGCCGCAAGCGGAAGCGTTGTTTACCTGGATAAGAGCCAGAAGCATATGTATGAGCTGAACAATAAGGTTCGTCTGATCAATGTTATGGATTATCCGATTACCGACTGCGATGAGTTCCTCGGATTCATCTGCGGAATCGTGTCACAGGATAACGACCTTGAGGAGATGTATCTGGACAGCTTCCTTACAATCGCATCTATTACAACTGAAGAAGAGCTCGTAAAGGCAATCGAGAAGCTTGATATTATCAGCGAGAAGTACAAGGTACGCTTTGTACTTAGCATTTCCAAGGATAAGGCAGATCTTCCGGAATGCGCAAAGGCAAAGGTTATCGTTGCTTTATAAGAGGATTTATTCGGGGTGCTGATGGTTCAGCACCCCTTTTTTCTATCTCAATCCTCCATTGTGGAACGGATACGGCCGAAAAAGCTGATCATGTAAAGACCACTTAAGCCCACGATCGCATAGATAATACGGGTAAGCCATGTCATGTCTCCGAAAAGAAGAGACACAAGATTAAATTGGAAAAAACCAACCAATCCCCAGTTAATACAGCCGATCACTGCCAACACCAATAAGGTATAATCTAACCATTTCATTGTGCATTCACCTCCTGTTTTATTGGTAGTATCTTTCAAATTTACAAAAATATGTACAAAAGTTGTGAATAGTTGTAATCGGCAAAAAAGAATGCTATGATAGTACAGCAATAGAGGGGCGTAAACGATGCGTCCCAAGGTAAGAGGAGCAATTATTTTGGCGAGTGAAAAAAATATTGTAAAATATCGCAAGCCGCGCAACATCAACATCGGACTTGTGATCTTTTTGGTTATTATCGTATATATCGCATTTAACGTTTTCCAGTATGTTACATCCGAGAGCATTGCAGCTTACGAGGTAAGCCAGGGTGCGATCGCGACCGACAATACCTACCGCGGGCTGATCCTGCGCAAGGAGTCGGTTGCGTATGCGGAGCGTGCCGGATATATCAATTATTATGTGAAAAATGCTGCCCGCGTATCGGTAAACGACGCTGTTTATTCGGTCGATACCAAGGGTGACATATCGGACAAGATCAGTCAGGCAAGTGCTGGGGACACGACGCTCTCCACATCTTCAATCAAAGAAATCTCGCAGAAGCTTGACAGCTTTACCAACGCTTACAATGCAAAGGATTTTTCCTATGTTGTGGCATTTAAGGATGATCTGTCCTCCACGCTGCAGCAGATGGTCAATACGGCAGCACTTGAGTCTTTAGGCGATCGGGTAAGCCTTGCGGCTTCCAACAGCACGTTTTATCTGGTCTATCCGAGGGAGACGGGGCTTGTCACCTATTATACCGACGGCTACGAGGACGATTCCATCGAGGATTTTAATGCGTCCTATATGGATTTTTCCGGCTATACAAGGAATAACCTAAATACCAACGAGAAGGTGGAGGCGAATACGCCGGTCTACAAGCTGGTGACGGATGAAACGTGGGATGTAGTGATTGAAATCTCAGAACAGCAGGCAGAAACTTTCGCAGAGAGCGGCTCCGTCAAGATCCGTTTCTGCGAGGATGATTTTACAACGAATGCAAGATATACCGTCTTAAAGGATCAGAACCGCTATTTTCTGGATCTTCGGATGCAGACGGCGATGGTGCGTTACATCAACGACCGTTTCGTGGATATCGAACTGGTGGTAAACGACCAGAGCGGGCTTAAGATTCCGAAGTCTGCGATCACATCGAAAGAATTTTATACGGTTCCGAAGGAAGCCTTTGCACAGGGTGGCGATTCCAACAATCTCGGACTTCTGATTTCGAAAACGACCGAGGATGGCGAGCAGGTCGTGTTTGTCACACCGACGATCTACTATGAGACGGATGATTTCTATTACATTGACGATGAGGATGTCACGGCGGGGGACGTTGCGCTCATAAACAATTCCTCCAAGCGCTATACTATCGGAACGGACAAGGATTCGCTGATCGGCGTATACAATATCAACAAGGGATATGCGGTATTCAAGCAGATCAACATCATGTATGAGAATGAGGACTATGCGATCGTTGAGCAGAAAATGGCGTATGGAATCTCCTTGTACGATCACATTGCATTAGACGGTTCAAAGCTTACGGAGAACCAGTTGATTACAAAATAGATTGGAGTGTACGGGTACGATGTTAAAAGAGAATTTACAACAGGTAGAGGAAAATATCAAAAAGGCGTGTGAGAGAAGCGGACGCGACAGAGCGGATGTCACACTGATCGCGGTCAGCAAGACGAAGCCGGTGGAAATGTTACAGACCATCTATGACTGCAGCATTCGGGATTTCGGCGAGAATAAGGTGCAGGAAATGTGCGATAAGATGGAGGTGCTGCCGGGCGACATCAAGTGGCACATGATCGGTCATCTTCAGACCAACAAGGTAAAATATATCGTTGGAAAGACCGAGCTTATCCATTCCGTTGACAGCGTGCATCTTGCGGCGGAGATCCAGAAGCAGGCAGTAAAAAAGGACGTGTTCGTCCCGATCCTGATCGAGGTCAACATCGCGGAGGAGGAGAGCAAGTTCGGCATCCACAAGGAAGATACGATCGCGATGGTAAGACAGATCGCCGGGATGGATCATCTTCGGATCAAAGGTCTTATGACGATCGCACCGTTTGTTGAAAATGCTGAAGACAACCGCCTATATTTTAGGGAAATCAAACAATTATCGGTTGACATCAAGAATCAAAACATAGATAATGTAAGTATGGATGTTCTTTCTATGGGAATGACAGGCGATTATGAGGTTGCGATCGAAGAGGGCGCGACGCTTGTGCGTGTCGGAACCGGTATTTTTGGAGAACGCAATTACAACATTTAATAAAGAGGTTATATAAAGATGAGTTTACTTGATAAATTTTTAAATGCAATGCGGTTGAATGACGACGATGATGATTACGATTTCGGCAATGATGATTACTTAGATGATGAGTATGAGGAGAAGCCGAAGAAGAGCTTCAAGTCAAGAGAAAAGACCGAAGTACATGAGGAGGAGCCGGTCAAAGAGCGTGTAGTTAAGACAGCACCTAAGATCACTCCAATCTCAAAGGGCTCCAGAAAGCAGGTGGGTTCAGGTATGGAAGTATGTGTAATTAAACCGACATCCGTTGAGGATGCAAGAGAGATAACCGAGACATTGTTAAATGGAAGAACCGTTGTGCTCAATGTGGAGGGACTGAATGTGGAGATTGCGCAGCGTATCATCGATTTTACCTCAGGCTCCTGCTTTGCGATCAGCGGTAATCTGCAGAAGATTTCAAACTATATCTTCATCATTACCCCGGCGAATGTTGACATTTCCGGCGATTTCTTGAATATTGTGGATGCCTTTGGAACCGGAGAAATCAACTACTAGGATTTGGTCAATTATATAAGACTTATTGGAGCATCAGTATCTATCGCTGATGCTCTTATTTATCAGAAAAGGAATTGGACTATGAAGAAAAAATCAGCGAAATCAATGACGATCGGATTTATCGTGGCAGCTGTGCTTGTGGTGATCGATCAGCTCACAAAGTATCTGGCGGCGGCATTCCTTAAGGCAAACGGCGCGCGCGTATTGATTCCGGGTGTGTTCGAGCTTCGGTATCTGGAGAACCAGAGTGCGGCGTTTGGGTTTGACATTGTAACCTTTTTGCAGCGCATATTTAAAATCGCATACTTCGAGGCGAACCCGGATGCCTTTCTGCGCTTCAAAATGGGGGTATTCTGCGTTTTGACACTCATCGTGTTTGTCTTGCTTGGACTCATATACCGGCGCATTCCACAGGGCAATAAGCGCTTTTACGCGATGGATGCCATTCTGATCGCTTTTACGGCAGGTGCGATCGGCAACTGTATCGACCGCGTGGTACACAATTATGTGATCGATTTCTTTTATTTCAGCCTGATCAATTTCCCAATCTTCAATGTCGCGGATATCTATGTGACGGTTTCCGCGTTTCTGATGATCGTGCTTGGATTGTTCTATTACAAGGAAGCGGATTTTGAGGCGATATTTCCTTCCAAAAAGAAGAAAGAAACTGTGCCGGATGCAAAATAAGATTGAGATGCCGTGCAGGGATTTGATGCCGGAGGCAAAGTGAGATGCTGTGCAGGGATTGGCGTCGGAAATAAAGAGGGACTTTGATATATGAAAACAGAAGAATTTGAAGTGATGGGAGAGCAGGAGGGAGAACGCCTGGATAAGTATTTAAGCGTGATCTATCCGGAGCTGTCCCGCTCTTTTTTTCAAAAGATCATAAAGGATCAAGGGATTCTGGTCAATGATGTGCCGGAAAAGGCAAATTACCGGATCAAGGCAGACGATGTGGTGCGCGTGAATTTCCCGGATGCGGTGCAGACCGCGATAGAGCCGGAGAACATTCCGCTCGATATCCTCTATGAGGATTCGGACGTCCTGATCGTCAATAAGCCAAAGGGGATGGTGGTGCATCCTTCTGCCGGGCATTACACCGGAACGTTAGTCAACGCGGTGATGTATCACTGTGTGGATTCTCTCAGCGGAATCAACGGGGAGATCCGTCCGGGTATCGTTCACCGGATCGATATGGACACAACGGGATCTTTGATCGTCTGCAAAAACGACGACAGCCATGTGAAAATCGCAGAACAGATCAAGGAGCATTCCGTCAACCGTATCTACGAGGGGATCGTGTGCGGCGTTGTAAAGGATGACGAGGGAACGGTAAGCGGTGCGATCGGACGCCACCCGACCGATCGTAAGAAAATGGCGATCAATGAGAAGAACGGAAAGCCGGCGGTCACCCATTATAAAGTGTTAAAGCGCTTCGACAAATACACCTACATGCAGTTTAAGCTGGAGACCGGGCGGACGCACCAGATCCGTGTACACATGGCAAGCATCGGACATCCGCTTCTGGGAGATGCCGTGTATGGAAATGCCAAGTCAGCCTTTAAGCACCTGCAGGGACAGACACTCCACGCAAAAACGATCGGATTTATCCATCCGTTGACAGGAGAGTACCTGGAGGTCTCAGCGCCGCTGCCGGAGTATTTTGTACATCTGCTGGAGACATTGTAGCGATTAGAATTGTCTCAAGTGATATGATATTTGACTGGAGATTTTCACTTGCTCTCATTTAGGAAAAGGACTATAATTTCATCCGGAAAAATAAACAAATGGGAGAAAAGCAATGGAAAACAAAAGAATTGTACTTAGAGGAGAGGCAGCGCTTCTTGCTGCAATCATAATAAACAGTATTGGCGTATTGCTGATGCTGCAGTCAGGATCAGGAATATCGGCAATATCGAGCGTGCCTTATGCTTTTAGCGAGGTATTTCCGAACCTGTCACTTGGAACCTGGACTTACATTTTTCAGGGACTTCTTGTAATCACACTGATGGTATTAAAAAAGAGATTTGTGCCATCCTATCTGTTCAGCTTTGTGGCGGGATTTCTGTTCGGTGAGATGATGGACATCAACGAGCTGTGGATCACAAAGCTGCCTTTATCAATTCCACTCAGAATCTTTTATTTTGTGTTAAGCTACGTCATAATCTGTTTTGGAATCGCATTGTCTAATCGCTGCAAATTGCCGATCATTCCAACCGATTTGTTTCCAAGAGACTTAGCAGAGATCATTGGCAAACCATATTAATGTGAGCTGATAATGTGATTTGTCAAAAAAATTTCAATAAATTGTTGCAACAATTATCGATTATGTTGTATAATTTTCACAAAGAAATGAATGCGACATATATAATTTGTGACATCATTTCGGAAAGGTGGTATTTTTATGGGTAATCGAATTTTTACAATCGGAAGAGAGTTCGGAAGTGGTGGAAAACAGGTCGGAATCAAGCTTGCTGAGCGTCTCGGCATCAAATTATATGATAAGGAACTTTTACAGAAGGCGGCTAAGGACTCCGGTTTCTGTGAGGAGATTTTTGAAAACCATGATGAAAAGCCGACCAACAGCTTTTTGTATTCTCTTGTGATGGATACATATTCTGGCGGCGGTTATTCCTCCGCACCGTTTTTGGATATGCCGTTAAATCATAAGATCTTTTTGGCACAGTTTGATTCGATCAAGAAGATCGCAGAGAACGAGTCCTGCGTCATCGTTGGTCGCTGCGCCGATTACGCGCTGTCCGGTAACCCGGATTGCATCAATATCTTTATCCATGCGGACATCAATGACCGCGCAAAGAACATTTCCAAGCGCATGAACATCACAGAGTCCAAGGCGAAGGATATGGCGCTCAAGCAGGATAAGCAGCGTGCAAGCTACTACAATTACTACACCAGCAAGAAGTGGGGAGATTCCCGAAGCTACGATATGACGCTTAACACCAGCAAGCTGACGGTTGATCAGTGTGTAGATCTGATCATTCAGTTTAGCAATTTGAAGGGAATGACGCAGGAATAGGAAGTAGTTATTTTGTGTATTAGTGCATATTAAGGGCGCCATATAACATATAAGTACCCGGTGCACATACATAGCTATACGATTTTGGGAATGAAGTAAGGATGTTAGGGATGGAACGGATTGTTCGGGAGGAGGTTCGTTCCATTCTTTTTTATTGCGTTTGTGCATATACAAACATATATAATCGTTAAGCGCCTGACATTTACAAGCTATATTATGATATGCAATCTTTTTGTGTTTTCGTTGAAGTGTTGTAAAGTGAGTCTTTGTTTTAGAATATATTTTAATTTTACGCGCGTTTATGGTATGATATTTTATATGGAACTTGAAGTTGGCGCTATCAAAGTATAAGGAGAAATTTAGGTATAGATTTCGGAAAATAATCGAATATGGAAAGAAAATAGATTGTAATATTGCAGTGTAGTTATTAGGATATGGAAAGCCCCTGACTATAAGGAGAATTAGGTAGTAAAAAGTTTGTGTATATTAAAGGATAGGGCAAACTATTCGTTAAACGATGATGTTTCGCGAAAGCGTCTTTTCGTAGGAAAGTC